>JBBAEW010000019.1:0-33916 GCA_041655695.1 Saccharofermentanales bacterium
TCATCCAAGTGTCTCCCGCTGAGAGATTAAAATCGTCACAACCAGCTACTCCTTGGCCATAGAGTCAAAAGGACAGGCAACCTGCCTGTCCTTTTGACTCTTGAAATGAGAGATGCAGACCCTATTGGACAATGCGAGGGGTGATGAAAATCAGAAGTTCAGAGCGAGTACTGCCCTTGTTGTCGGAACGGAACAAATGGCCGATGATTGGAATGTCCATGAGCAGAGGAACGCCTGCGTTGCTGGTGTTCTCGGTTTCCACGAAAATGCCGCCGATAACCGTTGTCTCCCCGTTCCGGACCAGAACCTTGGTTTTGGCTTCCTTCGTATCGATCGCAGGCGCGGTACCGCCCCCGGTGCTTACCGTCGAACCGATGGAGCTGTTGGTGGCGGAAATATCCAAGATGATGCTGTCATCTGGATTGATGACCGGCTGAACGGTCAGTTGCAGATTGGCATCGACGAATTCCGTTTTCGGTAAGCCGTCGGTGCCGGAGGATTGGTAAGGTATTTTGGTCCCTTGGCTGATGGAGGCGGAACCGCCGTTAAGCGTAGAAACTCGCGGGGTGGAAATGACTTTACCATAACCTGCGCTCTCCAAGGCGGAAATACGCAAATCAAGGACCACACTATCGATGCCCACCCGGCCGAAGGTGATGCCTGAACCAAATCCAGCCCCTCCCATAACAGATCCTGCATCGGGAGGAGAAATCAGGAAACTACCGCCCAGACCGATATTCGCATTGTTGATGTCGCCATTCCCGGGAGAGGGGTTATTGTAGGACAATCCCCACTTGACACCCAAATCCCGACCGAAAGAGGAACTGGCCTCTACTATGCGGGCCTCGATCATGACCTGCCGCTCGGGCGTATCGAGAATACCAGCCAGTTTTTTAATGTCTGCAATAACCGAAGGGATATCCGTAATGATGATCTGCTTGTTTCGCGCATCCTCTGTAATTTTCCCACGATCGGTCAACAGCTCTTTCGCGGGAGTGGAGATATTGTTCAAAGCGGTGTAGCTGACGGGAATGACCTCCGTAATCACGGATTCAAGTTGCCGCTCCTCTTTAACCGCAGTCAACTCGGCCTGCCGCATTGCCCGGATCTGATCCTTGGGCAGAATGCGCACGACATTCCCCTCGCGCAGCATCCCCAGCCCCTTGGTTTCCAAAATCAGGTTAAGCGCCTGATCCCAGGGGACATCGATGAGGCGAAGAGTAATAGATCCTTTCACATCTTCGGCGGCAATGATGTTCAGGTTGCTGACTTCTCCGATCAGTTGCAAGATGTTGCGAATGTTTGCATCGTCAAAGACCAGCGAAATTTTCTCGCCGCTGAATTCCACCGCATCGCTCTGTGACACAGCAGGAACCTCGGCCGTCTGGACCGTTTCCACCGCCGGTTGGGCGGCAACGGTGGTTAAAGGCATGATCGGCGCTGCCGAAGAGGTGGGTGCAACGACATTTTCCGCCGAGGACGCCAAGGTTGGAACAGGGACAACAAGGGTCTTTTCCTCCGCAGCGGGCTCGGCGAATTCCTGGTTTTCGACCACCAGGTAAACTTTGTCACCTTTCTGCTGCAAAGCATATGGGACTTCGCCCTTCAATTGAGCGCTGAAGCGAACTTCTTTGCCGCCCTCGGCACTGTAGGGAGTGATCAATTTCACCGCGCTGGGGAAAGCCGAAGCATCGATGGTTCGTCGATGGGAACGATGGATCGTGGCGTTTTTAACGGTAAACTGGACCAGGTCCCCTTCTTTTTCCGGCCCGGCAATCTCGGTCCCCGCCGACAAACCGATGGTGAGGATCGATTGGGCGCCATCGACCTTGAAATCGACTCCCTCGACGGCTACGAGGTGCGGTCGCTTTGCAGCCGCCGCAGGAGAAATGGGCTTGGTCGCTGTTGCGCCACTGGTTTTTGCGGGTGCGCTCTGGGCAGGGGTCGAAGCCGTTTGCGCGATCTCTTTTGCCGCGGCCCAGGAGATTACGATGCCGTCTTCGGTCTGAAAAACCTTATGTTCGGGAAAATTCTGGCCATCGACATCCAGGACAAACCGGGTCTTGTCGGCATCAATGCCTACCCGCATTTGTCGGAATCCGCCGGACACCTGGTACTTGCGTTTCGCGGATTCGGTCTTGACGCCATAGACATCGACCACCAGCCGCAATGGCGAGCGCAGATGAAAATACTGGAAGTTTTCAGCAACGCCATCACTCAGCAGGGTTATTTTCCCGTTTTCGACCTGAATGTCCGTCACATGTTGGGCGGCCTTCCGTCCTGCGGCGGCAGGGATAGCGACGGGCTCTGAGTCGGCAGGTTTGGTGGGTGGGGCTATTTCGCTGCCCGCGACAGCAGTCGTTGGTTCGATAATTTCTGCCCTATTTTCGCCACGCTCGGCGAGAAAGGTAATCGAGAAAATATTATCTTCCGAAGCAACCTTGTATTTCGTCTCTTTGGTCAACAGCAATTCGATGCGCCCCAAATGTCCGGATGCAAGATCGAATGCGCCCGTCCGAATCTCCTTTAACGGCGCCGAATCGACTTTTTGGGGGCTCTGAATTGCCGCGACCTCCATCCCCGGCAGGTCGACAATAATCCGCACCGGATCGTAGGAATCGTACACCGTGTAACGATAACCAACCGGCATCTCCGACTCGATCTCAATGATTGGCAGGGAATTGGCTGAGGATACACGGATATCCTTTAGACGGTTCTGACCTGTTACCGCATCCTCCTCGCTCCAGCCCGAAGGGGCGGTTAAGCAAAGGGCAGCCAGCGATAAAAGAAGGATCCCCCCAAGGCGCGATTGCCATTTAACCATAGTCATGTCAAGCTCCTTCCCGCTTAGGGAGCTGAATTTCCTGCGTTTTAGTCCTGACCTCGCCGGAAAAGTCCAAGTAATTTTCTTCGACAAGCACGGCCTCCGGATTGATATCGATGACCTTGCCGCTGTTTTTTCCGACCTTGATTCCTTTTTTCAAGATATATCCCTTGCCATCGGGCGCCATGACCATGGCGGAAGCAGGTCCCTTTCCCACGATTATGGCTATGAGGCGCAATTGCCCAAGCTCAAAGGATTGAAGGGGAGTCTGCGGCTCGGTGCTGGCAAAAGTGGGCGGCCGAACAACCAGCAAGGGGGCAAATGGATCACGGCGGCCGAGCGGATCGTAGGAATATTCCCGAACCTTGACAGCATCCTCGTTCTTGACTCCGGTTGCTGCGGGTTTACCCGCTTGCGGCGCGACCTTTTTCGTCACGGGCGCCGGGGCAGACACCGGCGCTTCTTCGGCACATGCCGAGACAAGGAAAAGGAGGGAGCCCGCTAAGGCCAGCTTGGCTTTACGCGTCATTTTTTTCCTTTGGTTTCTTCAAGAAAACGAAACGTTGTAGCCAGGCAATCAATCGAAAGCATTGTTTTGCCGTCATTTTCCTTGGGATTGCCCAAACTGACTTTACTGACATTCACAATACGAGACAAACTGGAGACAGCATTAAAAAAAAGAGCCGCTTCATGATATGAGCCGGACAACTTTAAATCGACAGGAACCTCGGCATAAAAACCCTTGGGAGATTCATTGCCGGGCTTAAATTGAAGAATGTCGAGGCCGTTATCCTTAGCCACTGCGGCGATACTGGTCAATAATGCCGGGATTTCCTTCTGGTTCGGCAACTCGGTAAGGGCCTGATTCAGTTGCTCCTGCATTTTTTCGTATTCCGCTTTGAACTTGGACAGGTTCCCGGCAATCCTCTGATCTTCTTGCAATTTGGTTTGCAATTGGGCATTTTTATCTTGCAGTTGTTTAAGTTCATCCATTTTGGGCATGTATAAAAAATAGACGAACACCCCCATCAAGCTAAGCAATAAAACCAGTAAAATCAATAACCTCTGATATAAAGGCAGCTTTATGATTTTTTCGACATTTGGGTTCATAATGGTTACTTGGCCTTTGGTGTATCCGCCTGACAAGTGACATCGAATTTTTGCAGCCGTAGTCCGTCTTTTCCTTGGGTCATCTGCGCGATTACCTTCAATTCGACATTTTTGTAGTAGGGAGATCCTTCCAGATTGCGCAAAAATTCAGCGACCGTTTCTTCGCTCAATCCCATGCCGCTGATTGTAATCGCCCCACCTGTTTCTTTATAAGAAACCAGCCAGACTTTTTCCGGCAGAGCCAGGCTCAGCTCATCCAACAATCGAACCGGTCCACTGCGGGCGGCTTTGATTTTCTCCAGCACGTCAAGTTTTCCGCGCAACTCCTGCTGCAATTTTTTGAAATGCGCAACTTCGCCAATTGTCTTTTTGAGGCGCGCAATTTCCTGCTCCTTTTCCGAAATCGCGGCATTCTCAGCATTGATTTTTTTCAGCACACCCCCATATAAAACAAAACACCCGAGCAAAACAAAGACAACCGAGATGGCAAGAACAATCAACTGTCCTTGTAATTTTTCTTTTTTTTGGACCGCCTTTACCGGCAGGAGATTTATGCGAATCATTTATCACCCATCCGTCTCATGGCAAGTCCGGCGGCAACAGATAGAAGGGGACCTATTGACTCGATGTAATCCGGATCAAATTCGTCGGGAGAAGCTATAATCTTCTGAAACGGATTAAAAACTTCCACCGGAATTCCCAGCCTGCCTTCAAGCACCGTTTTGACCTGCGGGGTTTTGGCAACACCTCCGGTGATAAAAAGCTTATGCACCTTCTCATCGGCGGAAGTGGCTGAAAAGAAATCAAGAGAACGCTGAACTTCCTGTGAAAGATTCTCTACGGCGTCTTCTATGACTTCCTGAATGGCCTCTGAAGTTACGTCTTCAAAAACCACCCCTAATTTCGCTTTTTCCGCATCCTCACTGCTCATGCCCAGACGTTTTTGGATTTCCTCGTTGAACATATTGCCGCCTACCTGAATGTCCCGGGTAAACACCGAAACCCCCTCTTTAATGACATTCACATTCATGGCACTGGCGCCCATATTGAGAAGACCGATTACTTCGTCGGTTTCGGACCCATGATTGGCCTCGAAGACGTTCTCCAGGGCAAAACAGTCAATATCCATAACAACCGGATTGAGACCGGCTTCCTTGAATACGGCCACGTAGTCATTGACAAAATCTTTTTTTGCCGCGACGAGTATGACGTTCATCTGCGCCGGGTCTTTTTCATCCGGCCCAATGATCTGAAAATCCAGGTTAACCTCGGAAATTTCAAAAGGAATGTACTGCTCTGCCTCCCATTGGATCGAAGACTCCATCTCTTCCTCGGTCATGATCGGCAATTGAATCTTGCGGATAATGACGGAATGGCCGGAGATGGAGGTGGCGACATTCTTTGTTTTGATTTCCAGTCCACGTATCAGATTTTGAATGGTTTCTACGACCGCGCTGGAATCCATAATGGCATTATCGACGATCGCCTCGGGTGGCAGCGGTCCGATGCCGAGGTTAACGATCTGGTATCCCGCCTTGGTTTCGCGCAACTGCACCAGCTTGATGGAACTGGAGCCGATGTCGATACCGATAACTTCTTTCTTCCCCTGAAAAAACATGGAAAAATCCTGAAAAATAGTTAGGGAAAGCCGACCCGAGAAATCTATCCTTGCTACTACAGCAAGGGGCATACCACTATTCGGGAAAAACCTTATCCCGGTCCGCAGTGGTCAAATCGAGAGCCAAAATAATTTTTCGCATGGTTGCCAAACGACAGGCGGCGCCACCCTCGATACGGTTAATCGTCAAAGGGGATACTCCCGCCTTCCGCGCAAGCTCCGCTTTGCTCATAAGGAGGGATTCCCGGATTTCTTTGACTCGATTTTGCGGCATTATGCTTATCCGACCATCCATATTAAATGAAATTGAGCTTAATTATATGGAAATGGTAGGTGGCGGTCAACAAATTTAATTAAGACCACACTCCCCCTCAATTCACAGGACGATAAAAACGGATACAATCCGATAAATCAAAGGAACTAAAAACCAAGAAGATTAAAAAAGGGAAAGATACCAACTGATCAATCCCCGACCCCAAAGCAGGTAAATCACGGCCCCAAGGGCCAAAAAAGGGCCAAACGGAATGGCAAGCTGCCCGTCGGCCTTTTTGACCAGCATCACAGGTACGCCAATCAATGATCCGATAAGCGAACTCAGGAAGATGACGGGCAGCACCGCCTTCCACCCGAGAAACGCGCCAATCATGGCGAGAAGCTTGATGTCCCCGCCGCCCATGCCTTCTTTTTTGGTCAGCCATTGATAGCCGGCGGCAACCAGATACAAGCTGCCACCGCCGAGCAGAATGCCAATGAGCGAGTCGGTCCAGGAAATCCAGGGGATGACGAAGGAGCAGAGAAAACCGATGCCGATCCCCGGCAGGCTGATGACATCGGGGATGATCTGGTGGTCGAGATCGATGAAGGTGATAACCACCAGGGCGGCGGCAAAGATCCACAACACCGGCACGAAATACTGCAGGCCGAAGCGGTAGACGACCAGGGCGAAGAGCACCCCGGTCAGAGCCTCGACGAAGGGGTAGCGCGGCGAAATCGCCACGCCGCAGGCGGCGCATTTCCCCCGCAGCAGCAGCCAGCTGAGAATCGGCACGTTCTGGTACCAGCGGATCGCCTGCCCGCATTTGGGACAACGCGAGGCGGGGCGGACGATCGATTCACCGGCGGGGATGCGATAGATGCAGACGTTGAGGAAGGAGCCGACGATGGCGCCGAGGAGGAAGGCGAACCCCAGGAAAACTGGCACTACAATACTCCATTCACATCAAAGAAGTTCCGAGAAAATCCGCCCCGCCCTTCTGAGGACCGGCAGTTTTTCGCGCAGGATCTCATGAATCCTTCGCCGGTCCAGACGCAGGTAGTCGTGCACCAGAACGTTTCGGAAAGCCGCCATCCCGACAAGATCTTCGCAAAGTTCGCCGGGAAGGTCATCTTTTTCCGCGAGAATACGGAAGATGTCGGCATAGTTTTCCGGTTTTCGGTATCCCCGGTCGGAAATCACATGGTTGCCGATGTCCAGCAGGCACTCGATGGCCAGATGCAGATGGCGTTCCGCCGCGCCGTAAATGAAGGGGTCCTTGACAAAACGCTCCGCGTCGTAGCGCTGCGCCGCCTCCAGGACCTCGAGATACTCCCGCAAACGCTCCAGGCGGGCCGCCAGTACGGACTTATTGACCACGAAAGCCTCCCAACTGCTCCTTGAGATAGCGGCTCTGAACATCGCGTAAATGGGCCGTGTCCAGATACTCGCTCAGCGTTCGCGTCTCAAACTCGACCCGACGGCTTTTGTCCTCCTTGACCACCCGCCCGTCGCGAACCACCTCGTAGCGCAGAACCGGAGAGGCATCGTTGAGCGTCACCAGATCGAATCTCTCTGTCTTCAGCAGCCGCGAAAGCTCCTCCATGAGTTTCAGCCGAAAGTGAAACGGCTCCACCGCATCTTCAACCCAGACGGCGATGTCGACATCGCTCAAAGGCCCGGCATCGCCGCGTCCATACGAACCGAAGACGTAGGCGAAACGGATCTCGGGCGTGCCGGCGAGCAGCTTTTTTATCGCTGCCAAGGGTTCTTGGATTTTTACGGTTCTTCCGGTCATGGCACTCTATTTTGGCTGCACCCGTGGAATGGAAACACCGAACAGCACAGGGACTCCAGCTTTTCCGCTACGATTTCTTGATCCATGCCTGTCGCCTCTCCTCAAGGATGCGCGTTCGATAGGGCATAGCGAGTAGCGTCGTCATCACCGTATGTTCCATTCCGCGCGATGTCAAGCTTGTCCTGCCCCGGATTTCATAGAAGTTTCTGTCCCTCTCATTCGGCCCGCGCCAGCACTTCAGCGGCCCACTGGTTGAGGCTCATGCCGTGCGCCTCGGCCATTGCCGCGGCATGGGCGTGCACCTCGGGAGGAACGCGAAGCATGAGTTTGCCGGAATAGGGTTTTTGAAAAGGTCGGCCGAGCATCGCGGCCATCTCAAGATAGCCGTCGACCGCCTCCTCGAAGGCACGCACCAACTCGTCCACGGTTTCCCCATGGAAAGTGACGATATCGGCAATTCCGGCGATCCGGCCGCAAAAAATACGGTCCTCAGCATCAAATTCGATATGGGCGACGCACCCTTTGTACCTGAGTGGTTTGCTCATGGCTTAACTCCTGCTGCTTCAAGAAATTCGTGAACAGCTCGCACCTGATAGCGCTTGGCTTCCTTACCCGGAAGGGGACGATGAAAGTCAGCGCGCTTGCCGTTTAGGAGAAAAGCGACCCGCGACCCGGCTCCTTCAGCCATCTTTGCGCCGAGGGCAATAAGGAGAGCCTCGATGCGCCGCCATTCCAGAAAAGCGGGAACCGGTTGCGAGAAAATGGCTTCCAACGTTTTACGGTGGGAACGGTTCATTGACGAAATCGTATCAGAGGGAGGCACAGGATGCAATCACAAATTGATAGCACAGGCGCGCCCGATGTACGAAAGCTGCAAACCGCCGCCACCTTTCCCCCGGTCATTTCATTGACGTTCGGGATGCTCTAACTTTCAGTTTTCCTGGCTTGATCCGCCCCTTCTGCGTAAATCTGCGTCCGAGATTTTTCATCTGAATTCCGAGTCAGAAGAGTCATCACAGCGGCTATTACTTGATCAGGTGTGATTTCCTGCAGGCACCTGGCACCAATGGGGCATTTCGGGGTGGTGCCGAAGAGGGTGCAGGGGGAGCAGGGCAGGTTTTTGTTGAGGACGATATGGTTCTCGCCCCTGGGAGCCCACTTCTTCGCAATTCCCGGGCCAAAGAGGGAGACTGTCGGTTTTCCCAAACCGACGCCGAGGTGAAGGATGCCGGAGTCTCCGCTGACGAGAACGGCGCCGCGATCGATGACGGCGGCGGTTTCAGCCAGAGAGGTGCGGCCGCCCAGGTTCACCCCCCTCGATCCAGTGACAATTTTTGTCCCACATATGACATCTTCAGCCCCTCCCACAATGACAGAGGGGATCCCCTCCCCCTCCAGCGCCTCGGCCACCTTCCGGAAGTTGTCCGCGCCCCAGCGGCGCTCCGGGATGCTGGCGCCGGGGAAGAGAACGGCATAGGGCCTGTGCGCTAGGTCGCCAAGCAGCTCCCCTGCCCTCATGCGTGCGGCATGGTCGATTTCGACAAAAGGGGCTTCAGAAGTCGCAGGCGCCGTGATGCCGAGGGGGCGCAGGAGATTGAAGAAGCTGTCGGTCTCATAGTTCTCGTGGGAGTAGGAAACCGCATGCGTAAAAAGCCTCTTCCGTTCGTTTGTGCCGTAACCGATTCTCAGGGTGGAGCGTATGAGACGGGCGACAACCGCGGAGAGACGGTGCCATTGCTCGGTGTCGATGACCACGTCGTACCGGCGCCGCAGCACCTTTAGGAGATCCGGAGCGCGGTGATAGAGGAAGACCTGGCGGATATGGGGTGAAAAGGAGAACCCCTGGTCGTTTCTTTTTTCGGCGAGGATATCAATAGCGGCCTCTGGATAGACAGCCTTAAGAGCTCGGATGGCCGGCAGAAGGAGAATGGCGTCGCCGATGCCGCCGGGGCGAATGAGGAGGATGGAACGCGGCGGACGGTCATCAGCCGAGGGGATCGCGGAGGGGAGGACTCGGACCAGCAGCTGACCGAGAAGGGAATCCATGGATTTCAGCAATTGGATTTTCACAGCTCCAATTTCATCGCCACCACCTTCGCAAATGCCGAGAAATCAGCGAGGTGAAGGGTTGTGCCTCTAGGGTCTGCTGAGATTGAGATGGTGGTTTTAGTCGTGCTTTTCGGCATATCTTTCAAACCGCGATTCTCAAATCGATCTCATCGTATTTCACACGCGGCGCCGATCCCCGACCGACCATCTCAATCTCGACCAACCCTATCTGAGAGAGATACTTTACATCCTCCGCCACGTTCTTGATGTTGCGGTGCGCCAGCTTGGCCAGCTGATTGATCGAGGAGGGTTGAGTAGCCTTGATCAGATGGAGGAGATCCAGACGCTTCGGTGTCAGCGCCTTTCGAAACGCCTCCAGGCTGGTGAAATAGACTCCCTTCTCCTCTTCGACAACGTCCCCTCTTGCCAGAGCCTCGCCGGCCACGACAAAGTCGTCGAGCGCATCGCGCACATCCCGGATTCCGATCCTGATCTTCTTGGCTTTCAACGCATGCTCCTTGCTGAATAAGACGGCTCGTTCTTATTGGCATGCCAGACCAATGCCCCTCGTTTGTCAATGCAGTGTTCCCCGTCAACCCTCGTGCCCGGCTCGTTCGCTAACCCGCTGGAAGATTCAACCACCCGCGCCACGATATTGAGGTTATCCCCCATTCCCAACAAATTACCGGCTATTGCCAGCGGAGCTTAAAAAACAAGGGATCCGTTCAGGGGAAGCGGCGCTCGCCGGTGTGGAGCGAGATAAAGGTTGAAAAAACAGTATAGAAGACGATAATCAGGAGAAAGTAAAATCCAATCCGCAATCCGAGAACAGGCTCGCCCAACAGGGGAAAGAGAACAAAAACAAGCGCCGTATAGTCCGGAAAGGATAAAAAGGATTTGACGTTCCTGTCGAACCACCAGCGGCGGTAGCGGTTCACCAGGTTGAACAGGGAGAAGACAGGCTGCTCCCTCCGTTCGGGTGAGATGGCGAAGCCACTGATATAGCTGATGTAGCATTCGGCGATGTGCATGAACATCATCCCGAATATCCAGGCCGACGGCAACAGCCCCTGGTACCACGCCAGGGCCAGCAGTATCGCAACATCGCCGATGAGATCGGCGACATGATCGAGATAACGCCCCAACTCAGAAGTCTTTCCGGTCAGACGCGCCACTGTGCCGTCGGTGCAGTCGCAGACGTAAGCCAGGAAATACGTGGCGGCCCCGGCGATCAGCCACCAGCGGCCCCCCTGCAGGAAGCAGAAAAGAGTCACCGTCCTAAGCCCCATAGCACAGAAGGTCACCTGATTCGGGGTGATGCGTGTACGGTTGACGATGAAGACTGTCAGCGGGCGGGCGAGCGGATAGATGAAGAGCAGAGCCCACCAGGTCTTGAGCGACATGGCGGCATCGGCTTGGGCGATGTCAATAGAGTGGCTTTCAGAAGAAGTTACAGCGGTCAAGGCAGCACCTCACAGCAGGCGCCCCTTCAGGGCGGTCGTGGAGATGTCCTCAGTCCGTGGTAGATAAAGGACCTGGCAGTGGGGCTTCAGGAAATCGAATTCCCCTTTCCAGTCATCCCCCATGACGAACAGATCCACCCCGTACGTCCGAATGTCTGACACCTTCTGCTCCCAGCAGGTCTCGGGGATTACCTCGTCGACATACCGGATTGCCTCTAGGACCTCTTTCCGCTGCTCGTAAGGGAGAAATGAACTTTTATGCTTCTTGCTATTGAACTCGTCCGTGGACAAACCGACAATGAGATAGTCGCCCAACTCACGCGCGCGCTTCAAAAGGCGGGCATGTCCCATGTGAAGGAGGTCGAAGGTACCGTAGGTAAGAATCTTTTTCAAAAAATGTCCTTCCAGATAATCAATTGATAGCCGAATAAAATTGCTTTAATGCAAACTCATTATGGGCCTCAAAATCATAATTTTTGTATTCAAAATCATCATTAAGAGCTTTACGCATTCCATCAACTAGACCAGAAACACTATTTTCAACCACAAGACCATATCCATTGTTAAGCAAACATGCAGGTCCAGGGATATTTGTCGATATAACTGGCAAACCCAAAGCAAAACTTTCAAAAAGAACCATACCTATTCCCTCGTAAAAAGAAGAAAAAACGAAACTATTCATTTTTTTGAGTAAAGGGAAGGGATTACTAGAGCCGAGTAGAATAAAAATAGAATCAGAGGCTGGCGACATTTTAGATTTTTCCACTAAGGACTCATACAAAAAACCATGCCCCCCAATTATAAACAATTGGCAGTCTGGTGTATCCCGCCAAACCCTTTCAAATGCTTCAATAAGTCTCATCTGCCCCTTTTCAGGAGAAAAACGAGCCACATTAACATACCTAAATACATCTGGCTTTTCTAGTGCGGATAAAGCACGCCTCTTAACCTCATCGGAGACAGAATTATCTAAAGAATGAACAATATTTTCCTTAGATTTATCCAAGCAGTCGAGTGAGACAACATTAGGTACATAGAGAACTTTATGTTTTATGTCATATATATTTTTGCAATAATTTTCATGGACACGTGGACTAACAGTTGCTACAACATCAGCCAACTCGTAAGATAGTTTCAAAACGCGGCTATCAAAAACCCTATTACTTATGACTTCTCTATACATATCATTATGCATATACACAATCTTTTTTGCAGTGGATGCTAACATGATAAAAACGGGTACCCTGTCATAACCAGTGAAGTGCACAATAGTGTCCCATTCTACATCACAAAATCGTCTTCTGGCATCATAAGACCATAATCGTTTCAAAAACTTATCACCATATTTAAATTGTTGTTTAAAGATATAATAAATAAAAAATAAAAAACTATCGATAACTCCGAATGTAAACATATCCTTTGATGAAACATATTTTATGTCAGGCCGTAATGAATAAAAATATTCCTTTCCATACCTATCTCCAACCTCTTCATCAATCCAAAGATATATGTTATATTTATTAGCATCTATTTTTGACATAAGATTTTTCAATGAAGTTGTAATTCCATTATTTAAGAAGGATCCACAAAATATTAGTATATTTTTCTTACCTGTCTCTTCTTTACAATCGAATGATTCCGCTAGTTTAGTGTTTAGTATAAAATCTGAACATAGCTTTTTTGTACTTTTTCCACTTTCAAATGGACAGAATAATTCAATAAATCTCTGGTACTCTTTATCGAAGCTACTTCCATTTTTCAAAATATCTTGTACTTGGGATATAACTTCAAAAGTCGACCTAGCTTTAGGAAAGGGTATTGATGAAAATTCAATAGAAAAATTCCTAGTCGTTTTATAGTCTTGTTCATCGGGTACATAAAGAATAATTGGTTTCTTGGTCAGACAGAAATCAAAAATAACGGATGAATAATCAGTGATCAGAATATCGCAAGTCGATAAAAATTCATAAGGCTCACAATTATCAGGAAATCCCAAAATTTTTCGATACTGATCGAAGGAGATTATTCCAAGAATTATTGGATGTAGACGCACATAAACTTTGGCGTTATCAGGCAATAACCTATCTAATTCCTCCAAAAATACAACTATTTTTTGCAGATGTCCTTCACTAGAGCCAGCAATGTTAGACAACTCACCTCTCCAAGTTGGCATAAAAGCAATTTTTTTCAACCTATCTGAAATCGAAACATCGACGTCATTCTTACTACTGAATAAAACGTCATTTCTTGGATATCCACTCCGCAATAAGCGCCCACCCCAAATATCCTTAATCATATAATCGGACATCAAGACTTCCTCGGTATGAGAATTAGGGGCTAAAAGATGAGTGGTATGAAGGAAGTTTCTTTGAGCATTTGCGACACCAATAAAAGGGCTATTTGCAGTATTTCGCCCTAATGTCTTCAATGGGGTCCCATGCCACGTATTAAGGTACTTTTGTCCAGTTCTTCGAGAAAAATATGGAGGAAAAGTAACATCATTAATAAGAAACTTAGAAACTGCAATATAGTAAATATAAGACAATGAATTTCTTTTGGAGAACTTAACTCTTTCGATGAATTTAAATTTTTTCTTCACAAACTTATTATTCAATATACATATTATCTTGAATTCATCATATAGTTCATTATTAGCTATAAAATCAACCATATAGTATGGATTACCAAAAAAATCTTTTCCATGCTGAGATTCGAAAACTATATAATTAGCTTTCAAACTAAATATAGAACATAAGGTATTGTAGAACACCCCTAAAATGCGTTCCTTAAATTTAATAATTTTCAAATCTCTACAAATATTTTTTATGTACATAACTTACCTGAATTATTGAGGTTCAAACCCTCAACCTCGCCGCTGGAAAGCTGCCCTTTGGCCTTGAACAAGTTGAGAATCAGCGGCTTGTGTTTGCGTAGCATTCGCGCCACTTTCTTCATCGGTTCCTGATCTGTTTGCAGTGCCCGGGACACCCAGTTGTCGAGGAACTTCCCCGCGAAGTCCGGGCGTTGATAGTCCCTGAACCGGCGGAAGTTTTCTCGCAACAGGTAGCCCTTGATCGATGCCAGATTGAGCTTGAGCAGCTCGCTCATCCTGGCCGTCTGCTTCTCGAAGAGACTCCGGGCGCTTCAGCAGCAGCCAGCGACCGCGTTCTAGAACGTTCTCCTGCCGGTTGGCCTTGAACTGCTTGACCTCGTCGCGTCTGACCTGATCAATCTCCTCGTTGAAGGCCCGCATGATGTGGAAGCGATCGAGAATGTTCAGCGACTGCGAGGCCTTCTTGGCGATTACCTTGAGATAAGGCGCCCACATATCGATGCATACGAACTTGATCTAGGTGTTGCGCTCTTTGCCGAATTCGTAGAAGAACCGCAGCAGCGCTCTCGCTCGACGCTTGGGGCCGCACCATAAAAGCCGCCGTGCCCCGGCGTTGATCTGATAGACCAGGGTCAGGTACTTGTGCCCCCTGAACACCTTTATTTCGTCAACGCTGATCTCCGTGACGCCGTCAGGCTTCTGTGAACCAAGCCATAATCGACGACGACCTTGACGGCCGGAAAGACCGTATCCCAACTGGTCTCGAAGATGTCGGCGGTCTCCTTCCAGGAGAGCCGCTTCGCCCAGCGAGCCAATAAGACCTGGTAGGAGAAGGTCATCCTCTCCTTGCCATAGCCCCAAGGCAGAGCCTCCACCTTGACGCCGCAGGTCGGACACTGACTCGGTGCAGAGCATAGCGGAAGTAAGACTTAAACGTCCAGACCGGCTGATACTCGAACAGGCGCTGTGACTGCCGATCATAGGCGTTCCGCCGCTTGTCGCACTCGGGGCAGACCGGCCGACTGTTGCTGCGCGGCTCGATGTCAATAACCAGGGTTTCCACGCCGTTAATGAGCATGACGCATACAGGACCGTAAACAAACAACTTGAACCGTTCGACTTTGTTCAGTAAAGTCTTGATCAGCATTGCCTTTCCTCTGACTGAGTTTGATAGTTTCGGGGAAAATATCTTACTCACCCATGAAAAGCAATGCTCTATTCCCCACCCTCCTCTACCCACAGATTCTGCGGAAGAGGCAAAAAAATCTAATATTCGGCCTAGTAAACAGTCATCGTACAGAATTGAGAAAAAGGGGAGGGATTTATTTTTCGGCTCACCGGTTCTGTACTACAAGGCCTCTCTTCTCGTCCCCCCTGCCGTCTTCCTGGCCCCCCATCTTTCCCGCCCGATCAAAGAGATACACAGCATCACAATACTCCACCGTCGATTTCCGGTGCGAGACAATCACAAATGTATGACTGCCGCTCAGATTTTTGATCAATTCCTTGATTTGCAGATCCTTCTCCACATCCAGGGCACTGGTCGCCTCATCAAATATCAGCACCTCCGGCTCCCGGTAAAGCGCCCTGCCAATGGCGACTCTCTGCTGCTGACCGCCGGAAAGACGGACTCCCCTTTCCCCGATCTGAGAATAGATTCCCTCAGAGAGCTGCGGCAGGAAATCGATGGCGGCCAATTCACAAACCTGCAGCACCCTCTCTTTGTCAATCTTTTCAGGGCTGACGCCGAAAGCAATATTCTCCGCCAGAGTTCCATCGACGACATAAGGGAACTGCGGCACATAACCAATTCGGCGCCTCCAGTCCGGCAGCGCCTCTTCGGTCAAAGGGACGCCATCCACCAGGATCCGGCCCTGCTGCGGCGGCAGCAGACCTGTCAGCAGGTCGACCAGGGTGCTCTTTCCGCATCCGGAAGGCCCCATGATCCCAAGTGAATGCCCCTTGGCGAGAGAAATGGAAAACTCGTCCAACACAGGCCGTCCGGGCGTGTAGGCGAAGCTGACGTTGTCGACCCTGATCTCCCGCTCGAAGGAGAGCGCTTTTCCGGTTGTCGTTCGTGCCGTCTCGTCAGGCGTATGCATATTGTTCAAAACATCCAGCAGTGAGAGCACATAAGGTCGGGACGTCCGGATGCCGGCAAGCGCGGAGACAACCCGGTTGAATGCCGGGAGAGTCCGCCAGGCGGTCACTGCCAGCAAAGCGGCGGTCCCGGTGGTTTGCAAGGGTGAATAACCGAGCCCGAACAGCATGAACAGAATCGCCCCTGCGAGGGTGACAAAACCGAGGGTTTCCAGCGCCAGCAGGGGAGATTCCCGCCAGAACTGCTGACTGCCGAAGAGGTTGGCGAATTTTTGAGCGTTACGGGTAAAGCCGGACAGAAAATAGTCCGCCGTATCGGTGATCTTGACATCCTTCACGCCTTGGATAGAGCGGGTTGTATGCCGATTCATCGCCATTTCATTCTGGCGACACCCCTGAGCGCTTCTATCCAGGCCCCGCCGCAACCCCTTGTACACCAGGATTCCGGCGCCCCCCTGGACAACAATGAACAGCAGAGAAACCACCGGCTGCACCCAAAGCAAACTGCCCAGCAGAACCAGCAGCATGCTGGCCTCGCAGACCACGTTCAGATAAGGCTGAACAAACTGGCGCCCCAGGTGTTGCCGCCAGTTGACCGTCTGGATCAGGTCCGCGCTGTTCTGCTTGACATGCCAGGCATAGTCTCTGGCCAGAATCCCCTCAAGAAGCCGCTGCCCGAAAACAGCCTCCAGTGCAGCACTGTAGCGGGCGATGCGATAGGTCACCCATCCGCGAAAACCGTTTTTCAGGGGCAGCGTCAATATCACCAGGACACTCAGACTGGCGATCATGGCTTTTGGGCTTTGCACGAGCGGGCTGAAAAAGGGAATTTCCCTCAGTGCGTTAAGCGCAGACAGCTGAAAACTGGAGGCGGGGTCAGAGACTGCCGCTGCATAAAAAGCCAGCAAACCCACAGCCCCTGTTTCGATAAAGGCCAGAATCAGCATAGCAGCGAACAGAAAACGGAACCGCCGTCGCATTGACTCTGGTGCAAGGCGGAACACTCTGAAAAAGAGGGGAACTTTATTTTCCGCAGTTGGGTTGTCAGCCATAAACCTTCAGATATTTATGTAGATCGTAAAAGAAACCATAACCACCCAAACCAATCCCACCACAAACAACAGTGGATCCTTCAGCAGGGAGTGGGTCGGATCACCGCTACCACCGCGCTTCACAATCATCAGGTACCGAAAAAGTCCGAAGCAGCAGAGCGGAACCGTAAACACCAGCTTGTGCTTGGTGATGACGTACATGGTATAGGTGACCAGAACCGCGGCACCGGAGATGTACATGAAGCTCTCCAACACGCCGGGCGGATAGCCGTTAAGTGCTTTGCGGTGGTCACCGGAGTCAATACCGAGCAGCGTCTTTTCACTCAGGCGTTTCCCCGCACTGAGAAACAAGGCCAGCAGCAGCACGCTGAGAAACAGCCAGTCCGACACCCGGACGTCGAAAGCCGCCCCGCCGGCGAACAGGCGGAAGACGAACCCGGAGGCGATGCAGAAAATGTCGAAGACCGGCTGGTCCTTCAGACCGAATGAGTACGCAAATGACAGGCCTAGATAAACAAGGAGCCAGCCGAGAAAAGCATATGAGACAAAAAAGGAGAGCGCGACCGAGGCGGCAAGCAGGAAAGCCGCCAATGCGATGGCCTGCCGAGGCGATACTGCACCGCTGGCGATAGCTCGGTTTTGCTTATCAGGGTGATTAAGGTCGTTCTCCCGGTCGAGCAGATCATTAACAACATAGCTGGCGCTGGATGCCAGGCAGAAGCTGACGAACGGGACCATGCCTTTGGCCAGAACACCGGGGAGGAAAATGGTTCCGCCGAGGAATGGTGGGAAGAGGAGGATCAGATTTTTGAGCCACTGGTGGGGGCGCAGAAGTTGGAAAAAAGTTATAATTCTCATGATCCTTCGAGCCGGCGGATAAATGTCTCAACGGCTCCGCGATAATGCGCATCCTCAGGAGCTTGGGCATAGGCCTTTTTGAAAGAGTGAAGCGCATCTTCTTCATTGCCCATCGCGAGGTGCTGCTTGCCGATCCGGTAAAGGGTAAATGCTTCAGGCCGGAGGCGCTGCTGTTCCAGGAGCCAAGTGAGGCTCTCTTCTTGGATCGTCGCATTCGCCGCCGGATCGTCAGTCTTGCCCAAACGCTGATCATTGGTTCTTATCAGATACTGCAACACCTCGAAGCGCTTCTTGGGGTTCTTGTCCAGAAGTGGGAGGAGTATTTGCCTGGCCCCTTCCATGTCTCCATTTGTTAAAAGAGTACCGGCCAAGTTCATATCGTCGTTGATGTAGTCGGGTGCGATGCTTTTCGACTGCATCTCTCCCAATATCTCCTGAGCTTCGGCTGTCTTCCCCCGGCGAAGCAAAGCTGAAGCGAGCTCAACCTTGGCCGGGGCGAAATCGGGGCTTTTCGCCACTGTGTCCTTATAGAGTCGTAAATTATCTTGCCAGATCCATGCCCGGTGCAGAGTGGTCCCGAAGAAAACAAGTAATAAAACCACCATCGCCACATCCCAAGGGCGCCTGACGGGTTCAGCCACCGCCGATCGCGCCCGCAGCATGAGCCATGCAGCGAGGGGCGCAAAAAGAGCGGCTGAGGCATAGAGATAACGTTCAGCCAGCGGCGTCCAGGTCATCTTGCCGAAGATGACCAGCAGCGACGGAGAGAGAACGCAGAAGGCCATCAGTCCGAGGGCCCCCGGCACATCGGCGCGCCAGAACAGGTAGAGCAGCAGTGCGGCCAGTACGATGCCGGCGAGCACATACCATCCGGAGATCTCGATGATTCCATAGTTCAGTGGCCAAGGGACGAAAAGTTTCTTGAAATAAAACCCGTAGACTTTGCAGGCGATACGGATCTTGTCCAGCAGCTCGGCAACCCCCTGCCCCTCGCCACCGGTCACGCCCTTGAGAGCCGTTTTGACCCCACTGTCCCGGCCGATGGCCAAAGCACGCAGAACAAAGTAGCCTGTGATTCCGCCCGTCGTGGTTAATAGAGGCCACCACCGGCGACGTAACCGGACGAACAAACCTCCCCCTCCCGGATAAACGATAATGAGCCAGAACAGGCCAGGAAGTATAAAGACAGCGACTTCCTTGGCCAGCCCGCTCAGGAAAAGCGCAACTCCGGCACCCAGGGCAGCGGCGGGACGTTCGCTCTCCAGCGTCACTAATGTCAGCCACACGGCCAGCAGCAAGAACACCGCCATCAGCGGGTCGGTACGTCCACTGATCCAGGAGACCGACTCGGTGGCGAGGGGATGGAGAGCGAAGAAGAGGCCAGCAAAGAGGGCCGGCCACTGATTCAGGACGCCCCAAAAGGGAAGCAGTCGCCGCGTAATGGCGAAGACCAACAAGGCACAGGCCAAATGCAGCAGGATGTTCTCCAGGTGCATGAAGGGGGCGATAGATCCCCAGAGGTCTCGATCAAGGGTGTAACTCAGAATGGTCAGCGGTCGATAGTAGTAGGAGCCGCTACGCACAAAGAGTCGTTCCAGGTCCAGCGGGCCCGACTGCTCGACGCTGGTGATCATCTTCAGATCGTCGACCGAGTTGTATCCCGTATGGAGCCCCGGGTAATAGGCGAGCAGAACGGCCAGGGTCAGCAAAGAAAGGCAGTGCCAGGTTTTCAGACGCATCGGGCTTCCCCACTTGAGCGCACCAGGTCAAGGAGGTAATCTTCCACATCCCTGCGTCGTGGCTCAATTAGATCGAAAGAAGCCCCTTGGCCGACAACCGCTGCGGCGAAAGGATCAAAGCGGTCGCGAGAGACGAAAACTTCGCAGACATCCGCATGACAATGCACGTCTCCGAAAGCCTCGAGAAAAGCACGATCGACGCCGAGGACGCGGCAGAAGTAACCGTCAATCCCTTCGCGCAGCAGCTCCTTAACCACCCGCTCTTCGCGAAAGACGCCGCCGACGATCACCCCGATACGGTCGCAGACCTGCTCGACATCAGCCGTTACATGGGTACTGAAAAAGACCGTTTTCCCTCGTCCTTTCAAGTCAAGGATGATCTCCTTCACCAGGGCACGGCCGAGAGGATCGAGACCGCTCATTGGTTCATCCAGGATATAAAGATCCGGGTCGTGGAGGAGGGTCTGGGCGATTCCAAGCCGCTGCACCATCCCTTTGCTGTATCCCCGGATCGGTCGGCCGGCGGCGGCAGTCAGATCGAGCAACGCCAAAACCCGCTCGCTTTCGGAACGGATGACCGCAGGGGACATCCCAAATGATTTGCCGACGAACTGCAGGTATTCCCTGGCCGTCAAAAAGTCATAGAAAGCCGGGTTCTCGGGCAGGAATCCGACCCGGCGGCGAGCCGCGGGATCACCGACGGCAACTCCGAAGATGCTCGCCTCGCCTTCACTCGGCCGAATCAGTCCCATCAGGATTTTGATAGTGGTACTCTTACCAGCACCATTGGGGCCGAGAAATCCGAAGACCTCACCGGGCACGATGTCGAGAGTGATGTCGCGCAGCGCCTCGACCTTCTTACCGCGCTTGCCCCGGTATGCCTTTTTCAAGTTAGATATGCTGATTGGCTTAATTTGATTCATGATTTACTCAGGGGATTCGGAAGAGTCGTCATCGGAAGGCACGCGGGGAGCGGCGAAGGCGAACTTGCTGGTCGTGAGGACCCGGTGGTTCTCGTCGAAGTAAAACTCGCCCCCGTAAGGATCGATGGGCGTATCCTCTAGATACCCGGCTTCCACGAGGTCGGCAATATTAGCGGGTAGGTTCCCGTGCTCATGCATGAAACGATCCCGGGCCTGCTCGATGGCCAGAACTGCCTCGAAGGCACTGATCCTGACCTGGAGTGTCTGCCGGAGTGCAGGATTTCGGGCGTTCTTTGCCAGGGTTCCCAGGTAATCAATAGCCATCCGGGTATCACCCGCCTCCTGCAGGTAGCGACCCGCCAGTTTCTGGAACAGGGGCTCTCCCGACAGATCACCGGCGCGCATGTACATTTCCGCAGCCTTTTCCTTGTCATGAAGAAAGTAGGCGTAATTGAAACCGGCAAAGAAGGGCAGTTGCCAGTCCCAGGTGCGGTATTGCATACCGTATTCCAGGAGTTTCGTGGCCAGTACGTACTGCCGGGCATCCCAGGCTAGGATCGACTGCCCGAAATAGTAACCGTCCATGTTGTAAGGATCGAGACGCAAAGCGGCATGAATTGACCGAGACATAGCCGGATAATCCGCAGCATAGATCACTTTGCCGGGCTGGTCCAGACGCTCGGCAAGGGATCCGTAGTAGAGGATCACTTTGCCTATGATCGAAGCGGCGAGCAGTTCCTGGTAATCGGGAAAAAGTGCGCTCAGAAGCCTGGGGTTGGGAATCAGTCCGAGTTTTTCGATGTAGGGCTTCTGCTCCATGGTCCGGGTGAACGGACCGAGGAGAATAAAATAGACGGTTAGTACGCAGAAAGCGGAGAAAAGGTAGCGTTTCACGGCGCACCTAACCGAGTTCCCGCCGGGAATAGATCGTTACTGCGACGATCAGCACAAAAGCGGTGTAGATTATGCCGTACCCGGCAGTCAATGCCAAGGAGCCGGGATCAAGCGGCATGGCGTAGATGGCGTTGACCTTCAAGTCGAAGGCGGAAAAATTGGGGACGATGTAATAGAGCAGCCCGGCCACCTGCCGAACCGCCGGTGAAAGGGTCTGGCCGGCCGGAGAGAGCACGTAATCGTAGGCCTGCTGCGAGGCTCCCCCGACCAGGTAAACGGCAATGGTGCCGAATATCGGCAGAAAAAAAGAAGTGCTGACCGAAGAGAACAGAACCGCGAAGGCGACCAGCAGAAGGCACTGGAGGGTATCGAAACCGAGGGCTGCCATCACGGCAAGCCACGATACCGGACGATCCGGCCGATATCCGGCTGACACGAACGAAACCACGACGAAGGTCAGCAGACCCAGCAGCGCCGCCGTCCCGACCAGAAATAGCCCGATGCCTGCGAAGCGCCCCAGCAAGTACTTCCCCCTGCCGAGCGGCAGGGTCAGGACACTGTGCGTGTAACGCCGCTCCACATCGCGCCACAGGGATACACCCCCGAGAAAGATCGCCAGAAGCAGCAGGATAAAGGAGACCAACGACAGGGACAAGGTGAGGGCAAGTTCCGTCACCTGACGCATGGAAAGTGTACTGACAGCCGGGATGGCGAGGAATACCATGGAAGCAACCAAGATACCCTGCAGCACCCGGTCGCGGAGAATACTTTTCAATGTAACGGTGACGATGGTCATGACGGTTTCTTCGGGACTACGCAAAAGCGGGATGCTGAGACATCCCGCTTTTGCGTACTTCAGAATCAGATGCAACGAAATGGACCGAAAGATGGATCAGAGCTTATCCCAGTCGGAAAAATCACTGGTGTCCGTTGCCTTCGGTACATCCAGAAGCTCCTCCCCAGCGGTGGCATCCTCGGAGTAGATAGATGTGCTGTCGTAGCTGGATGCAAAAGCCTTGGAGCCATTCATGTGCTGCGTCACCATGCTATACCCATTAACATCAGTAAGAACACCAACGCCTACCCCGGTGGAATTCTTGCCAATAAGAGCAGTCGTATCACTGGCGGTAGCACTGTCACCATAAAGAGACAACCCAGTCGTCGATTTGGCTGACAAATCCATTGTAACTGACTTGCCTGCAAAGGCCATACTTGACACAAAGAGCATGCATGCCGTCATAAGAATGGTTTTTTTCATCGATAAATCTCCTATGCAAATGGGAATTATTTACTCATAACTAAGATCAGCGGGATACTCCTGATTATCCGCCATATAGGCTTCCATACCGGTCTTGAGATTTTTCAGGTCGGATTGGGCGCCGGAGTTATACGCCTTCTGCCGATAGCTTGAGAACTGCGGAATGGCGATGGCCGCCAGGATGCCGATGATCGCCACGACGATCAGCAGCTCGATCAGGGTAAAACCCTTTTCGGACTTTTTGAACTGCATCATGATACTTCTCCTTTGATAGGGACTAACCCGGCGGATCACCACCGGTAACCCAGTACATGGACAGCCACAACGGCTGCCCTCATTAATTGATTGTCTTACAATGTACAGCAATCAGCATGCCAATCCTCGCCTGAATGCCAACCGACCGAATTAGCGCAGGAATTATTTCGGCCGCCGGGAGCAGAAGAATCAAATCTCGTCATTGCACCTGACAATTTCCGTCACCCAAGCTATTCCTCCTCCTCACCATCCGCCTCCACCCCGAATTTCGCCAGTCGGTAGCGAATGGAGCGGAAGGTGATACCGAGCAGTTCCGCTGCTTTTTTGCGCACGCCACCGGTCTTCTCCAACGCTTTGAGCAGGATGTCCTTTTCAATCTTCCCCAGATACTCGTCAAGATCGAGGCCGGTCTCCGGGATCTGGTCGATCTGACCCGGGCAGGGGAGCGCCCGGCCGTTGATCTGCGGCGGCAACTGGTCCTCGGTGATCTCCCCCGTCTGCCCGAGAACCACACAGCGCTCGAGAAAATTTTCCAACTCCCGGATATTGCCGGGCCAATGGTAGTCGAGCAGACGGCGCATGACGCCGTCGGAGACGCGAACCTCTTCAGTATCGGTCAACTTGCGAAAAAGGTGCTCGACCAGCAGGGGAATGTCCTCGCGGCGCTCGCGGAGAGACGGCAGGGCGATGCGGATGACGTTCAGGCGATAAAAAAGGTCCTCGCGGAACCCGCCCCGCCCAACTTCAATCTCCAGATCCTTGTTGGTGGCGGCGATCAGGCGCACATCGATATGCATATCCCGCGTTCCGCCGACCCGGCGAAATTCGCGCTCCTGCAATACACGCAGAAGTTTGACCTGCATCATCGGCGGCAACTCGCCAATCTCGTCGAGGAACAGCGTGCCGCCGTTGGCCACTTCGAACAAACCGGCCTTCTGCTGCACGGCGCCGGTAAAGGAACCCTTCTCGTGGCCAAACAGTTCGCTCTCCAACAGGTTTTCCGGGATGGCGCCGCAGTTGATGGGAACAAATGGCTTTTCCCGCCGATCGCTGTTGTAATGAAGCGCCTTGGCCACAAGTTCCTTCCCGGTGCCGCTTTCGCCGGTGACCAAGACATTGGCTCTACTTCCCGCCACCTTCTGGATGAGGTCATAGACCTCCTGCATCGCCTTGCTCTTGCCGATCAGACTGCCGAAGGAGTAGCGCTTTCCCAACTCCTTCTTCAATTCCTGATTTTCCTGCCGCAAAGCCCGACGCTCCAGGGCGTTCTTAATAATAAGCCTGATCTCTTCGTTCTTGAACGGCTTGGTAATATAGTCGTAAGCGCCCCGTTTCATCGCCTCCACCGCCTCCTCGGTGGAGGAAAAGGCGGTGATCATGATCACCACCGTTTCCGGGGTGCGCTCCTTGATATGGCGAAGAAGTTCGAATCCGTCCAGGCGCGGCATTTTGATATCGCTGATGACCAAGTCATAGGTGATTTCGCGCATACGCGCAACCGCCTGCGCCCCGTCGATGGCGGCATCGACGAGATAGCCTTCGCGGTGGAGCATGATGGAAAGAATCTCCCGCAAACTCTCCTCATCATCGACAATCAGAATGCGGTTTTTTCCCAGAGGATTAGACATGCCTACCCATTAAATTTTACTATGGAAACAGCCGAAGTGCCGCAGCGATTATACGGAAATGACCAGTCGGATACAACCCTGATTAAAATCAATCGAGATCGCCCAGATGAATGCTGACGCGGGTCCCCTCTTCATGGCCGGCGGCAACCTCGATTCGGCCTCCGTGCGCTGCGACAATGGCATAGACGTTGGCGAGCCCCAGGCCGGTTCCGCTCTCTTTGGTGGTGAAAAAGGGATCGAAAATGCGGTCGCGAATAGTTTCGGGAATGCCGGCGCCGGTGTCCTCGATATAAATACCCCCGGTTCGGTCGGCGCCGATTAAAAGACGGCCACCATGGGGCATAGCCTCGGCGCTATTGATGACCAGATTCCACAGCGCTTGATAAAACTGTTGCCGGTCCAGGTGCATCCGAAGATTGGAATCGTATTCGCGGCGGATTTCCAGGCGGGAAAACCTGGGATCGGTGGCGAGCATGCCAACCAGCTCATCCAGCAAAGCCGAAACACTCACCTCCTCGGGGCTGGGCGGCTTCGGCCGGGCGAAAACAAGAAAATCCGTCAGCAGGTTGCTTAAACGGTTCGCCTCCTTGACCACGATTCCCATAAGACGTCGATCTTCGTCCGCCGTGTGAGGATTTTCCATCAGCAGTTGCACCGAGCCGCTGATGGAAGCAAGGGGGTTGCGTATCTCGTGCGCCATTCCGGAAGCAAGCCGTCCCACGGCGGCCAAACGATCGCCGCGCTTGAGTTGCTCTTCCATCTTCTTGAATTGGGTCAAATCTTGAAAGGTGATGAGCAGGCCGAGATCCCCTCTCTGCGGGTCCTGAACCCGGGAGGTGGCGTAGCCGAGAACCAGCGGCTGGCCGAAACGATTTAAAATTCTGGCGTCGCCCCGGGGAACGACGAGAAAATCCCCCTCTCGGTTAAAAAGATGCAGATGGGGAAACACATCACCCACTTTCCGATCATAAACCTCCTCCAAGGAAAAACCGGTGATTTTGCTGGCGGCGGCATTAAAAGAACGGATCTCGCCGGACGAATTAATGATCATCAATCCGCTGGTGATGTTGGACAGGATAGCGCGGTTTAAAATATCCAGTTCTTCGAAATCTATCAGCCTTTTTTCCAGGGCCGATTCGCTGCGACGAAGCCGTTCGGAAGCGGTCCCGCTGAGCAAAGCCGTCAGAAAGAACGCGATGACATTGACGAATACCGCATAGAATACCTGGCTGCCATCTATTCGTTCCGGCAGTTGCAAATAGCCGATACGGGGAAGATATCCGAAGAACTGCAGGTCGAGCAGACTGCCGTAAAGAATAACCGCAGCCGAGGCGACGAAAAGAACTTCTTTTCGGGAGAGAAAGACACTGGAACTGACAATGATCAGGATAAACAGGAAAGAGAAAATGCTCCCTATCCCACCGGTCACATAAATGAGAAGCGTTGCGAAGAGCAGATCCCACACGATCTGCACCTGAACCATAAGCCTGAGCCGGCCGACTCGGGGCAGGGCAATGGCAAAGAGGAAAGTCTGCAGGTAGGGAATGCCAATCAGGGCATAGAGAAAAACCAATGCGGGATTCGAGGCGGCATGCCCACCGCGCAGGTGGTGGAAAATGGTTCCGCCGAGAAACAGGGTAATGACCAGAATACGACTGGCAAGAAACCAGCCTAAATGTTTTCGCGTCGGTTCCTCTCGCCCCTCGAACCCTTTATGATCCGGCATCAGCCTCCGACTGCCCCGGCGAGTTTGAAAATGGGCAGATACATGGCAATGACCAGACCACCGACCGTCGTGCCGAGAAAAAGCATCAGCAATGGCTCCATCATCGCGGTGAGATTGCCCACCGCGTCGTCGACTTCGTCGTCATAAAAATCGGCGATTTTATTCAACATGGTGTCGATGGAACCGGACTGCTCGCCAACATTGATCATCTGGCAAACCATGGAGGGGAAAACACCCGATTTCGCAAGAGGCTCGGCGATGGTTTTTCCTTCGCTGATGCTTTGCTTAACGTGATAAATAGCTTTCTCGACCGTTCTGTTGCCGGCGGTTTTGGCCACGATATCAAGACCGTCCAAGATTGGCACACCACTGGAAATCATGGTTCCCAGGGTCCGGGTGAATTTGGCGACCGCGACCTTGCGGATCAGAATGCCAAACACCGGGGCTTTAAGAGCAATATCATCTATTCTCGCGCGCCCCTTTTCTGTGCGATAGAGCCGCTTGAGACCAATGACAGTGCCGGCGATGGTTCCAATAATCACCAGGATATAGTCTTGTATAAAATTACTTAGATTAATGACAATTTGCGTGGGCAAGGGTAAAGTACCGCCGAAATCCGCGAACATTTTTTCAAAGGCCGGGATAACAAAAATCAAAATGACCGCAATGACGACAAAGGCTATGCCGATAATGGTGGTCGGATAAGTCATGGCGCTCTTCACCTGCTTTTTCAATTTCAGGGCTTTTTCAATATAAGCAGCCAGACGGTTTAGGATGGTGTCGAGAATACCGCCGATTTCGCCGGCCGCCACCAAGTTCACATACAGGTCGTCGAAGGCTTTGGGATGTTTTTTAAGGGCATCGGCGAAAGTGGAACCCGACTCGACACTCTCTTTCACTTCCGCCAGAATCTTCTTAAAAGTCGCGTTCTCCTGTTGACTGGAAAGTATCTCGAGACATTGCACGAGAGGCAGGCCGGCATCGATCATGGTGGCAAAGGTCCGAGTGAAGACGACCAAATCCTTGGTGGTGATTTTAGGCGCGAAAATTTTCAGCTCGACATTGAGCCCTTTGCCCATCTCCTTGATTTTCGATGGCTGAATCCCTTGCCGGCGCAAAACAGCGGTTACGGCCGCCTGATCACTGGCTTCCATTTCCCCTTTCTGCACTTGGCCGGCGCGGGTTTTTCCTTCCCAGCTAAATTTAGGCATGGCTTCGTCTCCGTTGCACCATTCTCAATTGGACTACTCTCATTGCAATCAGCGTCCCGGAGGAGCGGATTTCCGCAGCATCGATGCCGGATTGGCCATCATCTGCCGCAGTTCGTCCGGCTCGGACGAGCGCGTCAGGGCGACATCGCTGGTGATCTGTTTTTTATGCCAGAGATGGAATAGCGCCTGATTCATCGTCTGCATTCCGTATTTATCCTGACCCATCTGCATCTGTGAATAGATCTGATGCACCTTGTCGTCGCGGATCAGGGCGCGAATAGCCATATTGGGCACCATGATTTCCAGGGCGCAGACGCGTCCTTTGCCTTGCGCTTTGGGCAGCAGGGTTTGCGAGATAACCCCTTCGAGAACGAAGGAAAGCTGGGTGCGGATCTGCTGCTGCTGACTGGTGGGAAAAACATCGACGATGCGGTTGATGGTCTGGGCGCAGGAGTTGGTGTGCAGCGTGCCGAAACAGATGTGGCCGGTTTCGGCAATGGTCAGCGCCGCCTCGATCGTTTCCAGGTCGCGCAATTCCCCGACCAGAACGACATCGGGGTCCTGGCGCAGAATCGATTTCAGCGCCCGTTTGAAGGAGGCCGTATCGGCGCCGACCTCGCGCTGGTTGACCAGACAGTTCTTGTGGGGATGGATAAATTCTATGGGGTCTTCGATGGTGACGATATGCTCGTGGCGCTCGACATTGATGGCATCGATCATCGCCGCCAGGGTCGTTGATTTGCCGCTGCCGGTGGGACCGGTCACCAGGACCAGACCGCGCGGCTTACGGGAAATTTCGTGCACCACCGGCGGCAGTCCCAGTTCGGCCATGGTTAGAATTTTAAAGGGGATGAGCCGAAAAACCCCGGCCAGAGCGCCCCGCTGCATGAAGACGTTGCCGCGAAAGCGGGCGAGGCCTTTGACGCCGAAGGAGAAGTCGAGTTCATTTTCCTCCTCGAATTTGCGTTTCTGCGCATCGGTGAGCAGCGAATAACACAGCCTTTTGGTATCGACCGGCTGCATGGGGGGCAGCTTCATCGGCTTGACGTGGCCGTCGATTCGCACTTGCGGCGGGGATCCGGTGGTGATGTGCAGATCGGAGGAGCCACTTTCGACCATGGCCTTGAGCAGTTGGTGCATTCCCGGGATAGCGCTGGGCTGGCCTTCTTGCGGCGTCGACATGGTTCTACCCGTTCCCTTCATTCATAGAGGCATACACAGATGCAATATTACTCGTCGCCAACCGTGCAGCGCAGAACCTCCTCGAAGGTGGTCGCACCTTCCTTGAGCTTGGTCAGGGCGGACTGGCGCATCGTCTTGACGCCGAGGCGCATCGATTCGCGCTTGATTTCGGCGGTGTTGGCGCCGGCCAGAACCTGCTCGCGAATCCCCTCGAACATCGGCATGACCTGATAGATGCCGACCCGCCCCCGGTAGCCGGTATTGTTGCAGTTGCCGCACCCTTTTCCTTTGTAGCAGACGTATTCATCGACCTCCGACGCCGGCACGCCGGCATCGATCAGCGCCTGTTTCGGGATGTCTTCCGGCGCCTTGCATTCGCCGCAGACCCGGCGTCCCAGCCGCTGGGCGGTGATCAGGTTGACCGCCGAGGCGACCAGAAACGGCTCGATGCCCATGTTGAGCAGACGGTTGATGGTGCTCGGCGCATCGTTGGTGTGCAAGGTGGAGAGAACAAGGTGGCCGGTCAGGGCGGCCTTGACGCCGATTTCCGCCGTTTCGAAGTCACGGATTTCCCCGATCATGATGATGTCCGGGTCCTGGCGCAGGAAGGCGCGTAGCGCCGAAGCGAAATTGAGCCCGATTTCCTCGTGCATCTGCACCTGGTTGATGCCGGCGAAGTTGAATTCGACGGGGTCCTCGGCGGTGGAGATATTCTCCGTCACCTTGTTCAATTCGGCCAGGGCCGAATAGAGGGAAACCGTTTTCCCCGAGCCGGTGGGGCCGGTGACCAGGCACATGCCGAAGGGTTTGTGAATTTCTTTTTTAAACCACTCCAGGGCCTCCGGCTCATAGCCCAGTTTGGTCATGTCCAGCTGCAGGTTGGACTTGTCGAGCAGTCGGCAGCAGATTTTCTCGCCAAACAGGGTGGGCAGGCAATTGACCCGGTAATCCATGTCCTTGCCGCCGGCAAGCTTGATCTTGATGCGGCCGTCCTGCGGCAGCCGGCGTTCGGCGATGTCCATTTCCGCCATGATCTTGATGCGGGAGGTGATGGCGTTTTTCAGTTTCATCGGCGGCTTCATCACCTCGTACAGGATGCCGTCAATGCGGTAGCGAACGCGAAACGATTTCTCGTACGGTTCGATATGGATGTCGGAAGCCTTTTTCTTGATGGCGTCGGTGAGAATCAGGTTGACCAACTTGACGACCGGGGCCTCCTCGGTGGCCTTTGCCAAGTCCTTGACATCGACGTCGTCATCCTCGTCGACCAGTTCGAGATCGATGTCGTCGAGGTCGCTCATCACATCGGCCAGAGAGGCGCTCTGGTCGTAATATTTATCGATGGCGTTTTTGATCGAGGCGTCCGGAGCAACCACCACCTCGACGTTGTAGCCGGTCATGAACTTGATATCGTCGATGGCGAAGATGTTCGAGGGATCACTCATGGCGACGATCAGGGTGGAGCCGGCCCGATTGATGGGAATGATCTGGTACTTCTGGGCCACTTCGGGGGGAACCAGGCGGATGACGCCCGCGTCGACTTCGAACTCGTTCAGATTGATGGACGGAACGCCGTACTGCCGGGAAAGGAAGGCGGCGAGTTCATCCTCTTGAATAAACCCCAGCTTGATGAGGCTGGCGCCAAGGCGGCCCCCCTGTACCTTCTGTTCCTCCAGAGCCCGGGTCAGCTGATTTTCATCGATGAGTTTGTTGCGGACCAGCAATTCGCCTAATCGGTTGCCTGCCATGGCAAGGACTATCTCCTGAAGTGCAAAGCAATATGGGGCGCATCCTAGTGAATGCCGACTCGGGTGTCAAGGAGCCGCATCCAGCGCAAATTATGTGCCGCAGAATAGCATGAAAGGGCAAAATCGGCAGCCAAAATCTAATCGGAAAGCTTGCCTGGAAGCTGCAATTGATATGCCTCTCCCCTCTGGGGTTGAATCGATTTCACTTTGCACCCGGATGTCCGCAGTCAAGGTATTCACGGTATCCACGAATTTGGGCGCCAATGAGAATTTCGCGGGCGCGCCGGACGTCTTCGCGAATCGCCTGGCTCAAATCCGCCGCATTGGCAAAAACCCTCTCCTCGCGCAGCCGGGCAATGAAATACAGGCGCACGGTTTCGCCGTAAATTTGCCGATCGAAATCGAAGAGATGCACCTCGACCGAAACGTTCCCGCCGGAGAAGGTCGGATTGCAGCCGATGTTCACCGCTCCGTCGAGAAGGGCGTCGCCAAGGCGGACCTTGACCGCATAAACACCGGCTTGCGGCAGAAGCTCCTTGTCGGCTCTCAGGTTGGCGGTGGGAAAACCGAGCTGTCTTCCCCGACCGGCGCCGTGCACCACCTCCCCTTCGAGATTGAAGTGCCGGCCGAGCAATCTGGCCGCTTCGGCCACATCGCCGGCCTGGATCAACTCCCGAATGCGAGTCGAGCTGAAAATTTCCCCATCGCGGATGATCGGCCCGAGAACCTCCACGGCAAATCCGAGGGCATCCCCCTGCTGGGCGAGAAAATCGGCGTTCCCGGCCCGGTTGCGGCCGAAGGCGTAATCGTAGCCGATGACCAGACGCCGGACGCCAATGCGCGCCACAAGAATGTCCCGAACGAACATCTCGGCGGAAAGCCCCGCTATTTCACGGGTAAAAGGAACGCAAACCAGCACATCGATGCACGATGCTTCGATCAGCCGTTCCTTTTCGGCGTCGGTATTGATCTGCAGCGGCGCTTGATCGGGGGTGAGAACTTTGCGCGGATGCGGCGAGAAGGTCAGAACCACCGAAGTGCCATCGATTTCGCGCGCCCGCGCCACCACCTGGCGAAAAATCTCCCGGTGCCCGAGATGCACCCCATCGAAATTGCCGATGGTGACCACCGCCCCGGGCAGCGGAGCGACAATGTCGCGCAAAGAACGGATGACCCTCATCGTTTGCTTCCGCCTCGTTTTTTTGTCTTGGTGGTGGGCGGCGGCGCCTGGGCGAATTCCGCCAGGACAAAATCTATCTCCCGCCGTTCGAGATCGACCTTCGCCACCGTGACCCGCACCTCGGCCCCCACCTGAAACTGCCTTCGACGATTCTCGCCGATCAGCCGGTGCAGATCCTCTTCGTAGTGATAGAAATCATCGGCGAGACTGGAAATATGCACCAGCCCTTCGACGAAAAAATCCTGGAGTTCGACAAAGAAGCCAAAGGGCTGAACACCGGAGACGAAGCCCGCATAAATCTCGCCCACCTTGTCGGCCATGAACTGGCATTTTTTCAGCGCGACCATCTCGCGCTCCGCCTCCATGGCCCGCCGCTCGCGCTGGGAGGTCAGTTCGCCCAAATGCGGAAGCTGCTGCGCCAATTGCGCCCGGCGCCGTTCGTTCATGCCGCCCCGGCGCAGGGCCTGCCGCAAGGCCCGGTGCACCAGCAGATCGGGGTAGCGACGGATCGGCGAGGTGAAATGGCAATAAAGAGGGGCCGCCAAGCCAAAGTGACCGATATTCTCCGGTGCGTACTGGGCCTGCTTCATGCTGCGCAGCAGCACTTGATTGATGACGCGCTCCTCCGGCTTTCCCTCGACTGCGGCCAGCAATTTCTGCAGGCGGCGCGAATCGATGCCGGACGGGTCGATGGTCAAACCGATGTTGAAATGGGAGATGAACTCTTGAAAGGATTGCAATCTCTCCAGATCGGGCGACTCATGCACGCGGTAAAGAAGGGGGACCTTTCGCTCGCTGAGAAAAGCCGCGACGGCCTCGTTGGCCGCCAGCATGAATTCTTCGATCAGGCGATGCGCCAGGTTGCGCTCCGAACGCACAATATCTTCCGGTCGACCGCGCAGGTCGAGAAGGATTTCCGCTTCGGGCAGATCGAAATCGAGACTGCCCCGCCGCCGGCGCATGTCGGTGAGCTGTTGCGCCAGTTTGGCCATGAGTGCCAACTGCGGCGTCAGCCCGGAATTGGCCAGATCGCCGGCGCCCGCCAGCGCATCTCGCACCTGAGTATAGGTCAAGCGCGCCCGACTGCGGATAACGGCGGGATAAAAGCGGCTTTCCAGCCGCTCCCCGGCAGAGTCGAAGAGCATCTCGGCAACCATCGCCAACCGATCGACATCGGGGTTCAGCGAACATATGCCGTTGCTCAGCTTCTCGGGCAACATGGGGATCGCCTGGCCGGGGAAATAAACGCTGGTTCCCCGCTCCAGCGCCTCGACATCGATGGCGCTTGCCTCCCGGACATAATGGGCAACGTCGGCAATAGCCACCCACAGGCGGGTGCGCCCGGCAGTCTCCGAACATGCAGCCACGGCATCGTCGAAATCCTTGGCTGTTTCGCCGTCGATGGTCACCAGGGATAGATTGCGCAGGTCCTCGCGGCCGTCGAAATCTTCGGGAACGACCTGCGCCGGAATGGCTTGCGCTTCGGCGAGCACCTCTTCCGGAAATCGGTAAGGGAGTCCATGCTTGTGGGCGATGGACAGAATCTCGACTTGCGGATCGTCGGCCCGGCCCAGGACTTCGACGACCGTTCCTTCCGGATTGCGTGTTTTACCCGGGAAGACGTCGATGCGCGCCATGACGATCTGGCCATTGCGGGCGCCGTTCTGTGCGCCCTCGGGAATGAACAGATCGTGTTTCAGGCGGGGGTCGGCGGGCACGACATAGCCGAAACGACGTCCGGCTTCATAGCGCCCGACCAGGGAGCGGTGCGCCCGCTCCAGCACTTTGATCACCCGCCCCTCAGGGCCGGCGCCGCGCCAGCTCCGCTCCACCCGCACCACCACGCGATCGCCATCCATGACCTCGCGCAGAAATCGGGCGGGGACGAAAACATCCTTGCCTTCCTGCGCCGGGCGAACAAAGCCATAACCATCGCGGTGCACCGCAATCGTTCCCGTGACCAGATTTACCTGGCGCGGCAACGAATACCGGTCCCCCTTGAGGCGAACCAGCGTCCCCTCCCCGGCCAGCGTCTCGAGCAACCGACTTGCGTGTGAACGGATCTTGCGCGACGAAATGTTGAGCCCGTCGAGAATTTCCTTGGTGGACAGGGGGCGGGAAGCGCTTTTAGCCAGAAGGTTCAGAATGTCATTCGGGTTTACGGGCATTGAATGGCGCCCCTTCGCCGAAGTGGGAGATGGAGAGATAACAGGT
>JBBAEW010000020.1:0-33155 GCA_041655695.1 Saccharofermentanales bacterium
AATTTAAAATTCATTTATAATAAATAAAAATTATATACTATGTAATATTTAATTTTTATATATACCATATAAAAATTAAAATAATAAATATACAATGTCAGATAAATTTTATAAGTTTTTAGAGTATATGACTATTGGATCATCACTACATGATGAATTTGGTAATTTTATATACGCTAATCCAATATTTTGCAAAACATTTAAAACATCAATTCAAGATGTCATATCAAATAAATTCAACGAAAAGATATTTAATGTAAAGTTAGATAATTCTGATTTTACATTAAATTGGATAAACACAAATTATAAAACAATAAGCAACAAAATAATTAAAATAGTATCTGATGATATCAAATGGATAAAAATGGATAGTATAAAAATTAAAAATGGAAATGAATATTATGCTATATTATATGATGATATTACAGATAGTATGAATCATACATATTTATATGATGAAATATTTAACAATATAGATACTGGTATAATGATATTAGATAATATTAAAGGTGATTTTTATTTAAAGAAGATAAATCCTTATGGTAAATCCATATGTAATCTAAATAATATTGATATTAATAAAAATATAAAAGAATTAAATTTACCATTATTGAATGGGGTTAGTTTATATGATCATATAAATAATGTAATATTGAATAATAAACCAATTAGTTTAAAGTTTGCAAAATGTGTAAGAAACAAAAAACATACAGATGAATGGATAACATTATCTATACACAAAACGGAAGGTAATAAAATTATAGTATTATTCCACGATGTTACAGATATCATAAATTATAAAAATATAATAGAAGAGCAAAATAAATTAAAAAGTGTATTTTTATCAAATATGTCACATGAAATAAGAAGTCCAATTAACGCCATAGTTGGTTTCATTGACATTTTAGAAACGTCAAATGATAAAAAAGAAATAGATAAAAGTATAAATATAATAAAAAGTAGTAGTCAATCATTAATAAAACTATTAGATGATGTTTCTGATATGTCCAAAATAGAAGCAGGTAAAATATCGATAAATAAAAGCAATTTCGATGTAAATATGGTAATAGATGAATTATGTGAAATAAATAGAATTAAACTTAGTAAAGATGTTAAATTAATATGTGATACAAATATTAATAAAGAATTAATAATATTAAGTGATGAATATAGATTTAAACAAATATTAACAAATTTGATAAATAATTCAATTAAATTTACTAAAAAAGGACATATTAAATTGGGTTATTATTTAAATAATGGGTATATAACATTTTATATTAAAGATACAGGAATAGGTGTATCTGATGATAATAAAAAATTGATATTTAAACGTTATCACAAAGCAGTAGAATCAAAAGTAGGTACTGGAATTGGATTATCTATAACTAAACAATTAGTTAATTTATTAGGTGGTGATATTTGGTTTAAATCTAAAATAGGAGAAGGTAGTACATTTTATTTTAAATTACCATATAAAGAAATAAACAGTAAAAAAACAATAACTTCACCGATTTCCAATTTTAATAATTTAGATTTAACTGGTAAAAAAATACTACTAGTAGAAGATATTGATTTTAATATTAAATTAATTTTATCATACTTAGAACCAACAAATGCTAATATAATTATATCCACTTCTGGTAATGATGCATTATTAAAATATAATGAACATAAAAATGATTTATCATTGATATTAATGGATATACAATTACCTGAAATGGATGGTACTGAAGTAACACAAATAATAAGAACAATAGATACTGATATACCAATAATAGCACAAACTGCATATGCAATAAAAGAAGAAATTGATGATATATTAGAATATGGATTTAATGATCTTATAAAAAAACCAATAATAAGAAATGATTTACTAAAATCAATATCTAAATTTATTTGATTTTTTTTCTTAAATTATTTAATTTAAATGCTAGTACATATCCCTTATGTTTACCTGTTATAGATAGATTATATTTTATACCATATGTTTTATCTTCTAAAATCTGCATATTCTTTACATTATCGTAATATAAAACATATGCAACATTACCTGTATTATCAACTGCTTCTTCACCCCATGCATAATTTGATGGTCTTTCGGATAATTTCATTACCCTCCACTTCAATAAATTTGATGTAGTATTTTCTAAAAGTGAAAACATATTAAAAATAATTTTATTTTATATATAAAATTATTTTTTTGGTTTTAAAAACATTGTCATTTTATTACCTTCTAAATATGGCATTTTTTCAACAATTGCAATATCAGATAATTCATCGGCTAATTTTAATAATAATATTTGACCTCTATCTTTATGTGTTATTTCCCTACCCTTAAAAAAAACATAAGATCTAACTCTATCACCATTTTTTATGAAATTTATAATATGATTTTTCTTAAAGTTAAAATCATGTTCATCTGTATTTGGAGTAAATCTCATTTCTTTTAAATCTACTCTATTTGATTTATTATTTTTTTCTATTTCTTTTTGTTTTTTCTTTTTATTATAAATAAATTTATTATAATCTTCAATTTTACAAACAGGTGGATCACTTTTTGGATTTATTTCAATTAAATCTAAACTCAAATCATTCGATATTTTTATAGCTTCATTTATACTATAAACTCCTTGTTCTACATTATCACCAACTAACCTAACTGTTGATACTCTTATTTCATTATTAATTCTATTGTTAAAATCTTTGTCCTTTTTCATTTATTTTATTTTTTAATTTATTTATTTTTTCTCTTCTATATATCACATTTGGTATAGTAGTGTATGCAATTGCATCTATTAAATCTATGTCACCTTTATTAGATATATATAAATTACCATCAATTAAAATATCCTTAGTACCAGATAAATATAATTTATTTAAATAATTATCATTTATAAAAAATCTAATATCATTATTTGTATATATATTACCTGATACATAAAAATTATATATGAAATTACCACTTAAGTTTAAATCATTTAAATTTTTAATTTTTTTAATATCATAAAATCCATATATATTTTTTTCTGATATTAATTTATTCACTATTATATCTTTAATTACAAAGTTATTCATTATGTAATTTATTTATAATTTTTTCTATCTTTAATCGTCTTTTTTCTAAAAAATTATCAATATTAACGACATTATATCTATTTTTAATCATCTTTTTACATACATAATTATTATCAGATATATCTTGTGTCGATTCTTTTAAAATATAAGGTGCATATATGTATCCTTTTTCCATATTATATAGCAATTGGTACATTTTTCCAATTTGATTGTGGATGATAATTTAAAATTTCAAAATCTTCAAATTTAAAATCATATATACTTTTAATATTTGAATTAATTTTTAAAACTGGTAATTCTATTGGATTTCTTTGTAATTGTTTATTAACATATTCTAAATGGTTTATGTATAAATGAGTATCTCCTAAATTACATATTAATTCACCTACTTCATGGTTTGTTACTTGTGATAACATATGTGTTAAAAAAGCATAAGATGCAATATTAAAAGGAAGACCAAGAAATGTATCAACCGATCTTTGATTCCACATCAACGATAACTTCCTTTTAGGAAAATTATTTTCATCTAAAATATCAATGATTGGTCTATTATCATTATTTGTATATTTATTATTTTTTATAAATCTACTCCATCTTTCTTCTTCTGACATTAATTCACTATAACATTGAAACCCATAATGACATGGGGGCAAATTCATTTCATGTAATTGACCTGGATTCCAAGCAGAAACCATCAATCGTCTTGAATCTGGATTATTTATTAAATCATCAATTAAATTATTAATTTGATTGATATTATCTGTAACTCTAACATTATCTATGTATTTGGTTCTATCCCAATTAGTCCATTGATACCCATAAATTTTTCCTAAATCACCATTTTCATTTGCCCATTCATCCCAAATTGTAACACCATTATCATTTAAATATTTAATGTTAGTATCACCCTTTAAAAACCAAAATAATTCATATAACACTGATTTTATATGTATTTTTTTTGTTGTTAATAAAGGAAATCCTTCATTTAAATCAAATCGTAACTGTCTACCAAATACAGATATTGTACCAGTACCAGTTCTATCTTCTTTTTTTACACCATTTTCTTTAATATCTTTTAATAAATTTAAATATTGTTTCATTTAATAAGAATTTTTTAATTTATAGTTTATCGTTTAAAATAAGTTTATATATACTATATGAAAACTGTTAGAATACCATATAAAAAATATAATAATATTCTTTTTGTAAAAAAGATAGATTATAATATTAAAATAAAATATAAAAAAATAACATATTTATATGAAATATATAGTAATAATGAAGAAATAAAAGAAATAAAACACAATAAAAATTATCCATCTATAATTGAATATAATAACAATAAAATAAATAAAATTGAATATTGGGTACATGGTAAATTACATAGAGAACTTGGTCCGAGTATAATTTATTTAGATAATAAACATAAAATTACTAAAGAAGAATGGTATAAAAATGGAATAAAATTAGATGAAAATGAAATTAATAGTATTAAGAAAATAATAGATAGAAAATTAAAAATGATAAAAGTTATACTTAAAATGAAATCTAAAAAATAATATATAAATTATGAAAAAGTACAATGAATTTAAAAAAATTAATGAATATAATACAACGATAATTGATGATACATGGCATATTTCAATACCACATAAACAATTTCAAATAAAAGTACCTATTGAATTAATAGATAATATTATTAAAAATTTAAAAGAAAAAACCGGTAAAAATTATAGACAATTATGGTCAGATAAAGAATTAATTGAAGAAATTTTTGATAATTATATTAGTAATAAACTAGAAAAAGTACTGGGAAAAGTAAATGATGAATTATTAAATTATGATAATATTTTAATTGATGAATTATCTAAAATTTTTATTTAATAATTCCCTAAACCATCCCCAATAAATTTTCTAATTCTAAAAAATATATTTTATCTAAATTATCATTTGAAAAATATTGATCTAAATCAAACATTTCATAAATAGGTTTTTTAAATTTCTGTGATAATATATTAAAATCTTTAATTTCTTTACTTAATTTCTTTGCCATTTCTTTTCTATTCCCTTTATGTTTCTTTAATAAATTAATAAAAAACTTATTCCATAAAAATACTTTATGTCCATTTTTTAACATCTTTTGAGATTTATTAAATCCTGCTTTATCATTATCATATACAAATCTTAAACTAATACCATCTTCATTTAATAAGAATCCAATGTCGGTATTAACTCCAATTTGTCCAATAGAATTAGGTACTGATAAACTATCAATATATCCTTCAAACATATTTACATCTCTTGTAAAATCAACATTAAATATATTAAAAAAATGGGATAATTTATCATAAGATATTCTTTCTTGTTCATCTAAATCACCTTCCGGATACATCATATCATAGATATAAGAAAAATCCATGATTTTAAAATACCTCTTATCTCCATCTAATAAATTTCTAACTTGCATTGATATAACCTTATCACCCATTCTATTTAAAAAAACCATAACAGGTTGACTCCATTTAGCACTAAAATGATAAACCCCTTCATATATATCCCTAGTAAATTTAATGTTTCTTACATTTCTAACATACATATCAATTCCACTATTTTTAACTAAAGGTTTCAAATCAGTTAAATTTCTAGTCTTATCCCTTTTAAAAAAATCACACAATTCATTGATATCAAATAACTTATCCAATGACTTAATGGTAAGTGTATCAGATGATTGAAATTGTATATTACTTTCTATATACTGATACATTTGTATCTTTTTTTCAATATCCATCTGTATATTAAAAGTACTTAATAATTTAGTAAAAGATCTACTACACGTTTCTTCATTGAAACATATATACATCATATTTTTAAAATACAAATTACCTCTTTTTTTAGAAGCAACCTTTTGAGAATCACCACATATTGGACAAGAAAAATTTAATCTATCAGGATACACTCTTATTTTTCTCTTATTTGGAGACTGATTTGTATCTAAAATAGATTGAACTAATCTTTGTATATAATCCTTATCTAAAGACGAATCACCTAAACCATTTAACTTCATAATTAAAATATTTATATTTATAAATAAATAATTAAAAAAAGTTTGAAAATAGGAGAAAAAAGAATAAATTTGTAATATAATATATATTATATCATAATCTTGCACCTTTTTTGTAAATCATTGTATATGAATAATGTTTTAAATATAAAAATTTTGTCTGGTATACCTGCAAGTGGTAAATCTACTTGGGCAAAGAATTATATTTTAAATAATAAAAATACAGTAAGGATAAATAGAGATGATTTAAGATTTACATTATTTAACGGTGTGTTTACAGATGGTAATGAAAGTTTTGTTAATAAGTCTAAATTATCATTAATTAAAACATCATTGGAATTTGATAGAAATTTAATATTAGATGATACTCATTGTTATAATGATTATTTAGTTTTTTTAATAGATTATATAAGGGATTTATCTATTGAATTAAATAAAGGTATATTTATTGAATTATTGGACTTTAATGTTGATATTAATATATGTATAGAAAGAAATTCTAAAAGGGATAAAATATTAAATAATAATATTTTATATCATATGTATAAATCGAAAAAAGAAATTATAATAGAAAAATTAAATATTGATAAATATATTAAGATGTCCGATACTGGTCATTAGATTCTTAGAAAGATGTCCGATACTGGTCAATTTATATATTTTTGGATTGTCTTGGGGTGATGTTAGTGTTTTTAATAGATATGGTACACATGAAATTATATTAGGATTTAAATTTGGTGATAATTCTAGACGATATAGGTGGATAAATAGATTTTAATATTTATTTTCATAAATATATTTTTATATATACATTAAAAATATTTAATATTTTATGTCAAATAAGATAACAGGAAAACAATTCAATGATAAATCAATTTCACAAAAAAATATTAATATATCTGATTCTAGTGTTATAAATAAAAATAGCGCTACAAGTAAAGAATATGTTGATAAAAAAGTCAGAGATATATTAAATTTATATAATTCTAAATTGAATTTAAATATGGGTGCTAATGTGGCATCTTATAATCAATTGGCATGTGATTATCCGATAACAGAATTTCCAATTGGTAGTGTAATTGTTAAAGTTAATGGTGTTAAAGTTAAAGTTGGAGAAGGTTATGATTGTTATTTTTCGCCAGATGGGAGTTTAGTAAGATATAAAGGAAATGCAAAAAAAGGTGATTATTTATATTGGTCATCTACTGATTATGACATTGATACAGAAGATGAAATTGATTTTAGTTATATTGTTGGATATGATTATATTACTGCAAATGAAAATGATGTAGTAGAGTTAAATAGTGTTTATAATTCTATTGTAGTTAAATATATCGGTAATGATAATACTACAATGACTTTAAATATCAATGATACTGATATATTAGTAGGTAATGAAGGTGGATATTTTATTTGGGATAAAGGTGGTGAAAATGAATATATTTTTAATGATATAAACGAACATATAATTACTGATGTTTCTGGTGTTACTTATACTGTTTGGTTTGATGGTTTTGGATCAATTATATTTAGTGTCAAAAAAGGTATCGCGATATTAGATGATGTTAAATATGGTTATCTATATAATTATGAAGTAATAGAAAATGAAAATATGTTGATTTCTAGTGATGGATTATTAGATGATTGGAGAATATCAACTAGTAGTGACTGGGATAATCTATCTTCATCATTAACAAATTATCCTAATATTGATATTGATAATGTTGCAAGATATTTAAAGAGTAAAAGAATTGAGCCATTACCAGAACCTAGATGGGATTATTATAGTGAATTATATTTATCAATAGGTACATTTAATTTTAATGCGTTACCGGGTAAAATTAGATTATCTGATGGAACATTTAATAATGATAGTGCAGGTAATTGGTGGACAACTAATGACATAGGTGGTGGTAGTTCTGAATCAAGAAGGATGAGATACGATAGTAATAAATTAAATTATTCATCAAATAATAAAAAATCAGGATTATCATTAAGATTAGTTAGACCTTTAAAATCAAATGAATACTTTTTACCTGATGGTACAGGTTATCCAGATATACCATTATATAAAGGAAATGATGGTAGATTATATAATGTTATAAAAATGGGTAATCTTATTTGGTTATCTACTAATTTATCAGAAACTAAATGGAATAATAATAATGATATATATGTTGAAACTGGTTCAACAATATGGGCAAAAGGTGGTATAGATGATGTTAATGATTGGTATTTACCTAGTATAGTGGAATTAGAAAGAATATATACTAACTTAAATAATAATGAATATGCTAATTTTAGTTATTGTAGTTCATCTGAAAATTCGTCTACTGAATATTTTGCATTAAATTTCGATGGTGGTACAAGGGAAATTTTTAGTAAGGATTATACAACATTTTTTATAATAATTAGAGATTTTGTGACTGGTAATACCTATAATATAGGTGATGTTGGTCCTACTGATGGTTGGATATTTGAAAAAGTGGATTTAGGATCAGGTAATTATAAATATTATGAATCATCAAATATGTTATTAAATGCATCAGATGAATGGAGTAATGTTATTGATAGTTTAGCAAACACTAGTCAATTATTTGGTGAAGGTAAAAATAATACATCACTTATAATAAACCAATCTGGTCATATTGATAGTTTAGCAAATATATCTGATAATTATATTTATACTATACCATATCCAATGATGTGTGCATTTGATAATAATGAAAATTTAGTATAATTATAATAATTTTTTATTATTTGCGTATTTTTTAAACATGTGTTTAATATCAAGTGGTAAATCTACCCATCTTTTATTTATCATAGAAAATGGTAAACCATTTATATCTAAAAATTTGACAATATCATCTTCATTTAACATTTCCCATAGTGATGATATTTCAGATTCTTCGTGTTCATCTGATTTTATTATATCATTTTCGTATAAAAATACTTGGAATAATTCTTTAATATCATTGGGTAAATTTTGCCATGATTTTTTAGATATTTTATCATCTAGGTCATTTGATTTAATAAAATTATTCATTAATTCAATTGATAATTCATCCCATATTATGTTTAATTTGCCGTCATTAATTTCATCATCTGACCAATTACTAAAATCCATACCAATTTCATCAAAAAATTCATTATCTTTTCTTGGATCGTATTGATATGTATTTTTTAAATCTTTAGTTTTATTTATTTCTTTTTCGTATTTATTCTTATCACTAGTGTAATAATTATTTAGGTAATCTAATTCCAATTTAGTTAATGATTCTTTACCTTTATCTGATATTTTATCTAAAATATCATCTAATATTTTATTTTCATATAATTTTAAATATTTCATTTTATTTTATTATTTTTATTCATAATATTTATGATAATTCTTCTTCTATATATTTTATACAATAGTTGAGAGTTTCGTTTGAAATATGTTTTAATATAATTGGTTTACTTATCAATAATTTAATAATATATGGTGATTTTCCTAAAAATTTGTATATTACAAAATCACTAAAATCTTTATCTATAATTTTTAAAAATTTTTTATTATTAAATAATTTATTTAAAATATTTATATTTTCATTTTTTGCAGCATCATAAAAACCATCAACTAATGCATCATCTGATATTTTTTTATTTATTGTTTCATCAAATAAAGTTTCTATATCATATTTACATGATATTTTAAATTTTTGAATATCTGTTAAATTATCTATGGGTTTGGGTTTTAAAAGATGTCTAATTGATTCATTTGTTTTATTAGTATCTATAAGTCTTTCATAATCTTTAACTTTAAATTTTGGTAAACTATTTTTAACTCTATCGTCATTTAATAATAACTCTACCAATTCTACATTATTTTCAATATAAGCATACTCAATACTTGCATTATTATAAATAGTTGGATCTAAATTCGTATTATCAAGTAAATATTTAACTATATCTATATAATTACCAATAGACGCGAAATAAATCACAAAATCATATCCTTCATCATCTATATTAATTTTATCAATTTCCAATACTTCTTTCACTAAAGATAAAATACCATATTGACAACCATATGCAAATTTTTCTAACGGATCAAATTTATTTTTTTTTAATATGTCATTTAAATCTTTACCTTTTAATAAATGTCTTATTGATTCGTTATTTTTACTGTATTGGTTTAGTAATTTTATTATATCATTTCTTTTATAAAAATTAGCAGCGACATAACAATCATCATTTATTTTTGCACCATTATCTAATAATAATTCTATTATTTTTATATCATTATTTTTAGATATTGAACATTCTAAGATATTAGATGTTGTTTTAATTTTTGGTGATCTTATAAATAATTTTTCTTTTAAATTATTAATATTAAAACCATTTTGTATAGCATACTTTATTAATCCAAATCTATTAAAATGTAATCCTTGTTTTACCATATACATTAAACTATGATCAATTTTAATATAATTTACTAATTCATCATCTGTAAAATATTCATGTAAATTGTATTTAACAATTGAATCATAATTTATATTATTCTTAATATCCTTTAAATCTTTACTTTTTAAAAGATTTCTAATTGATTCATTTTTATTAAAATAATATTTAATATTTTTGTTATAAAAATCTTCCGATAAATATTTTTTAGCTCTATAATCATTTAAAAATAATTGAATTAATTCTATATCATTGTCTTCAACAGCTATCTGAAATGCACTTTTTATTACATTTTCAAAAAATTCGACTTTAGTGGAATGAAATGGATTTACTTTTGGGTGTTTTAATAATTCTTTAACCATATCGATATTACTATATGTTGTAGCGTGTCTAATACACCTATCATTACCATCAGATGGATCAACTCTATTATCTTTTAATAAAAATTTAACAACACCAATACTATCATTAACTACAGATATTGTAATTGGATAATTATAATTATCTGATGGATCTGCTCCTTCTTCTAATGCCATTTTAACTAACCACAATTGATCATATTCACATCCCTTTTCTAACTTTTGTTGAGGATTTAAATTATCTAGTTTTTTATTTATTTCTTCCTCGTTTTTAGGTTTTAAAAGATGTCTTATAGATTCATTACAAAGGTTACTTTGTTCACTATATGGTTTTAAATACTTCATTATTAAGTCGTTATAATTTTACCTGAATATATGAATAACATAAAACTTGTCATTATTTTATCTCTTGTAAAGAGTTCGCTAAGTTCCATTATATCTAATCTTTCATCAAAATATTTTGAATATTCATCTTCGAATTCAATTATGAATTGGTCTAGTATTGTTAATGAATTTGGACCTTCTAATGGGTTTTCTAGACCAGATATCATCATTTTATTTTCGATTTCTACTTGTTTAACTTTATCTACGATTTCGTCTTTTGCTTCTTTGTATTTATATCCAACAATTCTTTTAAGTATACTATTAAAATTTTTAAGAAAATCAGATTTGAAATTATCAGTGAAATCGTTAAATTCTTTTTCTTTTTTATCTAATTTTCTATATTGTTGAGTTTTTATCGAAAAATCATCATTTAAATGATATAATAAAACAGATGAATCTATTCTACTTATAAAATGTGATTTAGATACTTTTTGTCTAGGTAGTTTATTATATCCTCCTCCCCAATCATCATCTTCTTTCATAATATAAGAATCAATAAAATATTTATTATCATAAAAAATAAAAACAGATATTGTGTCTAATTCTATTTGTAAGAATAGTGTTTTCTTTTTTTCATTTAATTTATCTATAGCATCTTTTTTTAATGATATTTTATTCCATTTTGCATCAGATGGTATAGCTAAATCTTTTTGGATTGGTTTCATTACTTCTTTAGGTATACCAAGTACACTTAAACTACTTCTTTCAAGTAAAAGATATTCTTTTAGTGTCGTTATCATATTTTCTCTTATTATTTTTCCCTTTGGGTTATAATTTGGATTATTATTAACTGGTATTAAACATTTATAATACCAAGAGTAAGGGAAAAAATTTATATCATCTTTTAATGTGACTACAACATCATCATCATTTGATATATCATAATTTGGTATTATATCACCTTTAGTATATCTATATTCTTCACCTAATGTAGTAACTTTATATATTTCATATGTATTTCCTAACATATCGATCATAGTGTCTACAATATCGTTAAAAAATTTATTGGCATTTTTTTTAATTTTAACTTTATTTCCAACCTTAAATAAACTTCTTTGTAATTCTGTCGGTATATCATAATCTGTTATCGATTCTAATAATCTTTTTGGTTTTTGTTTTTTGTTATAATCTGGATTACTTTTACCCATAAATAATATTCTGTCAAGTGTATTATTTTTTAAATCATTTAATGTAAATATTTTTTCATAACTCCACCCATACATATCTTTGTATTCATCAATTAAGTTGAAGTGATTTATTTCATATGTTAATATATTTTCAGTAAAATATAACCTTAAAAATAATGATTTTTTATTATCATTAATATTAAAATAATTTTTAGATAATTCATACATATACCCACTTATATATACATCATATTTATCATTTAATATATTTGATATTTCATTTAATTCATCTATATTGTTTATTTTAATAATGAAAGAATCATATGGGTAATTTTCATGTAATTTACTTTCTAGTAATCTTTTATTTTTTTTAGGTGAATATACTGGTCTAAATCTACCATGTAAAATAATATCTGATATTTCGTTAATTGATGTAGTGTTTAATAGTAAACCCGGAAATCTATCTATTTCTAGATTATAATATGTATTAAATCCTAAATAAAAATAATTATTATTTTTACTTATATATAAATAGTAATCTTCATTTTCAGTAGTTTCATCTATACCATTATTTAAAATCCATTCATATGCGTCTTCACCATCTTCTTGTTCACCATTATTTTTTCTCCAATTTACTGGTTTAAATGTATCTAGTATAAATGACATGAAATAAATACATTTTTCTTTATTTTCTTCTAATATATTTATATCATTTGTGAAGAATTTAATATATAAATCATTATATATTTTAAAGTATTCACTATTTTTTATTAATTCACTATATTCCATTATTTGAATTTATTTTATAAACTATATATAAAATAAAAAAGAGGAATTTTTATTAAATTCCTCTTTTTTATTATAAAAATTATAAATTATTCATCCATTTCACCGAAGAAATCATCAATATCATCAGTACTATCATCAAACGAATCTTCTACGCTATCATCAGTTGATGATGTGGATTTTGATGTTTTCCCAATTTTATCTTTTGCATTTGTGAATTCTTTACCTGATAAAATTTGAATGATCCTATCCACTTTTTCTTTGTCTTCATCAGTCCAAGGTTTTGGCTCATTATCTGATAAATTAACTCCTTCTGGTCTATTTGATAAAAATTCAAATACTTTTTTCTGAACTTTTGGATTAGTAATAACATTTTTGTTTTTATCATCACTCCATTCAGTTGGTACAGGAATAAATTTTCTTTTTTCTTCATCCCATATTTTTAAAGGTGATACATCTCTAAAAATAGAACTGTCGTAATTGTTAAATCCACCAATTTCTTTAACGATTAATCTAAAATCTTTACCGTTTGCTGGATCAAAAACATTACATTTCTTACCATCTGAATTTTCACCTGTTCTTTCAAGATTAATTTTTTCTTTTAGTTTATATCCATATGGAAATACTAAAATCTTACCCTCTAATTCTGGTTGTTGTTCATCTTCAATTACTAAAATATAAGAGTAATATTTAGATGTTCTACCAATAAGTTCTGCTCTTTCTACTTCTGCTTGATTCTTAGAATTTCTAAGTTTCCAATACAGTGTAGTTAATGGGCATTTTTCACCAAAATTAATTAATGAGTCATAATAACCTTGTAGATCTGGATAATCTGGTAGTTTTGCATAATGTACGTGTTTTTCGATTGCTGATGGACCTAGTGTCATATCATCTAGTACATTAGGTAGAAATCTGATAGTGGCAATGTAACCTTTTGATTTATCTTTTGCCATTTTTGGATCTGGTCTATAAATACCATCTCTGTTTGTTCCTTTTTTCTCTAGGAAATCCATGGTTGCATCATCTGCTTCCATGTCAAATAAATTAACAACATTTTTTTCTGACATAACCTTAATGATTATTTTTTTTTCATTTAAGGGTACATACAGGTATGAATGATTAAGTTTTTTAATGACTTTCAATAACTTTTAATGCCTTTCAATAACTTTTAATGCCTTTCAATGCCTTTAAATACCTTTAAATGTTGTATTTGTTATATTTTCATATAACATATTATATATATTAAAATTTAAAATTAGTTTTAATTTCATTTAACTTTTTTTGAATATTTTCATTATATTTTATTCTAACTAATTTTAAATTATTATTTTTGCAGTAATTTGTTTTAATTTCATCTCTTATTTTTCGAATTTTCAAATTTTTATCATCCTTTTCAAATTTGTATTTCTCAAAATGTTGCTTTCCATCATACTCTATACAAATATTATAATCAGGTAAATAAAAATCAAATTTTAGTGATTTTATATATTTACAATCATTAAATATAAATTGACATTCATATTTTATATTATTAATATCTAAATATTTTCTTATTTCTTCTTCTCCTTTACTAAAATTGCATATTGGACAACCTTGTCCTAATATATGATTTTTTGGTGTTTGTTTAAAAACACCGTGTTTTTGACAAATAATCTTTACCTTTTTTTGATACCCTGTATATTTTACTAATGAATAATCATATTTATAATTATGGATTTCATTAAATTTAATAATTATATCATCTGTTGTTTTTTTATTGTTACCATAACATTTTGGGCAACCACTTCCACTTAGATGACTATATGGTGTCTGTTCAAAAACACCATGTTCTTTGCATATTATTTTAATTTTTGTTTTATTATTTTTATAATCAACTAATGAATAGTCATATACATCATTATGTACATAATTAAATTCATTTATTATTAAAGTATTACTCTTTTTATGATTACCGTAACATTTTGGACAACCTTTACCTTTTAAATGATTAGATGGTGTTTGTTCAAAAACACCATGTTTTTTGCAAATTATTTTAACTTTTGTATGAGAATTAATATATTCTACTAATGAATAATTATATGTGTTATCGTGTATATTATTAAATTCTTCTATTATATTAATAATAGATTTTTTATTTTTATCTATTTTACATTTTGGACAACCTTGTCCAGATAAGTGATTATTTGGTCTTTGTACGAAAACACCATGTTCTTTGCAAATTATTTTAACTTTTGTATAGGAATTAATATATTCTACCAATGAATAGTCATAAATATTATTATGAATTTTATATGATTTATTTTTGAATATTTCATTTTTAATCTTCTTCATCTATATCTTTCTTAATTAAAAACTGTTTTAATTCATGTAATAATATTAATTTTTGTTTGTCACTATCGTTTTTTGCACTATCAAATATTTTTGTTTTTATCATATACATAAAAGATTCATATACTAAGTCATTAATATCTAAATATAAAATTTCTTCATCTGTTAATGTTCTTAATATTTTTTCACTAGAGTTTAAAAAATCTACACAAAAATTATTATAATCGTATTCAAAATTAAAATCTATTTCAGATAAATATTTATTTACTAATTGTCTTGATTGATCAATTTTATCAAATTCATCTATAAATGATTCTTTTAGGTTTTCAATAAATGATGAAACTATCTTATCTTTATCCATAATATTTTATTTTATTTTATATATTATATATTAATTATTATCGGTTTTAATAGTTATGTTTGTTGTAATTTTATTAATAGTTAATCTTGGAGTAATTGATAAGTTTATTGAATTATTATTATTATATGATAAATTAAAATCAATTCCATATTCATCACATAATTCTGATATTTTATATTGTATAGTATACAATTTTCTTAAAAATTTTGTTTTTTTAAGTTTTTCTAAATTATTCATTAATCAATTTTTAATATTTTATATATACATTAAAATATTAAAGTTTATATTTATGTCTAATAAAAAAAATGCAGTAAAATTATTATCAAAGATTGATAGTATAGATAATTATGTTATATTGTATACTGAATTTGATGGTTTTTTTGATATTGGTGATAGGTTATATATAATGGCTATCGATACATCTAGTGATGAATACCAGTATTTAGATAGTATTAATAACTATAATAGTACTAGTGATAAAATGGGATTTGTAGTACTAGATAAAATAAGGAATTCTATAAAAATAAATAGAAAATATAATGAATTTACTAAAAATATAAATAGTATAAATTCAGATTGTTATATTAGTACAGTTTATATTAAAAATTCGAGTATTAAAACCGGTTATATAAATGCATCATTATTAAATAATGTAATGCTAGATACAACCGAAAATAATAAATTACGTATTATTCAATGTGTATTAGCTAAATTAAATGGTAGTGTTATAAATAATACTATATTAGAAAAGAAATATAATAAAAAAGATTTAATATTAAAAACAGAAATAATTGATAACAAAGTAGAGTCATATTATACATATAATAATTATGATAACGGTTTAACTATTATAAATTTAAGTGATAATAGATTAGATATAAATGGCACAGATATATATGACGGAATTATAAATAATTGTGATATATACACCGATACTTCAATTAGCAATTTACCGAATCCTAATAATTTATTAGGGCACTGGTCATTAGATGAATTGGATGGTAAAATAATTTCCGGTAATTTAAATAAAAATATAGTATTAAATAGTGGTAATATTTTAGTAGATGGTATATCTAATAATGGTATATTTAGATCTCTACCATTAGATGAATCAGGTATAGGTGTTTTAAATGGTATCAATTTAGAAAATAGTAATACGTTTTCGATTTCTATTTGGTTTAAATTAGAAAGATATAATGGATATGATATTTCATTATATACTACTTCTGTTTTGTGTTTCAGAAACAATGATTATAAATTTGGTATTTATATAGATAGCCCTGGTGATTCTCCAATTTTAAATTTTGGTATTACTGATAATAACGAATTATTAAATATTGAATTTGGTATAGAATATGGTAAGTGGTATCATTGTGTTTTTGTTAATGATAGTGGATTAATAAAACAGTATATAAATAATGAGTTAAAATCAGAATTAAATAATACTATAAATTATAGTGGCATTTTTGATATGTTAATTGGGTATAGTATGAATATACCAAGAGAAAAATTTTCATCTCCATTTAGGGGAATAATTGATGAAATAAGAGTATATGATAAAGTATTAACTGATGATGAAATAAAATCGTTATATGATAATCCAGGTGGTGATTTCTCATTAAAAAAATATATCCATAGTGGATTATTAAATAATTGTAATATTGATAATGGTTATATCGTAAAAGGTGGTACTTTTAATAATTGTACAGTTAGTGATTTAACAAAATGGGAATATGGTAAATGGGTAAATAGTTATAATGAGATAGAAAACAATCCATTTAAATCTAATGTATGGGAAGATGGAATATGGGAAGGTGGTAGATTCCCAGATATATTATGGAAAAATGGTAGATTTATAAGTGGTACATTCAATGGTATCTGGGATGATGGTGTATTTATAAATGGTACATTCAAGGATTCTAATTGGAATAATGGTATATTTAATAATGGTCTATTTGAAAATTCTAACTGGTCAGGTGGTACGTTTAATAATGGAACTTTTGAAAATTCTAATTGGTCAGGTGGTACGTTTAATAATGGAACTTTTGAAAATTCTGACTGGTATGGTGGTACTTTTCACGGTGGCCAATTTGAAAATTCTAAATGGTATGATGGTACGTTTAATAATGGAACTTTTAAAGAATCTGACTGGTCAGGTGGTACGTTTAATAATGGAACTTTTGAAAAATCTGACTGGTATAATGGCACTTTTCATGGTGGTCAATTTATAAACAATTCTAAATGGTATGATGGTAAATTTTATCATGGTTCTATATTCAGTTCTGATTGGTATGGGGGTGAAATGCATTACGGTACATCAAATGGTATAAATTGGTATAATGGTATATGGTACGATGGTATAGTTAATGATATCGAGTGGCATAATGGTATTTGGTATGGTGGTGTATTTAACTATGGTAATTTTCGAAATGGTGAATGGTATGGTGGTTCTTTTAACGGTGGTTATTTTGGAGTAAGAGATAGTAGTGGTAATAGGGAAGAACCTTACCCAATCTGGTACAATGGTGAATTTTACTATGGTCAGTTTAATGGAATTTGGTCAGGTGGTACTTTTTATATAGGTGATTTAAAAGAAGGTGAAAATTTAATCCCCAATTCATATTATATCGGGTATCCATATGTACAATATAATAAAAAAATAATAGAAAACGATAATAGATATAACAAAAAAATACCTAAACTTAGAAGGTTTTAAAAAATAAATAAAAAATATGGATAAAATAACTAACTTCTTTAAAATAGTATGGAAATTTTTAAATAGTAAAATATTTCTATATTTGGTTTTAATATTAATTGGGGCATTCTTATTTAATATGTATACAAATAATGAAGATTTAAAATTAAAAAATATAAAAAGTGAACAAAATATATCAGCATTATCTGATTCTTTAACTACGTATATAACAAAGTATAATAGACTAAATTCTACTATACCTGGATTTTTATCCACTGAAAAAGAATTAAAAGATTTAAATAGATCATTATATGATGAAATAAAAAAACAGAATGGTAATGTATTATCATTAAACAGAACTGTATTGAGACTAAAAAAAGATAGTACTGATCTATCAAATAGAATAACATCAATATTAGGTGCACCTTACCAATTAAATGATAGTACTTATTCTATGAATTGGTTATTTATAGATAATGAGTATGGTGATAAATTTGGCGGTGTTACAACAGTTGGATTAAATATAAAGGATAGAACATTATTATTTAATAATGCTAATATTGATAGTAAATTTTTATTTAATTCAATTGAATTGAAACATATTAGTAGTAAATTGACTAGTCAAGAAATTAATATTGATTTAATATTTGGACAAAAAATAGTAGATGATAAATTAATGATATTCGCAGAAACCAATAGAAAAGATATTAATTTTACAAATATGGATGGTTTTTTTATAGATCCAAATAATAATGATTATATTAAAAGTTTAATTAAAAGAAGACAGTGGTTTCCTGGTACATTTTCAATTGGTGTTGGTGCAACCGCTGGATATGATATACTGCATGCCAGACCAGCATTAACAATTGGTATTACTGGACAATATACAATATTTCAGTGGTAAAAAATGATATTATTATTTTAATATATAATATATCAAAAAATGACATTATTATTTTAATATATAATAAAAAATAAATTAATTAAATATGAATAATTTACACGAATACAACGATTTTAAGAATATGAAAACATCTACAGTAGAATCTGTAAATGAAAGTGCTCAACTTTTTGGTGATGGTAATTGGAAAGTTAGAAGTAGAATTGAAATACCACAATCACTAATAAATTCTTATATCAAAAAGGTAAAGGACGAAACAGGTGAAAATGTTAGAGCTAAATGGTCTGATCAGGAATTAGCGGAAGAAATTGCTAATTATGTTACAACTGCTTTTATGACAATTGAAAATTTACCAACATCTATTACTACTAGTGTTAAATCTGAACCAACTATACAATCAGAGGAAGATATGCCAGTACAAACACAAGTAGAAGATGAAATTCAAACAGAAGGTCAACCACAAAGTCAAGTACAAGGTCAACCACAAAGTCAAGTACAAGGTCAACCACAAAGTCAAGTACAAGGTCAACCACAAAGTCAAGTACAAGGTCAACCACAAGGTCAACCAGCACAAACTACTGCTCAGGTAGTACCACAAAGAGAAACACCAACCGCTGAAATTTAATTTTATTTAATAATGATAAAAGGGGGATGATAATAATAATTATCATCCTTTTTTTTATTTTTTAATATTTAAAATTATATATATACATTAAACATAAATTAATAATATGGAAAAACCAAAAGTAGTTCATTTTTCTGAAGACTTCACATTAGAAAATATATTAGAGTATTTAAAAAATAAGAATGATATATTATATTATACTCGTACACTTAATGATAATAAAGAATTTCACATAATCAAATATAATGAAAATGCATTCTTTGAGATTGATAAATTACAATCAGGATTATTTGATTTTTATAAGAAAAATAAAACAATATTGCCTTTTTTGAAAAGGTTAAAAACTAAAGGTAATTCAAATTTTATTATAATTGAAAATATTAATTTAGATTTTATTAATAAATTAAAAAATGATTTAAATAACGTTTTAAAAAAATGATTTTAAACAAAAATATAAAAGTTAAAATAATTAACCATAATATGGAACATTATAAAACACTAGGATATGAAGTTAAATATGGTGACATAATAGATGTTAATGTAAATGATTTGTCAATAGGGTCACATATAAAAATAGATGCTAAGTGTGAAAAATGTAATAATGTATTTAGTAGAAAGTATCAAGATTATATAAAAATTACAAAAAATAAAACAATAAAATATTATTGTCAATTATGTGTTAAGTCAGAAAGAACAGAGAAAACAAATTTAAAAAAATATGGAGTTAAAAACGTATCACAATCTATTATAATTAAAAATAAAAAAATTGAAACTAATTTAAAAAATTGGGGAACAGAAAATGTTTTTCAAAATGAACATATTAAAGATAAAATTAAAAAAACGTGTAAAAATAAATATGGTGATGAATATCCTAATAAATCAAATATTATAAAAAACAAATCGTTATTAACTAGAGTTAAAAATGGTAAACAAATAAATCCAAATTATTATAAACCTTATATTTTATATAGAAAAAATGTATTATCAATTACAAGAATATATAAAAAATGTTTATTTGATAAATGGGATGGTAATGATTTTTATGATAATGAATATATTAAACAAAATTTAGATTTACACCCAAATGATAAAAATTATCCAACAATAGATCATAAAATATCTGTATATAACGGTTTTATAAATAATATAGATTATAAAATAATTGGTAATATAGATAATTTATGTATAACTAAAAGAAAAATAAATTCATCAAAACAAAATAAAAATTATGATAATTACAAAAATAAATTAAAACAAAATGATAAAGAAATTTAATCAATATATTAAAGAAGAAGCATCACCTAAAATACCAAATAATGTAGATTATTGGATTAATAAATTAGGTAAAGATGGTAAAGATGTTATGATATATACTCACGATGATTTAGATGGTATTTTTTCGGCAATTGCAATTAAAAAATATTTAATAAGTAAAGGATTTAATATTATTGGTTATGGTGTTGTTAATTACCAGGAAGGGTGGAAAGTCATTGATATTAAAAAGAATGTAATTAATATTGCCGTTGATTTTGCAGAGTATCATCCAGACATTGATGTTTATATTGATCATCATGGTGATTTTTTAGAAGGTGAAAATATTAAAAAACAATCTGCAATAAAAACAAAAACTGGTTCTGCATATGAAGGTATTATGGATGTTTTAGGATTACCTGTTGATTCAGTTATATTGGATGTTATTGATATGGTAGATTCTGCAAAATATGATGATTATGGAGTTAAATGGGAAGATTTAATAGATTTTAATGTTTCTGATATTATAAAAAAACCAAATGCTAAATTATTATTTGCAGGTGCATTTAATCAATTAATAAAAAGAGGTGATTTTAAAACAATAATAGAAGTTATACATAATTCTACAGAACCATCAATTTATCAAATATTTAATTTATTTAAGATATTATATCCGTTAAATAATATAAATAAATTTAACCAACCTATGGATTTTGTATCAAGTTCTAAATGGAGAATGGATCAAGTTAAAAAAAGAACAGGTGGTATATCTAATAAAAAAGAAGTTATTAATAGTTTAAGGGATTTTATTGATAAATATGTAGTAAAAATAATAGACACAAAAACAAATAAACCAATGAATATAATAAAATTAGATGGATACGTAGTAATTGGTGAATTAGTATTTGTAGGAACTGGAACATGGGCTAATGCAATTAGAGCAAGATCTATAATACAACGCGATATAAATAGTGGTAAATTACCAAAAGAAGCAAAAAATATTAAATGGATAATGTTACAATATGGTGATACTTTACAAATTGTAAGTATGAACAAAATAGAAGAGTATGATGATGGTGATTTACCAAAAACAAAAGAAGGTAAACCAATTAACGACTTAAAAAAATATTGTGTTGATGTATTGAATAAAATGAAAATAAATTTAAATTTTGATAATAGTAATACAATAGCAGGTGGACACAAAGGAATAGGGTCAATTAGTAATATAGGAGTTAGTAAATATATTGATAACCCGTCATCAAATTTTAATGGAATAAAATATATTGATATAATAAAAAATTATATTATACATAATTTATCTAAAGTTCCTTGGTCATTGGGATTATCTTGGGAAAATCCAATCGAAAAAGATAATGACGTATTTGTAGAAACACCAATTGATGCAAGAGTTATGTATATTAACCAAATAAAACAAGTTGATATAAAAAAATCAAAAAATATATATTATCCGTCAGATTACGAGGAAAAGGATTCAATACAAGATATGATTAAAAAAGAAAAAAAATTAAAAGAGTTACAAAAACAAGTACCTATTTATACTTCTACTGAAAACATCAATAATATAGAAAACGTTGAAAATGATGTATTAGTAGAAAAAATTAACAACATTGTACAAAAAATTATATTATAATTATGTTTTTTAATAATAATGATTCACTTGATAGATATTTAAAAATAAATAATACAACCCCCCCTAAATACAGAATAGGTGATATAGTATATTTTCATAAAATACCATTAAGAACATATATAATGGATACGGAAGAATTAGAAGAAATAAATAAACACAGTGGATTAAAATTTAAGGTAGTTGAAAAATTATATTTAAGTTTTAGAAAAAAATGGTTATCATTAATACTATTAATAGACGAAAAATTTTTATTAAATAAACCTACAAATTTTAGTTTTGATGCTTATGTTGATGATGATGACATTTTTAAAATTATTGGATATGAACCAAAAAAAAGAAATAAAAGAGTATTGGAAAATAATATATGGTATCCTTATAGATTTAAAACAGAAGAAGAAATGATAAAAGATTATGGTGAAAATTGGAGAGAAGAATCAACTAATATGATAGTGTCTTGGGATGACGATGTTGCAGAATATAGTCAAATGGATAAAATGTTAGGTACGGTTTTTCCTTATACTGAAGAAGAATTAAATTTACCATATTACGAAGATAAAAGAGCAATTTTAAGGATATATCAATTTGGTAATGATGTTTGGTCAATTGGGTGGTGGATGTTAACAAATAATAAAAAAATAAATAAAAAACCTACATATATACCTAAAAATACACGTAGAATTATAGAAAATAATAGTAATAGTTATGATATCTTTGTATTTGTTTCAAATAATGATATAGAATCCAAAGAAATACAATTGAATCTATATAAACACGGATTTAGTTGGGGTATTGATATAAGAGATGAAGACGGTGTTAGGTATTTTAACAACGATAAAGTGTATTTGTTTGCTGAAACTTTTAATATGGAAATACAATATTTATCTGAAAAGGATGTTAGATCATTAAAGGGTAATATAAATAGTTATATTGAACAATGTATTTCAGAAGGTGAAAAAATATTACCAAGAATTTTTAATCACAATGATTCAAAATATATTGAATGTATAATAAAACATGGTAGACCAAGCCCAATATATACTCCTAAAAAAACAAATAAAAGATTATTAGAAAAAAAAGAAAATATATTGTATATATTTGATTTTGATGATACTTTATTTTATAGCGACTCATTTCAAGATAATATTAAACTTTTAATAAATGAAAAAATAAGACCAATTGATATTCTAAATAAATCTTTAAGTGATATAGGTGCAAGTATAAAAGATTTAAAATATGATAATGGTAGAGTTTATATTGACGTTATAGATAATAATATTATAATACCTATTAATTCAGATTGGGTTAGAAAAAAGGAAAGATTATATTTAAAACAGCCAGATTTGTATTATTTAACAGATGAGGGATTACCAAATAATCCAAATAATAAAATTATAGAATTATATAAATCAGTTGAAAATAAATCAATTGTAACTGCTAGAAAAGAAAAATTATTACATACTGTTGAAAAGACATTAGATAAATATGGGTTAGAACAACCAAATTATGGTATTTTTATGTATCCAAATAGAACAAATAAATTACCTTATGAATGGAAATCTGATAAAATATTAGAATTATATAATACTGGTAATTTTGATAAAATTTATTATTATGATGATAATATTAAATTATTAAAGAAGATTAAAAAACGATTATTAAATACCAATATTGATATAACTTATTATAAAGTTATGAAAGACAAATATAGATCAATTAATAATGATTAATAAAGAAACCAATAATTTTTATTCATTTTTAGTGTGTTACTTAAAAATTTAGATTTTTCTTTATTATAAAAAACATCACTTTTTGAGAATTCAATTAAATCCTTTGATAATTTTTTAAGAATATAACGTCTGTTATTATCATTTTTAAAATCTAGAATATCGACATACTGTCTATTTCTTTCAATTTTATATGGTAATAGTATTCTATTTAACTTATATTTGAAATAATTTAACTTTTCAAATACATAACCTGTTCTACTTTGAAATAGTACTGAATATTGTGATTCATGTATTTCCTTACATACAAATAATAATTCAAACCTAACCTTACCATCGTCTATTAAATCAACTTTTAATGTCAATTTTAAATACTTATCCATTTCATTATATTTAATTACAAATATATGAAATAAATTTAAAATAATCAAATTATTTTCTAGATGCGATTAACATTCTTCTAATTAATTCTTCTACAGATATATTTTTTAAATCTATATCATCAACAATAAATGCATCTTCCAAGACAGACATAATAATTGGTATTGATATACTTCTTTTTCTTTTAATTGGTTTTTTAAGTATTGGTTTATCTATATCACTCATGATGTCATCATTATCGTCACTTGTGGGTTTATCGGTTTTTGTTTGTTCTTTATAGTATTCTATTCCTTTATTATCATTTAGATCATTTACAATTAATTTAAATATATTATTAATATCATTATTAAATGGTATATTTATACCACTTTCTATACCTTTAACTGGTTTTGTATTATAATGTATTTTGTCGTTTTTTACAATAACATCAATAACTAAATCATTTTTATTACCAGTATGGATTTTAATACTTCTTCCTCTATCATAATCAGATTTAAATCCATTTGGTAATTTAATTTCTTTTATTATTTTTTCTTGTAAACTATCTAAATATTTTATATATTCTGGTCTAGGTAATTTACCTTCACCTAACCATTCTAACATTTTAAATTCGCTAAAATTATTTATTCTCATCGTTATTTTGTTTTTTTCCAAATATAATAATCACCATAATCAGATTGGTACTTATAATTTGTTATAGATGATATATAATCTATTACATCACTATCTAATAATAATTTTGATATTGATTCTTTTAATGATGGTTTATCTATGAATGTAATTGGTTTTATTTTAATATTCATAAATTCAACATAGTCAGGTAAATTAGAATAAATTCCATTTGATATAAACTTAATAATGTTATTAGTTATTTTGTGTATTTGTTCTTTTGATAAAATTAAAACATCAAATGTTATTCTATTATTTGTTATATCTTTTGTAAAATCAGTTACTGTATATGTACAATATTTAGGATTCTTACTAGATATATATTCTTTTCTTGTTTTAAAATAATCAGAAATAATATCCATATCATTATCAGAGTATTCAACATTATTATATAATATATCTATCGGTATATCATATAATTTTACTGATTCGTTTAAAAATTTATCATATTTTACTATTTTTCTTTCTGTCATACTTTTCATATCTATTTCCGATATCCTATCTAATATTATATCGTTAAATAATTTTCTAACATAAGAATCATAATCTTCATCCTCATTAAATAAATTTCTACCTACATAATGTATATCTTTTAATAATATATTAAATATCCTACTTGGTTTAAAATATTTTTTAATATCATATATAGATACACCTTCCCTTAAATATCTATCAATTAAATTGTTTATAGATTCTATTATATCATTTTTTGCTTTTAATTCTAATTCTTTTGTTAATGGCATAATTATGATTTTTTTTATAAATGTATATATAAAAAAAATAAAATGAAAAATATATGATGTTTTCTATTTAAATATATGGTGAATTTAATAATGTAATAGTATGTGCTATTAGAGATTTCAATGATGATATATTTACTGATATGGGGTTTCATATAATAAGATACACTGAACCAAATACTAATTATATTAAAAATAATTATAAAATTAATTATACTAAGAATAAGAAATTAAAAAATATATTAGAAATAAATGATTCAGGGTATATTGTATATAAATATGTAAACAATAATTAAAATCTATTATATAATTATAAAAATATTATATTATTTATGGATGATAGAGAAAAAAGACAAAAAATAAACGAGTTAAAGAAATTAATAGAACAAAAAAAAGGTGAAAAGGATTATTATAAGGCAATGCAGTTGGCGTTAAAACTCGTCATAAATGGAACTTACGGGGCCTTCGCTAATAAATATTTTGTTTGTTCTAATGCCGATATTGCAAACTCTATTACTGCTCATGGTAGGGATGTTAATCAATATATGATGGAAAGAATTGAAAAATATTTTTACGAGAAGTGGCATAATGATAAAGATATACATAGTAAATTAGGTGTAGAATATATAGGTATATTAAATGGTAAATATACATCCTTTTCTATGGATTTTAAACAACTAGATTATGGGTATGACACTTTAGAAAATTTATTAAAACACAAAACAATAAATTTAAATGAATTAGAAGAATATAAATTTGAACATGATGATATTCAGATTATATATCAATATAATTTATGGAATTTTGATAATGTAAACCCATTAGATGATAATCCTATTTGGGGAGAATTAGAAGGTAGAGAAAAATATGATGGTGATAACCAGATAGTTGTATATGGAGATACTGATAGTTTGTACGTTACAATGTCTCCTATAATGAATTCTGTTGGATTTGATTATAGTGATGATGAGAGAATAACTAAAAATTTAATATTACATATTGACCAAGTACATGTAAAAGATTTGTTCAAGAGATTTTTGGATGACTATGCAGAACAATTCTATGTTAAAAACTTACATGAATTTGAGTTGGAAACAATCAGTAAATCTGCATTATTTTTAAAGAAAAAACATTATCTAAATAATATAGTTTATGAAGATGGTGTTCATTATGATTCTTTATCATATTTTTACCCTAAAGGTATTGAAATTATTAGATCATCTACTCCACCATTTGTAAGAAGAAATATTTATAGAGTGATAAATTATTTATTTTCTGACCCTGATAATATTAACATTTATGATGTCTTAAAAATAGTAAAACAAATTAGGAAAGAATTTGAGTTAGCAGATATAGAAGATATTAGTATGACTACAAGTTGTACTAATTATGACGATAAAGTATTAGATGATACTACTGGTGTAAACGTACAGAAAGGTACTCATTTTGGTGTGAAGGCTGCGTGTTTTCATAATTATCTACTTAATAAGAATAGTGAATATAAGACTAAATATGACATGGTTAAATCAGGTAGGATCAAATATTATTATTGTAAACATAGTGTAAATAATGTTTTTGGATATTTGAGAAGTTTTCACCCAACTGAAATTGTAGAAAAAGAAAAAATTATGATAGATATAGATGAACAATTTGATAAAACATTTCTTACAATAGTAAATAAATTTATAGAGCCACTAGGATTACCGCCTATTAATAAAAGGTTAAGTGTATTGACGAGTTTATTTAATTTTTAACAAAAAAAGAGGGATTATTCCCTCTTTTTTTAAAATTCTGTTATTAGTCTTATCTTACTAGTCTTATTATAATCATAATTATCTAAATTGTTGTAGGAGTAAGGATCATGTCCTGGTTTAATATCGTCTGTATAAATTCTGTAACCTACTCTAAAAAGATCTGGTTCGGGTGTATCACTTGTCCAGTAGTAACCATATAGATCTAGTTTATGGTAGTTATCATTAACACTACTTAATGTATTATTTATTAAAATTAACATTTTTAATTGTGGTATATTAGGAGTGAACCAATATTTATCTTCTCTAGTTCTATCATCTTTTATATGATTTCTTATACTGTCATTATAAAATACATAATCACCATTGGATTTTTTTCTATCATAGTTAGCAAACATCTATGTACCAAAAGTATTATGACTATAATCGCCATACTGTTTATAGAAAAAATCACTCCATCCTTTATTATTTTCATCTTCGTTCCATGCAATTAATCCTGTTTGATCAGGATAAAAACCATCAACTTTAAAAATAGTACCACCGTGTAATTCATCACCTACTTTATAACCGGTTTCAAATGTTATATTATCACTGTATGTTGTTCCGCCTTCATTAATGGCAACTAGTCTATAGTTATATGTTGATTGTGAATTAAGACCTGTTAAATTAGTACTAACACCCACCGTTGTATTACCAGTTTTATTTGAAATATTAATAGTGTTACCATATGATGTAGATAATCCATATTCAAAGTATAGTGATGTAGTTCCACCGTTAGGATTAACTTCACCATTTAATGTGACAGTTGTACCTGTTGCATTTGTTGCTGCTTTAATATTAACAATTGGTTGTTCAGGTATAAATTTATTTACAACTATATCACTTTCTATTTTAGTACATTCGTTATTATCCATTACAGTAATACTATGTGTACCATCTTTTACGTTTAAAGTATTATTATCTTTAAATTGGTCATTATTTAGTCTGTATTTATATGGTGATGTTCCACCGTTTGCATCGATTGTGATGGTACCGTTTTGTTCAGTTGTTGTTGGGTGTGTTACATTGTAAGTAAATGATAAGATAGTCGGTTCAGTGATGTCTATATTGTCATTAATCGATACTCCATTACTACTCTTAACCCATACTGTATATTGTCCTTTAGTTAAACCATTAAAAATATTATTATCTTGGTAATTACCGTCATTTAATTTGTATTGATATTCTCCATTTTCACCAGTAGCAGTTATTGTAATTTTACCATCACTTCCACCAAAACACATTACATCTGTTTTTTCTAATAACATAGTTAATTCACTTGGTTGATAAATAATTAGTTTTTCTGTTTTTTCTCTACCTAATGAATCAACTACTTTAATATTATAATCACCGCCACTTAATTTATCAAATGTATATGTATATTCATTAATATTTTCATATTTAGTATCGTTTATATGGTATTCGAATGGTTTATAACCAGATTCTACAGTAATTGTGATATTACCATCTTCTCCTCCATATGTAGTAACAGAAGGGGTTTATGAACAGTTAGGAAAAATCTAACAAAATCTACAACTTTTTAATAAAATTTAACAATAAATTAATATAAAAATCGTGATTTTGAAAAATTAAAAAGTATATATATGAAAAAGAGTAATAATAAAATTATGGAAAATTTAAAAAGTAAATCATTAAAAGTTGTTCGTGTAGAAAAACACGAATTTGAACTTGATAATGGTGACATATATCCATTTCCATTTGAATTAGATTTAGATGAAGATATATCAATCGAAGAATTTCAAAGTATTTTGAATTCATCAAAGGATATTATCTTAAAAATACTTGAACAAACGAAATGAGTAAATTACTAACCATTGAACAAACATCACGTATATTAAATGTGTCTCAAAATACACTAAGAATTTGGGATAATAAAGGTATTAATATTTTACCAATTAAAACAAAAGGTGGTCATAGGCGTTACCGTGAAGATGATGTGATGAAATTCATTGGTGAATTTAATGAAGAAATTGAAGTTGATAATATAATCGTAACATATAGTCGTGTTAGTTCACATGAACAAAAAACAAAAGGTGATTTAGACAGACAATCACAAAGATTGAGCGAGTATTGTGCTAAAAAGAAATATATGGTCGGATATATAATAAAAGATGTTGGCTCTGGTTTATCCGATTCGAGAACAGGTTTTGTGAAGTTAGTAAGTTTAGTTATTAAAAAAAAGATAAACAAAGTCGTTATTGAAAATAAAGATAGACTTACACGATTCCAATTCAATTTAATTAAAACATTTTTTAATAGTTATGATGTTGAAATTGAATGTATTGAAAATAACAATATATCTGATGTTGAAGAATTCGCAAATGATGTCATGACACTTATGGCAAGTTTTAGTGGTAAATTATATGGTCGTAGGTCAGCAAAACGTAAGAAAGAATTAAAAGAACAGAAATTAAAACAAAACAATGAAAATAATTAGGTCAACTAAATGTAGTTTAAAATTTTCTACCGAAAAGAAAATTGAAGATTTAAAAACAATTCTATCTGAATATGGTAGAGTTGTTAATATCTTCATTAACTACTTTTGGAATAATCCTAATGAAATGAGTAAAACAAAACTACTTAAACCTATTGTTGATATCCCTGAAACATGGATATCCGCCCGATTAAGAAAGGTTGCTGCAAGAGAAGCAATTGATATGGTGTTGGCAACAAGAGAACGTTGGAAGAACAATCCAACTAAAATGAAAATACCAGTTCATAAAGGTCGGAGAATGTATGTTAGTTGTACCATTGCTGATTTAATACCGTCAAAACAAACTAAACAATTCGATGCGTGGTTACATCTTGCAAGCATTGGTAATAAGATGATAATGGATTTACCTATTAAATATCACAAACATTTTAATAATTATAATAATTTCGGTAAACGATTAAACTCGTATCTAATCACCAAAGATTATGTTCAATTCAGTTTTGAGTTAATTATTGAATCAAAAAAAGAAGGTACTAAAATAGTTGGTATAGATACTGGTATTAATGCATTAGCGAGTACATCAACAGGTAATCAGTATGGTTTAGATATTAAGGAAAATATTGAGAGAATTAAAAGATGTAAGCATGGTAGTAATGGCCAGAAGAAAGCAAGAAGAGCATTAAAACAAAAAATTGATGAAACTGTTAAAGAATTATTTATAATAGAGAACCCAGATTTAATTGTTGTTGAGCAATTAAAGAATATGGGTCATAAATCAAAAGCCAAACGTCTATTGGCTAAAAGTATTAGACGTTCTATCGGTATTTGGAATTGGAAGTACTGGCTTAAAAGGTTACAAGAACATACTGAATTAAACCGTGTTTCGTTTAGAAGTGTATCACCTTATTATACCAGTCAAACTTGTCCAAAATGTAACCACATCGATAGGGGAAATCGAAATGGTGAGTTGTTCTTATGTCAGAATTGTGGTCACGCTGACAATGCAGATATAAATGCAGGTAAGAACATCTTAAATCGGTTTCTCACGGGGCAATACGGTGTCCGTTACAAAGAAGAAAATTTAATAGAATATACTTAGTTGTAGATTTTGTTATATTTCTTTCAACGGTATAATCAAAAGATACAGATAAATCATCTGGATTTGGTTCATTAATAATAATACTATGTGTAAATTTTTTATCACCATTATCGGTTACTGTAATTTGATAATTATCAGATGGTAAGTTACTAAAAACATATGATGTTTTATTATCCGATGACAAATTAGTAAATAGTTTGTTATCTATCTTATCAGATGTAGATTTTAGTGAATATAGATAACCACCGTTACCGGACTTTACTATTACAGTAATGCTACCATCATTTCCACCAAAAATGGACACATCAGTTGAAGATGTGGTTACATTCAATTCTACAATTAGTTCTTCTGGATCACATGAAAACATCAATAGTGATGTCAATAACATTAATAGGATACGTTTCATAAGTTTATTTTTAAGTTTAATAATATTTTTACAAAAATAAGATATTAATAATTAATATCCAAATTTTTTTCATAAATTTTTATCAAAAAAATAAACTTTTTTTGTTTACTTGTAAATCAGTTAATTATATAGGTGGGTTTCTTGGTATATTAAAATAATTAATTAAGAAATCCCATTCATCAATAGTTAAACCTATTTTTTTAGCTTCTATTCTCATTTTTAATCTATCTATTAAATGTGCAATTAAAACTAATATACCTAAAGAAAACCATACAAACATCAATATTTTTGTAATTATCCATATATTATTTGTTAATTGTATATTATATGGATTTATATTATAAAAGATACCAAGTATAAACATAACACCAAATATAGGTATGATAGAATATCTTAATCCTTTAAACCATATTTTTAATAATATTGTTGTTATAATTGGGCTTTTGTATTGTTTTAACTTTTCATAATAGTCATTTAATTCAATATCATTCATTTTCCTCATTATTATTACTTATTTTGTAGTTTATATATTCTATTGTTGTTTTTTCTGTGCCATTTTTTATAATCTCTTTTCTCTTTAGATATTCTTTTTTCTGATTCTATGTAATTTTTATAACCATTTGTTGTGTAATTACCTGGTATTCTGTACGAATAACAACTGTTCATAATTAACGAAATCATTAATATTATAGAATATTTTAAAAAATTTTTTAACTTCATATTATTATTTATTTTTCATAACTTGATTTAATTTATTTAACCCGATATAATAATCCATAACTCGGCATTTAAGTACTCCTAATGATTGACTATTTATAGCTGATCCACTTGTTTTTTCTAA
>JBBAEW010000021.1:0-31339 GCA_041655695.1 Saccharofermentanales bacterium
GAGTTTTATCCCATCCCGGCTCAGAATATTCCCTCCCGTCACGATCCGCGTTTTTTCAGCTGGATAGGCAATAACTGCAAGGGTCTCATGCGCAGCCGTGCCCTCCTGCGCAAGGAGCGGCCGGGTCTCGTCATCGGGACGGGCGGCTTTGTGTCAGCCCCTCTGGTGGCAGCGGCCCGCAGCATGGGGATTCCCTACATCCTCCACGAGCAGAATGCTGTCCCCGGCCGGGCCAATCGGCTACTGGCCGGCAAAGCCCGGGCGGTCTTCATCAGCTACGAGGACAGCCGCCCTTATTTCAAGAAAAAGGCAAGGCTCCTTTTCAGCGGCAATCCGGTCCGCCCTCTCTTCTTCGAGCTGGACCGAAAAAAGGCAAGGGCCCGCCTGGATATTGACGACCAGGTCTTTCTGGTCCTGGTCATGGGCGGCAGCCTTGGCTCCCGTACGCTTAACACAGCGGTTGCCCGTCTGGATGAGGAGGGAGGCTGGTCATCCCTTCTGAGACGGCATCCTGAACTTGGCCTGGCTATCAGCACCGGAGTTCAAAGCTCTGCCGGCCTGGCTGACCAAATCGGCCTCATGCCGGGCGTTATCCAAGCCTCCCCCTTTCTTCACGACGCACCCTACTGGATCGCTGCCTGCGATCTTTTTGTCGGCCGGGCCGGTGCCATGACCTGCGCCGAGATTGCCTCTCAGGGCAGGCCATCCATCCTGGTGCCCTTTCCCTTTGCCGTTGATGACCATCAGACCGTCAACGCCCGGTCCATGGAGCAAGCTGGCGCCGCGGTCGTCATTGAGGATGGGGCCTTTCAAAGCCGCCTTCTGCTGGAAACCCTGGCAGAGATGATTGAAAATCCCGGCCGGCTGGAGGCCATGAGCGCCTCTGCTTATGGCTGGGCGACCCCGGAAGCGGCAGCCATCATCGCGGCCAAAGCGCTTGCCGTCATCCATGAAGATGAAGCGGGCCGCCCCTAAGAAGAGGAAGAGTCCACAGGGCGCGGGCCGAAACCGCGGCAACCTGGACCGCAGGCAGGCCCGGGGCGTGGATTACCCGACTGCCTTCCAGCCGTCCCCCTTTACCGAGGAGAGCAGAAAGCAAAGGGCCAGGGAACACCGGCGCAGCCGTTTTGCCGGCTGGCCGTCCAGGCTTCTGGTTCTTGTGGCGGTGACCCTTTCTCTGGTTACCCTGGTGGCCTTCCTGCCTCACTTCTATATCGAGAAAATCCTGGTAACCGGCACCCGCATGGCGGACGAAGCCGGAATCCGTTCACTGGTGGAGCCCAAGGCAGGCGGCCATTTCGCGGGAGATCTGGGCGGATCTTTCAAGCAGCTTTTGACCCTGCGCTACGGCTCCTATGAAAACCGCATCAAAGAGGCCTATCCTATCGTGCGGTCGGTTTCGGTTCATTTCCGCTTTCCCTCACAGCTGGTCGTTGCTCTTGATGAAAAGGTGGAAATACTGGCCGTCCGTGTCTCCGGGCGCTTTGCCCTGATCGACCGGGATCATGAGATTTTGCGGATTGCCGATGAGATCGACTTCGCCCTGCCGGTTCTGGAGGGGGTGACGATTCTTGACGAGGCAGCGGCAGGGAAAACCCTGGCTGTTGAGGATCCCTCCAGTCTAGCGGCTGCGGCCCATCTGCTGGCGGGTCTGATCAGTCACGACAGAGCCAACCCGTCGGGCAGGCAGTTGATGGAGGAGGTGGCCCAGATCCGCCAGGTGTCGGATGCGCTCTTCTACCTCTTCATCCCTCTGCCGCAGGGCGGCGATATCCGTGTTAAACTTGAGGACAACAGCCTGGTGCAGGATAAACTGGCACTTCTTGCTTATCTTCTGGATCGGGAGGATCTCCTGCCCCAGGAGGCGGGGGAGCTGGATCTGGTCGGAGAAACGGCCTATTTCAGGCCTGACACAGGCGGTGATAGTTGAAAGGGGTGAGAGCATGCTGATCATCTTCGGTCTTCTGGTCGGTCTCCTCTTTGGCCTCTTCACCAACATAGCCCTGCCTGCCAGCCTGGTTCCTTACCTGGCGGTCTTCACCCTGGTCGGTATCGAGGCCCTGACGGGCTCCTGGAACAGCATGCAGGAGGGGGATTTCGACCCTGTCCGTTTTCTGGTTGAGTTTGCGGTCAACACCGCTGCGGCGGTTCTGATCACGGCCCTTGGCAACCAGATGAAATACGATTTTTCCATGATCGTTTCCTTTATCTTTGCCTACCGCATATTCAGAAATATCAATTTTATTACCAGAAAGCTCTACCTGGATATGAGGAAGCGGAGAAAAGGGGCGGTCAGTCCGCCTCATGGCGAGGAGGACGGCCGCAAATCATAAGGCGGCCCGGACCCGCAAAAGGCCATCAAGTTGCACGCAGAGGGGCGTTAAGGTAAAATACTACGAGTGCTATGCTTCTTTTCCGGCATGGTCAGCGGATCTGGAATACCTTGGATTCTGACGATAACAATTGATGCAAAAGGCAACTGCTTCAAATGGAAAAAATGAAAGGAGTTGCATAAGGTGGTAGATTTCAATTACAACATGGGCGTTGACGGAGGCCTTTACGCGACTATCCGTGTCATCGGCATCGGAGGCGGAGGCAGCAACGCTGTCAACCGCATGATCGAGGGCGGCGTACAGGGCATTGAGTTTATTGCTGTCAATACCGACCATCAATCTTTGCAGCATTCCAAAGCCGGCGCCACCATCCGGATCGGTGAGAAAATCACCCGGGGCCTCGGAGCCGGCGCTCAGCCGGAACTGGGGCAGAAGGCTGCGGAAGAGAGCATCGAGGAGATCTCCAAGGCAATTGAAGGGACGGACATGCTCTTCATTACCGCCGGTATGGGCGGCGGCACGGGAACAGGGGCTGCGCCCATCGTTGCTCAGGTGGCCGAAAAACTTGGCATATTGACCGTCGGCGTCGTCACGACGCCTTTTCGTTTTGAGGGATCCCGCCGCAGGCAGAATGCCGAGAAAGGCGTCCGTGAATTGCAGCAGTATGTCGATTCACTGATCGTCGTCCCCAATGACAAGCTTCTGGAGATCGCAAGCGATGATACGACCCTGGACGAGGCCTTTCTCCTGGCTGACCGGGTACTCCAATACGGCGTTTCAAGCATTTCCGACCTGGTGGCCGTCCCCGGTCTCATCAACCTGGACCTGGCCGATATCAGGCGGGTTATGACCAATGCCGGCGTCTGCCATATGGGAATTGGCCGGGGCAACGGAGAGAGCCGCGCCGCCACCGCCGTCAAGCAGGCCATGACCAGTCCTCTTCTTGAGACAACCATTGACGGGGCCCAGAGCATTATCATCAATTTCACCGGCGGCCACGACATGAAGATGAAGGAAATCAACGAGGCCGCCTCCCAGGTGCGTGAAGCCGTCGCGCCCGACGCGGAGATTATCTTCGGCGCTGTTGTAGATGAAAATATGCAGGATGACCTGGTCATCACCATCATTGCCAGCCGATTTGTCGGCGATGCGGTATCTGCGAGGGCATCAAGGATGGTGCAGGCTCCTGCGCCGCAACCCTCCTTCAGTATTCCCCAGAGGCAGATCGCCCCGACAGGCGGCGGCCGGTCGACCATTGATGACCTGCCGGAATTTCTGCGCCCGCCGCGGGCCGGCTCTTCCTTTGACCGGGATCCGCAGGGGACCGGCTTCAGCCGGACCAGCCAGCGCCATGACAACCAGCTTATGGATGAGATGATCGACCGGGCCAGTGAGAACGCAGCCCGGCACAATCGCAATATTCCCAGGATCCTGGACGAAGCGCCCGGAGACGGGATGGGCGGCAGAGCTCCTGAGAAACCCAGACCGGGCAAGCAGGACGGCAGAGTCCTGCCCTGGTTCCTGCGCGACGACGATATGGACCGATCCTGACCGATCGGCTGAGAAGGGGCAGCGGCAGAAGCCGGCGTCAGCCCGCGTCTATCAGGTGCCAAGGCGACCGGATCCCTGATCCGGTCCTCTTGTATCTGGCCTGCCGGGGGAAGGAGGCAGGGGGATGAAATGCCCTGTCTGTGAAGAAAACAACGACCGTGTAGTCGATTCGAGACCGTCCGAGGACGGCCTGACCATCCGCCGGCGGCGGGAGTGTCTTGCCTGCGGTTCACGCTTTACAACCTATGAACGCCTGGAGAGCGTGCCGCTCATGGTCATCAAGAAGGACGGCAGCCGGCAGCCCTTCGACCGGCAGAAACTGATCATCGGCATTATGAAGAGCTGCGAAAAACGGCCGGTGACAACCCAGCAGGTTGAAGAACTGGTCGATCAGGTTGAGCGGGCAGCCGGCAATGCCATGAAAAGGGAGCTGACCACCTCCGAAATCGGGGAACTGGTCCTCAAGCATCTCCGCGCCATTGATGAAGTTGCCTATATCCGCTTCGCTTCTGTTTACAGGGCTTTTGGCGATATACGCTCCTTTTTCATCGAGGTATCCTCCCTGCTTCAGAATGAGGGGGAGGGGACCGGTGACGGAGAGGAAGAAAATCTGATCGAAATCTGGGAATAGATTAGCCAGGACCCAGGCGAGGAAGGCGAAATGGAAGATACCAAGCGCGTGCTCATCGTCGATGACGACAAACATATCAGCGAGCTGCTGAAACTCTACTTTGAAAAAGATGGCTTTGAGGTTTCCTCCTGCTATGCGGGAGATGCCGTCATGCCCATGGTCAAGGCAGTCAGCCCGGATGTGATCATCCTGGATCTGATGCTGCCCGGCATCAGCGGCTTTGACGTCATGCGGCAGCTGCGCAGGGAATCGGATGTCCCTGTTCTCATGCTGACCGCGCGAAGTGACACCCTGGACAAGATCATCGGCCTGGAGCTGGGCGCTGACGACTATATCCTCAAGCCCTTCGAACCCAAGGAACTGCTGGCGCGCGTCAAGGCTGTCCTCCGCCGTTCGCAGCAGCCTGTCCAGGCGACCGCTTCCGACAGCCAGAAGAAGGACGTGGTCGTCCTGCCCGACCTGGTCGTGGACCGCATCCGCTATACAGTCCGCATCGGCGAGCAGGAAATCGATATACCGCCCAAGGAGCTGGAGCTTCTCTTCTTCCTGGCTTCCCATCCCAACCGCGTTTACACGCGCGACCAGATCCTGGAACACATCTGGGGCATGGACTACTACGGCGAACAGCGCACGGTGGACGTCCATATCAAGCGCATCCGCGAGAAACTGAGTGTCATTGAACACCCCCGCTGGCAGATCAAAACTGTATGGAGCGTGGGCTATAAATTCGAGCTGAAAGACTCCGAGGAAGCGTGAGAAGGCTTTCGATCTATACACGGACGCTCCTGAACATTTCGGCGTCGATTCTGCTTATCTTTCTGGCGCTCGCCCTGATTTACGGCACTATTTACAGCTTTTCGTCCTGGCAGCAGCGGCAGGAGGAATTGAAGCGCAATGCGTCGGAGCTGGCCGTACTGACTGAAAATCGCATGGATGCCGCTCATATTACCTTCACCAGCTCAGATATCACGGGGCATATTTTCTTTGCGGCCCGCTCCACCACGGCCTTTGTCTGGGTGGTCAACGCCGAGGGGGAAATCATCCACGATACGGGCATTCCGACGCAGACCATCGCCCTTCTGGAGCGGTCGGGCCCGGCCGGCACCGGAGATCCCATTTTGCCCCAGGAGGCGCGCAATGCCACCCACACCATCTATTGTGAGGCGGGTCATAGGACAGGCTTCGCCGCCCTCCTGCCGGAAGCCTCCAACTGGTTGGTAGCCAGCGCGCCCATCGGCCGTCACGGCAATCTCTACACGGGAGAAATCGTCCTGCTCAAACGCCACCAGACGGAGACCTTCAGTGCCTTTCTCCTGCAGAACAATGTACCCCTCTCCTTTACCCTTGCCTTTATTCTCTCCCTGGTCCTGATTATCTGGCTGTCCCGCAATATTACCCGGCCGATTTCCCAGCTGGCCAAGACGGCCAATGCCGTTTACGCCGGAGATTTAACCGCCCGGGTACACCTGTCCCGGAGGGGTAGAAAAACAAAAAAGGCCGGGCAGGATGATCCGGCTGATCCCGAGGCCGGCCCCGGTCAGGATGATCTGACCCGCCTGGTCCGCACCTTCAATATGCTGATCGCTCAGTTTGAGGAGAGGGAACAGCAGCATTCGGAATTTCTTGGCAATGTGTCCCACGATCTGCGAACCCCCGTCACCTCCATCGGCGGCTTCATCGAGGGTATGCGTGACGGGACCATCCCGCCTGCGCGCTTTGACTATTACCTGGAGATTATCAAGGCGGAAACCAAGCGGCTGGAAGGCCTGCTCAACACTCTTTTCGATCAGGCTGACCAGGGGGACCAGACAGCCCTCCAGCAGGAAATCTTTGACCTCAACGGCCTGATCCGCCAGGTCAGACAGTCTTTTGAGCCCATGCTGGCCGATAAACAGATCGTCCTGGAAATCAACTTTGACCACCGCTATGATGATTCAGTCCGGGCGGTGGGGGATACGGGCCAGCTGACCCGGGTCCTCAATAACATCGTGGCCAACGCGGTCCGCTTTGCCCCCAGGCACGGCCTGATCCTGATCCGCACCCAGGTGGGCGAATGCGCGGTCAGCGTCTCCGTGGAGGATAACGGTCCGGGTATCCCCCCAGAGGATTTAGGCCGAATATTTGATCGTTTCTATAAGGCAGACAAATCCCGCCATGAGGGCGGCTCCGGCCTGGGCCTTTATATCGCGCGGGCCCTGGTCCAGCGGCACGGCCAGGAGATTGAGGCGGGAACTTCCGCCGAGCTGGGCGGCGCCCGCATCACTTTTACCGTTGCCCGGCCCTGACGGCGGCCTTGTGACAGCCTGTGTTCACAAAAAGGTTATATGTGCCCGTTAGACTGCTTTTGTGACAGGGAAAGGGAGATGAAAACATGAAAAAAGACAGACTGGGCCTGGTCATCCTGATTGCCGTCTTTTTGCTGGCTCTCTTGCTGGTTCCTCTGTCCTGTCCCACCCAGGAGCCCGAGGAGACGAAAGCTACGGACAGCACGACGACCTCGACAACAAGCCGTCCGACCAGTCCTCCAACATCCCCTACGACCTTTTCAAGCACCACCAGTTCTGACCCCGGCGAGGAGGAACCGCCGCCCGAGGAGCCGGAGCTGCCGGAAATCTTTGCCCAGGTCGCGCCATCGGTTGTTTCTGTTCATCTTTCCATCCCTGCCTCTTCCCTTTATTCAAAGCGGGAGGAGTTCTTCTCGGGACTGATCGTCGATGAGTCGGGCATCATTGTCACCAGCTACAGCCTCATGGAGCGGGCCCTGGATTTTCGGGGTCAGCTGCAGACAGGGGCCTCCATTCTCATCTATGTCCGCGGGGACACCCAGGCCTACCCGGCAACCCTGATCGGCTACCGGTCCACAGTCGACCTGGCCCTGCTGCGGATCACGGAACCCGGTGAAAAAGTCTTCGTTGCACAGAGTCTTGCCAGACAGCCCTCTCTTGCCGTCGGAACGGCTGTCTTCTCCATCGGCTATCCCCCGGCCATGGTCAAGGAGGGCGGACTTTCCGCAGGCTATATCATCTCCCTTTACAAGACCTCCTACCAGGAAGACGGGTCGCCGGTGGGTTTGATTGAGACCAGCATTCCCACCCAGCCTCTTTACGCAGGCGGCCCGCTCATCAACAAGGAGGGACAGGTTGTCGCCTTGACCAGCGGTTATCTCAAGCGGATCTATGTCCAGCACCTGGGCTACGCCATCCCGTCACCCATTGTTTCGGATGTTATCCGGCAAATCATGGCCACACCGGATCCGGCCCCTGCCAGAAAGGCCTCACTTGGCATTACCGTGCTGGGGGATGAGGACGCTGCCTTTTTGAGCCAGCAGTTCGGCTATCCCGCCGGCCTCTACGTCAATCTGGTCAAGTCGGAGAGCGCTGCCTATACGGCCGGCCTCAATGCGGATGATATCCTCCTGGACATCAACGGCCAGGCCATGGAAGCAGTCCGTGACCTGATGACCTTTATGGATGAACAGGCCGTAGGCGCCCTGGTAGAAATGACCATCTTCCGGCCCTCCACTGGTCAGACCCTCATCAAGACCTGCTATCTGCTGGAGGAGTTGCCGTGACCTCTTCCCTTAAAAAACGGGCGGCGTCCATAGTCAGCCTCTTGTCCCAACGTTACCCCGATGCCGTTTGTACTCTCAGCCACCAATCGCCCTGGGAACTCCTGGTGGGAGCCATTCTTGCCTCCCAATGCACGGATGAGCGGGTAAACCGCATTACGCCGGCCCTTTTCCAGGCTTTCCCCCATCCGCAAGCCATGGCGGAAGCCAACCTGGAGGACCTGGAGTCCCTGATCCGGACCTGCGGACTCTTCCGGGCCAAGGCGGCTGCCCTTAAGGGGACAGCCAGCCGGGTCATGGAGGTCCATGGCGGACAGGTCCCCTCGACGGCTGAAGAACTCATGGATCTGCCCGGTGTCGGCCGCAAGATTACCAATCTGATCCTGGGGGATGCCTTCGGCCAGCAGGCCCTGGTAGTTGATACCCACTGCGGCCGCATCAGCCGGCTTCTGGGTCTGACAGACAGCCAAAATCCCCTGGTTATCGAAAAAGATCTGGCCAAGGCGGTGCCGGAGGATTCCTGGACTTCATGGGGTCATCTGATGGTAGCCCACGGCCGGGAGCTATGCCGGGCCCGCTGCCGACTTTGTTTCCAATGCCCTCTGCGCCTGCTTTGCCGCTACGGCATGGCTTTGGACCCGGCAGAGGAAGAAGAGGCCGGCTGTGTCTGACGGGCCGGACCGGTCATTGCTGGACAAGCCTCTGACAGTCCTCCCAGGGATTTCGGACAAAAGACAAAAACTCTTTTCCAAACTGGGCGTAGACAGGCTGGCCGATCTTCTCTGGCTGATGCCGCGCGCTTATGAGGATTGGATGGAGCGCCTCCCTATCGGGGATCTGGTTCCGGGGCAGACGGCAACTTTCCAGGCCCGGGTGCAAACGCTGCCTTCCCTCAGCCGCCGGGGCAGATTGACTTATCTTAGAACCCGGCTTTCGGATGACAGCGGCAGTCTTGAGGCCATCTGGTTCAATCAGGCCTGGGTGGCGGACCGGCTTCAGCGCGGTCAGACCTATCTCTTTCGCGGGAAAATCGATCAGGCAGGCCGCACAAAGAGGACAGCCAACCCGGATTTCCGCCCGGCCGACAGAGGCGGGGAGGCAGACGCCTACCTGCCTGTCTATCCATTAACCGCAGGCCTCTATCAATCCAACATCAGGCAGGCTGTAAGAGCCCTTCTTGACAGGCGGGACTTCCAGGCGGAAGAGACCCTGCCCGCCTCTGTCCGGGCCTGGGGCAAGCTGGCTGCAGCTGATTTCGCCTTGCGCCGCATCCACTTTCCCTCCTGTCCGCGGGATGTGGAACTGGCCCGCCGCCGGCTGGCCTTCGAGGAACTTTTCCTGGTCCTTTTCGGCCTTCGGGCCCTCAAGTCCGGCCGCTCAAAAGAAGAGGGCCCCCGGATGGAGGTGGGCTCCCAGACAGAAAAATGGCTCCAGGGTCTCATAGATCGCCTGCCCTTCCAGCTGACCGGATCCCAGACAGGGGTCCTCCAGGTTATCCTGGACGATTTTCGAAAGCAGGAGCCGGCCAACCGGCTGATCCAGGGCGATGTCGGATCGGGCAAGACCCTGGTGGCCGCCCTGGCCATGGCCACCGCCTGCAAGGAAGGCTACCAGTCCGTTCTCATGGCTCCGACAACCATCCTGGCCGGCCAGCACGCCAGGACGCTGACAGGTTTCCTGGAGGGCTCAGGCCTGTCCATAGGCCTGCTTACAGGGGCTACACCGGCAGCGGAAAGGCGGAGGATCCTCAAGGGCTTGAAGGAGCAGACCATCCAGATCCTGATCGGCACCCACGCGGTTCTGGAGGAATCGGTAGTCTTTGCCAGGCTGGGCTGCTGCGTAACAGATGAGCAGCACCGTTTCGGCGTCCGCCAGCGTGTTTCCCTGACGGGCCGGGGACAGGTGGTCCCCCATGTCCTTGTCATGTCAGCCACCCCCATTCCCAGGACACTGGCCATGATTCTCTACGGGGACCTGGATCTCTCTGATATCCGGGAAATGCCCAAGGGCCGGCTGGCCATCAAAACATACACGGCGACCCAGGCGGACCGGCCGCGGATCGACGGCATGATCCGCAGGCAGCTGGAGGAGGGCGGCAAGGTCTATATTGTCTGCCCGGTCATTGAAGATTCCGGGGAGCTGCCGCTTGCATCCGCCCAGGCTGTCCATGAGCGGCTTTCACAAGAGGTCTTTCCTGACTGGAAGGTGGCCCTCATGCATGGCCGTCTGAAGGCGGGGGAGAAGGCAGCTGTCATGGAAGCCTTCCATGCGGGGGAGATCCATATCCTGGTTTCGACCACTGTCATTGAAGTTGGAATCGATCACCCCGATGCCAGCCTCCTGGTCGTGGAGAACGCCGAGCGGTTCGGCCTCTCTCAGCTCCACCAGCTGCGCGGCCGCGTGGGCCGGTCGGACCGCCAGTCCTACTGTCTCCTGGTCAGCGACAGCCAGGATCCCCTGGTCCGGGAGCGTCTCAGGGTTCTCTGCCGGCAGGGGTCTGGTTTTGATGTGGCGGACGAGGACTTGCGGCTTCGCGGTCCTGGCGATTTCTTCGGGGTTGCCCAGCACGGTCTGCCTGACTTCAAGGTAGCCAACCTCTACCAGGACACCCCGCTCCTGCATGAAGCGGCGGCTGCCTGCGACAGGATCCTTGGAGAGGATCCCGGTCTGGAAAAACATGAGAACCAGGTCATCATGGAGGCCTTCCGCGCCCGCTACGGCGAACGACTGGCCCGGCCGGGCCTGTAGGGGAGGCGGCAATGCTTCGGATTATCACGGGAAAGGCAAAGGGGGTCCGGCTGGTCAGTCCGCCGGGCAACCGCTGCCGGCCGACGGCAGGCCGGACCAAGGAGGCGCTCTTTTCCATCCTGGCTGACCGCCTGGAAGGAGCCCGCCTGCTCGATGTCTTCGCCGGTTCGGGTCAAATCGGCCTGGAGGCTCTCTCACGGGGGGCCTCGGAAGCCGTTTTCCTTGAAAAGGATGGCCAGGCCCTGGCCGCCATCCGGGAAAATGTTGAGCGTACCCGACTTAAAGAGGGCTTCCGCCTGCTGCCGGGAGACGCCATGTCCCGGCTCAAGGCCCTGGCCCGCCAGGGGGAGCGCTTTGACATCATCTATTTGGACCCGCCCTGGCCGCATGCCCACAAGCTCCTGCAGGAGGCAGGGCATATCCTGGCCGGCCTCCTGGAGGCGGACGGGATTCTGGCTATTGAAACGGACGGGGAAATCCTGCCCGACAACCTTTTTCTTCCCTCTCTCTCCTGGCTGCGCAGTTGTCAGTACGGCACGAGCGTGCTATCCTTTTACCAGTTTAAGCCGGATCCTGCTTAATGGAAGCGGGTGCCGGAAGCTGATTGGAAAATGGAATCCGGTTCTTTGTTTGATATGAATAAGATAGTCTTTCCAGGGACATTCGACCCCTTTACCGTCGGCCATCTGAGTGTGGCAGAGCGGGCAGCCGGCCTTTGCGGCCAGCTGGTCATCGCTGTCTTCGACAACGGGGCCAAAAGTCCCCTGATGACCAGAGGGGAGCGGGCTGACTTGATCCGCAAGGCAGTCGGTCATCTGGAAGGGGTGCTTGTCGAGGAGGCCGGGGGGCTTCTGGTTGATTTTTGTCATGAAAGAGGGATCCGCCTGATCGTCCGGGGGATCCGCAATTCCAGCCAGTTGGAGGAAGAGGCGGCCATGGCCGCCTTGAACCGCCGCTTGGGTCAGGGAATTGAAACCCTTTTTATTCCGGCCTTGCCGGAGCATCAATCGATTTCATCGACTGCCGTGCGCGAGATCGCGCGCTTGGGCGCAGAGATCGGGGATCTGGTACCTCCCTCCATCCGCTTGGAGGTGGCAGAGGTTTACGGGGTCCGCGATGACAGGAGGAGCGGCGTATGAATGACGTACAGGACAGGCGGCCCAATGAACGGGACTGGGACGGCGCGCGCCGCAATCCGCGGCAGAGGGAGGACCGCAGTGTCGCGACCCTGCTGGAGCGGATGGAAACCGATCTGATGGAGGCGAAAAACGTTCCCTTCTCGGATAAATGCATGGTTGAGCGCGAAGAGATGCTCTTCATGGTGCAGATGATCCGTGAGGGCCTGCCCGAGGAATTGGAACGGGCCAAATGGGTCCTGCAGCAAAACCGTCAGCTGATCAGCCAGGCCCGGCGCGAGGCGGATACCATCATGCGGGACGCGGAAGCTCAAATGGCCCGCATGATTGACGAACACGAGATTACCCAGCAGGCCATGAACAAGGCCTCTGTCATCCTGGATGACGCCACCCGGCGGGGTGCCGAAATCCGGACAGCTGCCATCCAGTACGCTCGTGACATGATGACCAATCTCGAAAATCACCTGACGGATATTCTGGTCAATATAACCCGCAACAAGAAGAGCCTGGGAGATCCGGATGGCCTCTAGAATCAATGTTGCCCTGCTTTTCGGAGGCAGGTCGGGCGAGCATGATGTCTCCCGTGCCTCGGGAGCCTATATCATGGACAGCCTGAGGGACAGCAGCCGCTATCACCTCCTGCCGGTGGGTATCACCCGGGAGGGGAGCTGGTATGCATACAGCGGGCCGTCCGAGGCCATGCGTGACGGCAGCTGGCTGGAAGAGGGGCCGGTTTACCCGGCCTGGCTGGTGCCCGATACAGACAAGCCCTATCTTTTTGTCAACCGCAAAGGACAGACGGTCAGCTACCAGCTGGACTGTGTCTTTCCCGCCCTCCACGGTCCCAACGGGGAGGACGGAACGGTTCAGGGTCTGCTGGAACTGGCAGGCATCCCCTTTGTCGGCTGCGGTATGACAGCCAGCGCTCTGGCCATGGACAAGGCATTTGCCAATGCCCTCTTTGAGCAGCAGGGCATCCCTCATACACCCTGGCGGGTTTTGGACCTGGACGACTGGCAGGCAGGCGGCCCGGCCCTTGCGGAAGAAGCCCTTGAGGGCCTCCGCTATCCGCTTTTTGTCAAGCCTGCCCGTGGCGGCTCCTCCCTTGGAATTTCACGCCTTGACCGGCCGGATGAGCTCCCGGCTGCCTTGACCCAGGCCTTCACCTATGACCGCAAGGTGGTCATTGAGCAGGGGGTCCGGGGACGCGAGCTGGAAATCGCCGCCCTGGGTGATTACAGGAACCCCCTTCTGTCTCCGGTCGGGGAGATTGTGCCGGACCGGGCATTTTATGATTACGATTCCAAGTATCAGGAAGAGTCCACGTCCCAGCTTCTCATTCCAGCCCGGCTTGAAGAGGGCCAGGAGCTGGAGATCCGCAAGCTGGCCCTGGAAGCCTGGCGCGCCCTCGATTGTTACGGGATGGCCCGGATCGACTTCTTCCTGGCGGATGACGGGCAAATCTTCCTTAATGAAATCAACACCATCCCCGGTTTCGTCCGCATCAGCATGTATCCGCGCCTCATGCGGGCCGCAGGGTACACCGATGCCGGCCTCCTTGAAAAACTGATCGAGCTTGCGCTGGAGCGCAAGCCTCTTGAATAGAAGATGAGGTGAATTTATGAGTCCCTACACATGGATGATCATAGGAGCCGGCCTTCTGGCGGCAGCCATCCTGGCCGTGCTGATCCGGGCCCTGGTGAAAAACCGCCATTACGGCCAAAGCCAGGCTGCCGTGGCCGATGAAGCCATCTTCACCCTGGGTCATGCCCAGGCTGGAGACCAGCTCCCGGCGGATGCCGCGGCCTCTGTTTTTGCCGCGGCCAATCACGAGCAGCTGCGGCTCCTGGGCGGCCAATTAGCCAGGATCAGCCGCCATAATTTCGAAGGCAGGCTCTTGCCGGAACCCGGATCAGTTCTGGATTCAATGGGCTTCTTCCGGCGGGAGAGTCTGCAGTCATCCGGCCGCCTGGCGGCTTTGGTCTGCTTTGGCCTGGGTACAGGGGCTCTGATCTTATCGCTGGCTGGCTCCATGCTTTCAGATGGACTGGCCCAGATGATACCGCTCGGTCTCCTTCTTTTCCTTTTTTCCATCCTGGCAGCCCTTGTGGTTCTCTGGCAGACGGCCCGGACCGTCAGCCAGATCGAGGACGACCGCCTGGAAGTCATCGAAGCGCTGGCGGCCTATCTGCCTGTCTTCACCGACCGGACGGGCGTCGCTCTCCTGGTCAATGAGATTATCGGCTACGGCGAAAAGATGCGGGGCGAAGTGGTAGCCTTCACCAAAGTTGCTGATGAGCTGGCCAAAGGTGAATTTGCCCAGGGGATCAAGACCAGCGTCCGGGAAATTATGAGTGAAGAAGTTGCGCCGCCGCTTCGGGAGACCAATTACGCCTTGACGGAACTTGCCAAATCCCTGGCGGATAAACAGGAAAAAGGCATGGAAGAGCTTGCGGATACTTTCTCCAACTCTGTCTCCCAGGCCCTGTCGGCACATCTATCACCCCTGCCGGATAAGCTGCAGACTCTCTACCAGGTGGCTGAACACAGTGCCAACCTCATGGAGGAATCCAAAGTGACCCTGGAGCGGGTCCGGGAGGAAAGCCGGGAGGTCACCAATGATGCCCAGGAGACACTGCGGCTCATGGCCCTGGCCAAAAATGACATGGCAGATGAAATGGCCGCCATCAGCGATAACCTGGCTGTCATGGGTGCCAGCTCTGAGAAAATGGCCGCCCTCTACGCCGGGGAGGAAAGCAATCTGGCTTCCCATATCAACCGCCTTAACGAGCAGCTGCGTTCCTTCTCAGACCGGCTGGGTGAAGGGATTGTTGAATCTTCCAAGGCCATCGAGGCATCGGTCAAGATGTCAGCCTCCCAAAATAAAAACGCAGCCATTCTGCTGGAGCGTCTGGAAGAGCAGCTGGCTTCCCTGGAGGATCTGGGCCGGCAGATTACAGACAATACCATCAATTTCACCAAGGAGTCCGGCGGCTTCGTCACCAAGACCCTGGAAGAATTTGACGTCAGCCTGGCGGAAGTCGTCGAGCGGCTGACCTTCACGACAGCAGAAATCCGGGATGCCATCGACGCCCTGCCGGCAGCTATCCGGGGCGGCCAATAAGGCACTTGGAAGCCATGGCAGATCAGGAACGCCAAAGACATACCGGGGATATGCGCAAGCCCCAAAGAATGGCCGAGCGGGAAATCCGTCCGGTCAAAATTCGCCTGCCCCAGATCAAAGAGGACACCCATGTCAAGGCAGCGGAAAGCCAGGAAGTAGTCGCTATTCGCCGGCAAGCCGTGCGATTCGAGCGTGAGACGGCCCGGATTCTGGAAGCGGAGGCTGCCAAGCCCGCGGAACAGAAGTCCATCCGCGCGAGGCGCCTGGACCCCCTTGAGATTTCCAAACGCCGTTCCGATCTGCGCTACAAGACTTTCCGGGACGCGGTCCAGGGCTGCCGTGACTTGCACCCACTGCCGGTTGAGCTGATCGAGAATCAGCTGCCGGATGAATCAAACTGGCTGATCCAGCAGCTGACCCGTGCCCGGACCAGGGAAGAACTGACCGCCTTGGCGGACAGTCTCAAGTACCCGGATCTGGCGGTCTTGTTCACTGCCCTGGCCAACCTCAAAAAGAAGGAAGAGACGGATCTGGTACAAAACCTGATCCGCTTGCGGGCAAGCCATTACCTCTACCTGTGCGGCTGGCTTACCCTCCAGTGCACCTATCCGCGTTCCTCAGTCTCCAAGGCCCTGGCGGATCTTTGCATTATTCTGGAGGATATCCGTTTCGCCCGGGAAAATGAGCGGCGGGTCCAAAGAAGAAGCCGCCCCCTGCCGGGTGTTCCCCTGGGTCCCTGGCGCATGGTCTGGAGCCGTGTGCCCCTGATCTCCGGAATCGCCCTGCCCAACAGCCGCCACTTCATCTCGGATATTGCCGGCGCTGTCTACGATTCAGGCGGCGATCTCAATGCCTTTTTCCATGAATACGCCATCTACCCGGGCCTGCCCCTGGCTGAGGCCATCACGGTCCGTTACAAGGAGATGGTATCCGGGGTCGCGGCCAACCCCATGCTGTCGCAGGACTTTTTCGACCGTTTCCGCAAACCGGGTGATTAAGGTCTCCCGGGGACAGATCAGCCGATTATTTCTTCACCCATCAAGGTCCAGTTTTCAAAATCTTTGGCGTCGCCTGTAATCCGGTAGATCTGAACCCGGTCAGGGCCGCCCTCGGACGCGTAGAGGCGGTGGTAGAGCATGCGGTCCAGGCGCGCATGCTCGGGCACATCGAAATAGGTGGGACCGAAGATCTTATAGTCCAGGCCCGCGGCCTGATAAAGGGTTGGCCGGAGATTATCGGTGGACACAGGGGCATTGTTTTGAGCCAGGGGACTTCCTGCCTGACCCTGCGGTTTGACAAAGAGGGCGGTCACGATGGGCCGGTTTAAGGGCTTGGCGTCGCTGGTACGCGCGCCATGATCACCCGTAATGATCAGGGTGGCTGACTCGTACTGACCCATGGCTTTCAGCTGATCCAGATACTCAAAGACAATACGCAAACTTCCCTTGGTCTGCTGAAGGAGGGATGAAGAGCCCGCCTGAACGCTTTGTCCGTATTCATCCAGCCTGTAAGGGGGGTGGGGGCCATTCATGTGGATGAAGGTCAGGCGTTTTTGACCGGCGGTCACTTCAAGGCCACGATTGAGGAGATTCCCATAGAAGCCCGCATCGTCCAAGGCGTAAGGCGGCGGATCCAGGTCATCCTTGACCAGGCTGTCAAAGGCGCTGGTCGACAGCCAGAAGAAGGGCTTCATGGCCAGGGGGACATAGCGGTAAGCGCTCAGCCGGCAGAGGGATGCCAGGGCAGCTGCCCGGTTGATCTGGAGCTTGCCGGCAGCCAGATTTTTAGCCAGCGGGGCCAGATCCCCCGCCGAGCCATAGGACTGGGTGGGTGTCATAAAGAGATAAGGTTCAAAGCCGGCATCCGCCAGTCGGGGGATCAGAGCCCCCTCCTTCCAGGCTCGTTTCAGATAGGGGCTGTATCCTTCCTTATAGTCAAAGCCGATCCCGGTCAGCATTTCGGTGACGGAGGGGAAGGTCTGGCTGTAGCGGGAGGTGTTGTTGGTGAAGCGGGTGAAGCCGTCCAGGCCGTCAAGGAAGCGGGGATCGTCAAGGAGGACCTGATCGATGTAATCATTGTCCAGGCGATCCAGGACAAGGACAATGATGTTGTCGTCCTTTGCCACCTGGAGGATGCCATCAGAGGACAGGTAGACCCCGGAGCTTTTATCCCTCAGCTGGGGATTACCCGCATAAAGGCTGATCGATGAAAAAAGCTGGGTGACAAGCAGGGCCAGAGGCAGAAGGAGGACCAGTATCCGCCAGGCCTTTTTGGCCAGGAAGCCGAGAATCAGGGGGAAGCCGGTAATCAGAAGCCAAAGCCCTGTATTCAAAAGCATGGTGCCCGAAAGGGTCTCCCAGGCCATGGGATCTCCCGTCAAAGGGCCAAGTGATCGGTTGAGAAGGCCCGCCTGCAGGAGGGCCCCCAGGCTTACGCCCAGCAAGAGGGATAAAGCCCGGACCAGGAACCGGCCCGGCAGGAGGGAAAGGAGAAGAGCCAGGGTCAGGGCGGCCGCCAGTGCCAGAAGGATCAGAAGGGGAAGGAGGCTGTTGAGGGGAAAAGAGAAGTCATTTAGGTTGGTGGCATAGAGTTCGTAGATCCCGAAAACGAAAAAGGAGAAAGACAGGCAGAGGCTGGTCGGGAGAGAGGCAAGCAGGCGTTTGGGATAGTTGGCTTGGCCCATGGCAGAGTCATGAGGTCTGGATCCTGTCCTGTCAAGCTGGCCCCGGCCCTTCTTGGAAAAGGTACGGATCCTCCAGGAGGTCAGGTTGACACGCAGGTTGAGAAAGAGGGCCCGGATGCGGTTGAAAAAGACGCCGACGGTGACTCCCAGGGTGATAAGCAGGGCCCAGACGATCTGAATCAGGTAGCTGGTGGTGGCGGGGTCAATATAGGCATGGACCGGCCTGGAGAAAGTCAGCAGAAGCAGGAGGGTGAGGAGCGTGGGGGGCGTGAATTTCCGTATCATAAGGCCTGTCCTCCTCCCGGCGCCTGGTTTTCAAGATCACGAATCAGGCCAATCAGGGTCTCTCTTCGGCTATCACCTTGGCGGGCAGGCGCTTGGAGAGCTTCTTCCACAAAGGGGTCAGAGGTGTCCTCCGCCTCAAGGAGGGCTCGCAGGCTCTTGATCAGCTCCAGGGAGGCAGGGTTCTTTTCCCGGGCTTCCGGCTCCGCTTCCCGTGGAGCCTTGAGGGTCCTGATGATATAGTCGCCCCCCCCTCGGGCTCCCTGACCAACATCGAAGATGTTTTCCCGGACCAGGCGGTGGATATGTTCCTTGTAGTGATCCTTTTGGAGGAGGAGATCCTCCACGGCCCCGGCCAGACCGGACAGCTGGTCCAGGTTCAGGGAGCGGCCGATTTGGTCCCTCAATGAAATATCCAGAGGGATGCTTGGAATCCGGTGGTAGTCGGGGTTCAGGATTTTCATGGGCGTGTTGATGAAGAGGGAAGGCTTGCCGGTCGCGTAGGAGAACTCCTGGGCGATGGAAGACCAGTCGGTGATAACCAGGTCGGCCGTATAGACCGTCCGGTTGGAAGAGAAGTCCTTCTGAACTTCCAGGCGGTCCCCGTAACGGTCCTCCAGGTCACGGATCAGAGCCGGGAAGCGCTTGACGGTCTCCGGGTGAGGCCGGACGATGATGTCATAGCCTGTCTCCAGGAGAGGGGCCAGGGTCTGGTCCAGGCAGGATTCCAGGATATTGTCTTTTTGCCAGGAAGGGGCCACCAGAATAATGGGGGGATCATTGGAAAGGTCCCCAAGCTCCCGGACCCGGTCCAGCATGCTGTCCAGAAGGGGGAAGCCTGTGGGGATCAGTTTCTTGGCGGCCAGGCCATAGAGGGCCTCAGTCTCCCGGACTTCAGAGATATGGTTGGGGCCGTAGCAGAATATGGTATCAAAATGATCCAGGGCTCCCTTCCTGTACATGAGGTGGAAGCTGGCCATACCGTGATCGATGTAGACGTATTCGATGTCTTTGCGGACCAGGGATCGTTTGATATGAAAGGTTTCCAGATCAGGCGTAGTCATGACAACCATTGCCGCGTCCATTCGCATCATGAAGGGAATTAAAGCCACGGGCCCTATGTAATAGGTCTCAATCTGCGGCTTGCCCAGCTTGAAAATCTGATCCTGGAAATCGCTGGTCACATAGTGGATGATCAGGTCGGAGTGCTCTGTGATGTAGTCCATGAAACCGCCGAAATACTTGTAAAAACCGCTTCCCTCGGAATAAAAAACAAGCTGCTTGTCAGGAAAGGCGGCAAAACGTTTCTTGTCCCTTGCCTGGCGGACCCGTTTCTCTTTTTTCAGCTGAGCTTGAGCGGCTTTCTCCTCCTTGCTGAGTCTGACTTTAGGGCTGTCATGCGTGCCGGACCGATAGGGGGTGGGGTCGTAGATCTTGTTGCTCAGGGCCAGGACGCCAATGGATAAAAAATTGCCCGCTATCCAGTAGAGGCCGATACCAGCGGGGAGAATAGAGGCAAAAAAGAAGGAAAAAGCGGTCAAAAAAGCGGCCATGGACCACTTGCGCAGGGGCCCCTGATTCTGCTGAAGAATGTAGCAGCGGTTTTGGTAAGCGGCCAGGGCCAAAGCGCTTGCGCCTGACAGGAGGGGATAGATCAGGGTCAGGGACTTCAATTGGGGAACCTGGGTCAGGCTGACGCCCAAAAAACTTGTGTCAATCTGCAGGATAGGCTTGAGACCCTCCATATTCTGGAAGGTTTGGGGCATACTTCGGACCAGCTCCATGACCTTGATCTGGGCGCTGGATCCCAGGTCGCGGATGGTGACCCCCAGGACTTGGGCTGCCTTAGCGGTCAGGGAACTGATAATCGAGGCATCCAGGTGGAGCAGGTGCTGGAGGGGATTGTAGATGACATGAATCAGGCCCAGAATCAGGGGGATTTGAACCAGGAGAGGCAGTAGGCCTTTGAAGGTGCTGTAGCCCTCCTGTTTGAAGAGAGTCCGCTGTTCCTCCAGCATGAGGGCGCTGTTTCCTGCATTGCGGGCCCGGATCCCTTCAAGGGCGGGTTGGATCTTAGCCATGATGATGGCGTTTTTCTGAGCCATGAGGGATAAGGGCATCATGAGGATCTTGGTCAGGAGGGTGAAGAGGATGATAGCCAGCCCGTAGTTTCCTGTCAGCCTGTATGAGAAATCCATCAGGTAACCCAAGGGTATTCCGAGAATTGTATTGATCACACCCATTCGATGAACCTTCTCCCCACGCTCTCGCGGTTGGGCTGACCCGGCCCGAAAGTCATCTTATCACAAGGGCTTGGGGCTTTGCCGGGTTCTGCGGGCCGCTTCTCAGGCCTCCTGGGGCACTGGGTCTTTAGTTGGCAATGGATCCTATCATAATTGAACATATTTGGACTAAATAGGACTATACTGGCCATGTTGATGTTCATTTCAAGGTTAGAGAAATTTATATTGAACATGGAAAGGGAATGCATCATGAAGCGTTTTTTGGCAGGCCTTCTGCTGGCGGCCATGCTCCTGTCACTTTTTGCCTGTGGAGGCCATAAGAAGCGGATCGTCATCTATCTGAGCAGTGAGGAGTACCGGGTTGAATATTTTCAAAAACGATTGAAAGAGACCTTTCCCCAGTATGACGTGGTCCTGGAGTACCTGCCGACCGGGACTCATGCAGCCAAACTGGAGGCTGAAGGGCTGGAGACTGTCTGTGATATCACCTTTGAACTTGATTACGGCTATCTGGGCAGCCTGACCCACCTTCTGGCTGATTTGTCCGGCTACGACACTTCACTCTATTTAGATGAACTGATTCCTCCTGATCGGACTTATTTGCCCACCCTGCGCAATGGAGGCTGTATCGCCGTCAACAGGGCCCTCCTTGATCAAAAAAATCTCCCGCTTCCCCAAAGCTATGAGGATCTTTTGAAACCACAGTATATGGGCCTGATTTCCATGCCCAACCCCAAGGCATCCGGAACCGGCTATATGTTTCTCAAGTCCCTGGTCAATGCCTGGGGCGAGGATCAGGCTTTTGACTACTTCGATAGCTTGACAGCCAATATTCTTCAGTACACATCATCGGGCTCGGGGCCGGTCAACGCCCTGGTGCAGGGAGAGGCGGCAATTGGTCTGGCCATGACGGCCCAAACAGTGACGGAGATCAACCGGGGCTCGGCCCTGGAGATTGTCTTTTTTGAAGAAGGCTCCCCCTATTCGCTTTATGGCATGGCCATGATCAAGGGCAGGGAAGAGAGGCCGGAGGTCCGGGAGGTTTTTGATTTCTTCCTCGGAACCCTGGTGGTGGAGGATAAAGAGCTCTTCTTTCCAGAGAAGATCTTCAAGGCAAGGGACTTTCAGCTGGAGAACTATCCCACGGATATTCCTTACGCGGATATGTCCGGCGATACCTCTCCTGAAAAAGCCCGTCTGCTGGCAAAGTGGGTTCACTGATGGCCCAGGATAAGCTGATTATCCGGGATCTTTGCAAGCGTTTCGGTTCCAGGGAAGTTCTTGACAAGATCTCTTTCACCGTCAGGGAAGGGGAGTTTCTCACCATCCTGGGACCCTCGGGATGCGGGAAGACAACGCTCCTGCGCCTGCTCATGGGCTTGGAGCAGGCTGAAGGCGGAACGATCCACAAGGACGGCCAGGACATTACCCACCTGGCGCCTTCCTTGCGAAAGATGGGCATGGTTTTCCAGAATTATGCCCTTTTCAGCAATATGAGCGTCCTGGGCAACGTCGAATACGCTTTGAAGAAGACGGGCAGGGATAAGGCCTTGGCCCGCCGGACAGCGATCGAGCTGATCGCCCGGGTAGGCCTGACGGAGCAGATCAACCAGAAGCCGGCGACGCTTTCGGGCGGACAGCAGCAGCGGGTTGCCATCGCCCGCACCCTGGCCATGAGCCCGGATGTCCTCTTGCTGGATGAGCCCATGAGCGCCCTGGATGTGGATACCCGCCTGGCCTTGAGGTCGGAGATCCGGAGCATCCAGGCCGAATTCGGATCCACTATCATCTACATCACCCACGATCAGGAAGAAGCATTCGCCATGAGTGATCGCATCATGGTCATGCGCCAAGGCAGCATATCGCAGATCGACACGCCCTGCAATCTCATGGACCAGCCTGCCGATGATTATGTCAGACAGTTTGTCATCCACAACATCCAGCTGAAGATCGATTCCCTGATTCGCTATGCCCGGGAGGAAGCATGAAGGGGCGAATCAGGATCAGGCTTTCGCAGGGCCTGCTGCTTGCCTTCTTTGCCCTGGTGGTCCTGCTACCGCTCCTTGGCATGTTCAAGGAGATGGCTGGCCTTGATGTGGGAGCCCTGCTGACATCGAGGCCTTTTTCGTCGGCTCTCAGGAATTCCCTTGCGGTGACCTCTGTTTCAACCCTGATTTCTGTCTCCCTGGCGGCCCTCCTGGCCTGGTTGACGGTTCGGAGCAGAATGCGCGGGAAGGGCTTCTTTGTTTTGCTTTTTACCCTGCCCATGCTGATTCCTTCCATCTCGCATGGCATGGGGCTGGTGGTCCTCCTGGGGGCTAACGGTGTTCTGACCAATGCCCTGGGCTTGCGGGGGCACATCTACGGCTTTTGGGGCATTGTAGCGGGTTCGGTTATGTATTCCTTTCCCCTGGCCTTTCTCATGCTGTCGGATGTTCTCCGTTATGAAGACAGTACACCCTATGAAGCGTCGGATGTGCTGGGCATCCCCAAACGTTTTCAATTTTCATCCATTACGCTTCCCTATCTGAGGCGGCCGCTGATCTCGACTGTTTTTGCCGTCTTCACTCTGATTATTATTGACTATGGCGTACCACTCATGATCGGCGGCCAATATAAGACCCTGCCGGTTCTTATGTATCAGGATGTGATCGGCCTCCTGGATTTCGGCAAAGGCAGTGTCATCGGCCTGGTGCTTTTGACTCCAGCCTTGATCGCTTTTCTGATGGATCTTTTTAATCGGGAAAAAGCCCCCCTGTCCTTTGTAACCAGGGATTTCCAGGTCCGGGAGAACCCCTGGCGGGACCTGCTGGCTTATCTTCTGTCCAGTCTGGTCGGCCTGGTCGTTGTCCTGCCCATCGGAGCTTTCCTTCTTTTGACCTTGGTCAGGAAATATCCTTCCGATTTGAGTTTTTCCCTGGACAATATCCGCCGGGCCCTGCAGATGAATGCCGGTGTTAACCTGCTCCACTCATTGATCATCGCCCTTTTCACAGGACTGATCGGGATGGCTCTGGCCTTCGCCGCCGCCTACCTGACCGCGCGGACCCGAGGCCGCCTTGCCAAAGCTCTGCATCTGGCTTCCATGACATCCCTGGCAATCCCCGGTATCGTCCTGGGCCTCTCCTATGTTGTGTTTTTCAAGGGTACTTTCATCTATGGGAGCCTGGCAATCTTAATCCTGGTCAATCTGGTTCATTTTTTTGCCTCCCCCTATCTGATGATTTACAATACCCTCTCCAAAATCAACGGGGACCTTGAGGATGTAGGGCAGACCCTGGGGGTCGGCAGACTGGGAATCATCCGGGATGTCCTGATCCCCCAAACCCGGCATACGCTGGCCGAGATGTTCACCTACTTCTTTGTCAATGCCATGATGACTATCTCAGCGGTCGCCTTCCTGGCGACGTCTGCAACCCGGCCCCTGTCCCTGATGATTCCCGGCCTGGAGGCTCAGATGATGCTGGAGGGAGCCGCCTTTATTTCGCTGGTTATCTTGTCGGTCAACCTTCTGGTTAAGGGACTCTTTGGGCTGGCTGCGAAGAAAAGGGAGGCTTATTCATGAAGCTGACGCGTCTGCAGTTTGATCTTCTGACCTGTATCTTGCAGGAGGGACGGCAGCCGGCGCAAAGAGTCCTGGCCCGTCTGACGGGCTGGTCTCTTGGCAGCGTCAACCGGGTCCTGGGAGAAATGAAAGACTTGGGCTGGCTGGCAGAGGGGCATATTTCCCCTCAAGGCCTCATGGCTCTGGAGCCTTACCGGGTCAAGCGCGCGGTTGTACTGGCGGCCGGTTTCGGCGCCCGCATGGTCCCTATCACCCTGAGCACCCCCAAGCCTCTGATCCGGATTCGGGGAGTCCGCATCATCGATACCCTGCTGGATGCGGTTACGGAGGCGGGGATCAGGGAAATTGTCCTGGTGCGGGGCTATCTGGCCGATCAGTTTGATCAGCTGCTGGAAAAGTACCCCACCATCCGTTTCCTGGACAACCCCGATTATAAAGAGACCAACAATATCTCCTCCCTGCTTCGTGCCCGGGATTTTCTTCGGTCGGCTTATATTCTGGAGGCTGATCTATTCCTGATGAAGCCCGGTCTCATAAGTCCCTACCAGTATCGGACAAACTACCTGGGCGTACCGGTGGACCGGACCGACGATTGGTGTTTTTCAAGCAAAGAAGGCCGGATCACGGCACTTTCGCAAGGCGGCAGCCATTGCCACCACATGTTTGGGATCTCTTACTGGTCGGATGAGGACGGGGAACGCCTGGCTGACCGGGTGGGGTTTGTCTATGATTTACCTGGAGGAAAAGAGCGTTTCTGGGATTCGGTTGCCCTGGATTATTACAGCCGGGACTTCGACATCGAAATCCGTCCTTGCTCTTTTGATGATCTGGTAGAGCTCGACACCTACAGGGAACTTTGTCAGCTGGATCCAGCCTACGGAAATCTCTAGCGGGCAGGGCCTTGCGGCCGGCAAGACCCTGTCCGCTTTGCGCCTCAGGAGAGCAGCAAGCCATCCTCCACGACATCGAGGCTACCAATGTTCTCGAACATGGCCAGCAGCTTCTCCACCGTTAATTGCGCTTTTTCTGTACCCTCAAGATCGATGATGACCTGCCCTTCATAGAACATAACCAGCCGGTTGCCCAGGGCAATGGCATCTTTCAGGTTATGGGTGACCATGAGGGTTGTCAGAGAATGGCGCTGGACCAATGTTTTGGTCAGCTGAAGAACCGTGCGCGCCGTCTTGGGATCCAGGGCAGCCGTGTGTTCATCCAGAAGCAGGAGTTTTGGGCATTTCATGGTCGCCATGAGCAGGGTCAGGGCCTGTCTTTGGCCGCCGGACAAAAGGCCTGCCTTGGAGGACAGGCGATCTTCCAAGCCCAGGTTCAGTGTCTTGAGTTCAGATCTGAAGCTATCCCTTTCTGCTTGGCTGATTCCCCAGCTAAGTCCTCTCCTTTGACCGCGCCGTCCGGCCAGGGCCAGGTTCTCCTCGATGTTCATACCGGCCGCGGTTCCCATCATGGGATCCTGAAAGACCCGGCCGATGTAGGGTGCCCGCTTGTATTCAGGCAGGGAGGAGACGTCCGCGTCATCGATATGGATGGACCCGGAATCGATGGTCAGGGCGCCGGCGACCGCGTTGAGCATGGTCGTCTTGCCGGACCCATTGCCTCCGATGACGGTGACAAAATCGCCGTCCTTAAGCTCCAGTGACAGGGAGATCAGGGCTTTCTTTTCATTGACTGTGCCCCGGTTGAAGGTTTTATCCACTTGATTGATTCGAAGCATGGCCTTAAGCTCCATTCCGTTTGAAGGGCAGAGCCCGGAGACTTTCCCGCCAGTGGGGGATGGCCAGGAAAACGGCAACCAGAAGAGCTGTCAGCAGCTTGAGGTAGTTGGCGTCCAGGCGCATCCAAAGGATGGTCTGGATGACGGAGAAATAGATGGCCGAGCCGATGACGGCAGAGGTCAGGCGGAGGGCAAAATTGCGGAAGATACGCGAGAAAAGCGCTTCCCCGATGATGACTGCCGCCAGACCGATGATGATGGCGCCCCGGCCCATATTGATGTCCGCGAAGCCCTGGTACTGGGTCAGGATGGCTCCCGACAAGGCCACCAGGCCATTGGACAGCATGAGTCCCAGGACTTTGGTCAGGCGGGTGTTGATGCCCTGGGCCTTGGCCATCTGGATGTTGGACCCTGTTGCCCGGATGGCCATGCCCAATTCGGTGCCGAAGAACCAGTAGAGGAGGCCGATGACCGCCGCGATAAAGAGGGCAAGCACCACCAGGGGCGAAGCGTAAAAGGGCCGGTCCCCCTTGACCACGTCCTGCAGATAGCGCAGGGAGACCAGGAGGTCATAGTTGCGGACACTGAGCGCCAGGTTGGGCTTGCCCATGATGATCAGGTTGACCGCCCATAGGGCGAGCTGGGTCAGAATGCCGGCCAGGAGGGCTGAGATGTGGAAGGAGACATGGAAGAGTCCCGTGACCAGGCCCGCCAGCATGCCGGCCAGCAGGGCTCCGGCCATGGCCAGCCAGAGGTTGCTGCCCCGGGTCAGGAGCACGACGAAGACGGCTCCTCCTGTACAAAAGGAGCCATCAACGGTCAGGTCTGCCACATCCAGGATCTTGTACGTAATGGAGACGCCGATTGCCAGTACGCCCCAAATCATGCCCTGGACCAGGGCGCCCGGAAGCTGATCCAAAAGATTTTTGAAATTCAATAACATAAGCAGATTCGATTACGGAGGTCAGTCCGCGATCGCCTCGTAATTTGACGGCACCTGGATACCCAGTTCCTCGCAAATCTCCGGGTTATAGAGATGTTTGAAGTTGGGCGCATATTGGATTGGCATCTGTCTGATATCTGCCTTGCCAGTCAAGATATCGCAGGCCATCTTGCCGGTCGCGTAGCCCAGGTCGTAGTAGTCAATTGACAGGGCGACAACGCCGCAGCCCGCACAGATTCCTTGTTCACCCGCGACAACCGGAACCCGGGCCGGCCGGCAGATGTGGTCCACGATACCCGTATTGGAGGCCACGGTGTTGTCAGTCGGTACGTAGATGACGTCTACCTGGCTAACCGCGGAAGTTGTGACAGCGGCCAGATCATTGGAGTCCGTGAAAGGGAAATTCAGGCAGCGGTAGCCGTAGCCCTCCAGGTAGCCCTGAACGGTCCGGACCTGGTAGAGGGAATTGGCTTCACCGGAACAATAGAGCAGGCCTACGGTCTTGACGTCCGGAAAGAGCAGGTGGACTATCTCTGCCTGCCGGTCCAGGGGAGCCAGATCCGAGGTTCCGGAGACATTGCCTCCCACCAGTCCGTCGAAGTCCGCGATGTCGAGGGCTACGCCGTATTCGGTGATGGAAGTGCCCAGGACCGGGATATCCGCAGTGGCGGCGGCCGCCGCCTGAAGGGCAGGGGTGGCGTTGGCCATGATCAGATCGACTTTGGAGGCAACAAATCCATTGGCGATCGAAGCGCATGTGTTGGGGTCGCCTTGAGCATTTTGAAAGTCAAAATAGACCAGATCTCCTAATTCTTCTGTCAGGGCGTCTTTAAAGCCCGCAGTAGCCGCATCAAGTGCGGCGTGCTGGATGAGCTGTGAAATGCCGACCGTAAAAGACTGACCAGCCTTTTCTTTTTGTGTACCGGACGTACAGGCTGCCAAGCCGATGCTCATCGCGCAGACGAGCAAGACGGTGATCAAGCGCAATGCTTTATTCATGATCTGTTCCTCCTTTTTAAGAATTTATTCACAATCATAACCCCAATACTTCACATTTGATAGGGGCTGGTATGAAATTCCATACATTGCACAGGAAATTTATACTTCTCTTTGAAAAGACCGCTGAAAGCAACAAAGGGAGGCCGGAACCTGGCCTCCCTTTGTCAGTCTGCCCCAAGCCGCACTCGTCAGCCTGAGAAATCGGTCACAAAGAGGCCATCCGCTTTTTCCATCAAGGGATGGGGCAGTGGAGCGGAGGCTGCCGGATCAAGGGCAAGCGGAAGCGGGGTCAGACTCCGGACTCTGTCCAGGAGAGCTTCAGCCTCCTCAGCCAGGGGAGGCAGCTGCAAATGAATAAAGCCTCTGGCGTCGGCCAGAAGGGCGGGGATCCTTGATCCTGAAGCAGGGGCGACTGTTCGGATCAGATGGATCCCGCTCTTTTCTGCCATCCGTCGGATCTGGCTCTCTTCCTCCATGGGGAGATCCCGGATCAGGAGACTGTCGATGCCCGCCTGACGGCCATCTTCAAAGAAGTTTTCATAGCCGTATTGGAAAAGGGGATTGAGGTAGGAGACCAGGAGGAGCGGCTTGTCGCTTTCCTGCCTCAGGCGGCCGGCCATCCGGATCAGGAGGTTCAGGCAGGCCCCCGAAGCCAAAGCCCTTTGGTGAGCCTGAAGGCTCTCCAGAGATTCTCCGGCCGGGTCGGAAAAGGGGACAACCAGAGCGGCCATGCCGGCATCCTGCTTAAGGGCTCGCAGAATCCTGAGCCGGCTCTCTTCCAAGCTGGGGTCACCTCCCACGATCAAGCGGATCTTCACATGGCCTTTCTGAAAGGCCCGGTCAATTCGATTCATGGGTCTGCCTTCCTTTCATTTGCGCAATGGCTGCCACATCCTTATCCCCCCGGCCAGAAAGATTGACCAGAAGAATGGCTTCCTGACTCAGCCTGGGCGCCAGGTCCATGGCATGGGCCAGGGCGTGCGAACTCTCCAGTGCCGGGATGATGCCCTCAGTCCGGGCCAGCAGCTCAAAGGCGGCCAGGGTCTCCTGGTCGGTGACTGCCACGTAACTGGCCCGGCCCGTATCCCTGAGCCAGGCGTGTTCAGGCCCCACCCCCGGATAATCCAGGCCGGCGGACAGGGAATAAACCGGTGCGATCTGACCGTGGGCGTCCTGGTTGAAATAGGTCTTCATGCCGTGGAAGATCCCCGGCCTGCCCCGGGTCAGGGTAGCCGCGTGCTCCGGAGTATCAAGGCCCAGTCCGGCCGCCTCGCAGCCGATCAGTTGGACTTCCCGGTCCTCGATGAAGGGAGTGAAGATGCCGATGGCATTACTGCCGCCCCCGCAGCAGGCAATAACCGCGTCAGGAAGCCGCTCTTCCCGTTCCAGTATCTGCTGGCGAGCCTCCTGCCCGATAACGCTCTGAAAGTCGCGGACCATGGCGGGAAAGGGGTGGGGGCCGACGGCCGACCCCAGAAGATAGTAGGTGTCGTGGCTGCTGGCGGCCCATTCAGCCAGGCAGGCGTTAACTGCGTCCTTGAGAACCTGGGTGCCTGTTTCAACTGCTTTTACCCGGGCTCCCAGTAGTTCCATGCGAAAGACATTGAGACGCTGGCGCTCAATGTCTTTCGCCCCCATAAAGATCAGGCAGTCGAGTCCCAGAAGAGCCGCGGCTGTCGCCGCAGCTACCCCGTGCTGGCCTGCGCCGGTCTCCGCTATCAGTCGCTTCTTGCCCATGCGGACAGCCAGAAGGGCCTGGCCCAGGGCATTGTTGATCTTGTGGGCACCCGTGTGATTGAGGTCCTCGCGTTTGAGGAAAATCCGGGCTCCGCCCAGGGCCCGGGTCAGACTCTTTGCCTCATAAAGTAGGGAGGGTCTGCCGACATAGTCTCTGAGGAGACCGTGGAAGTCAGAAGTGAAAGCGGCTTCTCCTTTTAGTTTCTGGTAGGTATGGTCGATGGCCTGAAGGTTGCTCATCAGTGCCTCGGGGATGTATTGTCCGCCGTAAGGTCCGTATTTTCCGTCAGGGTTCATGCTTGACTCCTTTTTGTATGCCGGCCGGAGGCCGGTCAGGGGATAGAGGTTCCATGAAATATTCAGCGGCTGCGCCATCGGTGGTGGCCGATCCCCTGACGGATGGGACGGTCTTTGCATTGACTCTTTCTTAGCTGGTCTCTATTCATGACAGCCTCCCCAAATACTTCGGGAGCCATAAAAAAACCGCCCCCGACATGATTCATGTCAAGGACGGGTGAGTTCATCCGCGGTGCCACCTTGATTCACGGCCCAGGCCGTGCGCTCTGCAGGATACCATCATATCCTTCGCAACTGACGTATGCGTCACGTCATGGAATATTGGGAGAAGCGCCTCTTTTAATCCATGCCCTCAGCGGTCCATTTGATGTACTGCCTGGTACGGGTTTCCAGCTGATCCCACTCTCTGTGACCGCACATACACCTTTATCTCCGCGTCAACGGTTTATTTGGTTTATTCAATTCTTGTGCCTCACTATAAAGGGAGGGGAAGAGCTTGTCAATAAAGCTCTTCTGTCAGCCTGCCCCGTCATCTATCCGCACTTTGCGACGACGGTCAACTCCAAATCCAAGCCATCCAAGAGTTTCATCAAGGTATCAATTTTGGGCATATGCTTTTCTCTCTCGAGTCGTGAAATTGACTGCTGAGAAATTCCGGTCATAGCGGCCAATTCTTTTTGTGTGATATTTCTTTTTTTTCTTTCGTTGACGATTCGGTCGATCAATTTGTATTCCTGTTTGATCTTCCTATACTCTCGATCAAAGTTCGGATCTTGTCTTTTTTCTTCAACGATTTCCTTCACACAGATTTTTTCGAAATTCATGATGATCAACTCTTTCTATTTATATTCCCAGCCCTGGCTCGTGCCTTATTTAAATCTTGCTGTTCCGCTTTGCCTTTTTGTTTCTTGCAAGCATGCAGAAGGTAGATATTGTCTCTATCGAGTAAGATGTAAAAGATTCTATTGTGCCTTCTAAACTTGATTTCCCACAGCTTATTCTCAATCTGCCTGGTCTCAATTGATTCAAGAAAATCCAGCCCTCGTATTTCCAATTCTTCTAATATGAGATAACCCTCGGCAGATTCGGCAAGAGAGAGATTATCCAAATATTCTCTGATTAAATCTTTTCCACCTGCTGTTTTATAGGTGTGTACATTCATCAACGTGCCCCTTTGCTTAAAGAATACATCAGAAATGATGTATTGTCACCCCTCCAGAAATAGTTTTCACTTGACACAATATTAGGCTCCAAAGCAGCTATCGAAGGGATTATCTTGCCTGTTTCGACCATCTTCATTGGAATTGGCTTGTTTTGCGAAAAGCCGTATGTGACAAGACGGTCGGTGGCATTTGCGACGTCGAATGAGCGGAGCTACAACCTACCCCCTCCCAACTGAAAGGCACAGTTATGCCAGGCTATCGGGTAAAACAAAAACCATCTACCGATAAAACTCTTTTTATCCATAGATGGTTAATGATTTGGCGGAGATGGTGGGATTCGAACCCACGTGCCGGTCACCCGACAAACGCTTTTCGAGAGCGCCCCGTTATGGCCACTTCGGTACATCTCCATCTGCCGCCAACCAGTTTATCATAGGCTGACGGCCTTTTGGAAGCTGAGGGCGGTCAGGGAATGGCCCAAGATAAATGACAAAGTAAGCTGGACAGTGAGTCAAAGCAAATGTCCAGCTTAATCTGGCAAAGGGACTGTCCCGTTTAATCTGGCAAGAGCAGCCGTCCTTCCCCTCACAACATTTATACTATTCCA
>JBBAEW010000022.1:0-28705 GCA_041655695.1 Saccharofermentanales bacterium
CCGGGATACGGAGCAGGGGCTTGATCCCCCGGGTCATCCACTGGCCCTGGGCCAGCAGGGAGGAATAGCCGCAGTCGGCCAGAATGGCCGCCACATCCTCCGGCAGATCCCCGTCGCCTGCGGCTGTCAGTACATTGGCCGCTCCCATGGATAAGCCGTCCAGAATGAAGTGATCGGGGGCCTGATCCAGCCGCTTCCTGACCTCCTCCATCCAGGCGAAGAGATCCTTGCGGTGAAGGCAGCCGATATCGATACGGCGGCCGCCGCTGGGCGCGTGGCCACGAAGAGCCGGCATGAAGACGCTGTAGCCCATATCCAGATACATCTGTACATCGACCGCCCGTGACATGCGTACATCGCGCCAGCCATGGACCAGCAGGGCGCAGCCCTGGCCCGCTGGATCCCCCTGGCGGGCGGGAAAGAAGGTTCCCCTGAGGCTGATCCCGCCGCGTTTGAGTTCCCATTCTTCATGAGTCTGCAAAAGCAGCCGCTCCCGGGTCACGGCAACCGTTTTGTACCAGTCCAGGGCCTCCTGGGGAATATCGGCCGGCGGCGTAAACTGATCAGTGTCCGCTCTCTTGGTGGCGTAGCGGAAGAGCGACCAGCCCATATGCAGCTCAAAGCCGATGAAGGCCAGCAGAAGGGCCAAAAGAGCCCACAAAAGGACGGACAGCCCCAGAGGAAGGGCTGCCAGAAGAGAAAAGAAGATGCCGGTCATAGGTGCTCCTTGCTAGTGGTCCACTCGGGGGCTCTCCAGCCACTTGCCCCGCCAATAGAGGATGGCCGCGTAGATGATGATGACAACATTGGAAACCAGAAGGGAGATCCAAATCCCCATGGGACCCAGATCGGTGAAGCGGCGGAAGGCCCAGATCATGGGCAGGCGGACACCCCAGAGGCGGAGGACAGACATATAGGCAGCATAGCGGGGATAGCCGGCCCCGCTGAATATGCCCGTAAAGGCATCAAAATAGCCCATCATGGGGGCCATGAAGACATTGAAGATGGTGTATTCGATGGCCAGGGCCCAGACCAGGTCGGCCTGCTTGCCCGTCTCCGTTATGAAAAGCGACAGAATGGGGTAGCGGACAAACCAGACCACCAGGCTGCCGACAACAGCCATGACCGTAATGACCCGGAAGGCCGTCCGGTTGAACTGCTTGACACGGTCGATCTTGCCGGCACCGATATTCTGGCCTACGATGGCCGTCAGGGCGCCGCCAATTCCACCGGTCGGCTGCATGACAAAGGAACCGATCCGGTTGACAGCGGCGTAAGCTGCGATGGTCGCGTCCCCGTACGCGGCTACCTCCGAATTGAGCAGGGTGAACCCCAGGGCAGCACTGGCCTGACCCAGGGCCGTAGGAAGACCCATACGGATAAGCTCGATAAACTGCTCCAGAGACAGCTTGATTTTTCGCAGGCGTAGCCGGATCTCATTGCCGGGGGCATAGATAACGTAGGCGCCCAGGATGACCCGGACAACCTGGGACAAAACCGTGGCCAGGGCAGCCCCCGAAATTCCCATGCCCAAGCCCTTGATCCCCAGAAGCGGAACGGTCTTGAAAATAAAAAAGGGATCCAAAAGGGCATTCATAAGGGCTGCGCAGGCGCTGATGATAGTAGTAACCTTGGTCTTGCCCTGGGCGCCCAGAATGGCAAAGAAAGATAGATAGAGCATCTCAAAGATGAAGCCCGCCATCAGGATGCTCAGATAGGCTGAGGCGTGCCGGCCCAGATCCCCGGAACCGCCCATCCAGCCGACGATACTGGGCGACAGGAAATAGCCGGCCACGGAAAAGAGAGCGCCCAGGGCCAGGCAGAAATAAAAGATATGGGAGGCATAGGATTCAGCCCGCGGCTTGTCCCCGCTTCCGATCAGCTGGGAGATGATGGTGGTGCCGGCAATGGCGACTCCAATCCCCAGGGAGACAAAGAGATAGTGGGGGGGCCAGACAAAGCTGGTGGCGGCAAATTCCACCAGAGACAGGCGGGCCACCCAAAGGCCATCCGCCAGGTTGTAAAGTGAGTTAATCAGATTGTTGATAATCAAAGGAATGGCGACGGAAAAAAGGACCGGTGTCACGGGTCCGTCAAGAATGCGTCGATCTTTAATTGTATCTGCTGCCAAGGATCTCTCCATTCACACCGCCAGCGGGGCGGCCTGCCGGGAAAGTTGTCTCAGGTGACCGGACCGGTCACCAGGGAAAACCTCAGGTACCGCTTCCCCCCGACTTGCCAATGAGAATGGCGATCAGAAGAATGGCCAGGGCGGCGATGACATACCAGAGGGTATCAGTCCGCTTCCTGCCCGCCCCGCATCCGCTGCAGCCGGCTGGATCCTGGCCGCACGGTTCACAGGGGTTCTCGTTCTCCTGATCCTGGATCTTATCTTCTTCCCTATCTGTCATGGCTTGTCTCTCGTTGTCATTATTCGTTAAGCTGGGGCTTTTATTCACCTCTTACACTATACCACGAAGGCGTGACAGGGGTCATTTCGTCATTGTTCACAATTTGTTTGTGAAATAAGAGGCCGCATCATGTAATCTGTAGTCAGGATACAAAGGGAGGTTCCTTCATGATAGGAAAACACATCGGCCCCTTTCTCTTGCAGGGGGACGATCCCCTCATGATCGACGCGGAGCATTGCGCGACGGTTCGCACGGAAAATACCCTCATGCATGCCATGCTACTCCTCTCCAGTGTCGGCTTCACTTCTGTCCCCGTCTTGGATGAATCCTCCAAACTGGCCGGCGTCATTGGCATGCCCGCCATTTTCAAGGGAATCCTGGGTGATGATGATTACCACTGGGAGCAGCTCAATGTCCGCAAGGTCAAGGATGTCATGGAGAGGAATGTCTTCGTCGTCTACGACCACTCTCCCCTGGAAGATATCCTGCATCTTCTGGTCAACGCCAACTATCTCTGCGTTACCGATAGGGAGGGCACATTCCTGGGTATCATTGCCCGCAAACAGGTGCTCAAGCGCTTCAACCGCTTCGTCCATGAGTTCGAGAACGTCTACCAGGTCACTCCCAAAGAAGGCAAGGATCCCATCCCGCCCATGGACGCCCTGATCCTCAAGAACAACGGACGGGGCTTTCTCATGGAAGACTGACAGCCTGAAATTTTCACAAAAAAAGGCGGCCGGTCAAGGACCTGGCCGCCTTTTTCATGTCATTGGACAGCTTACTTGATTTCGACTTCCGCTCCCGCCTCACGCAGCAGCTTGGCGGCATCTTCCGCGTCGTCCCGGCTGATCTTCTCTTTGACCGGCTTGGGGACTTCGTCGACCAGCGCCTTGGCTTCCTTGAGGCCAAGACCGGTCAGCTCGCGGACCACCTTGATGACGGCGATCTTTGCCTGTCCGGCATTGGTGATCACAACATCAAACTCGGTCTGTTCGACTTCTTCCGCACCGGCTCCGCCGCCGGCCGCAGGGGCCGCCATAGCCATGGCCGCAGCTGAAACGCCGAACTCTTCTTCCATAGCCTTGACCAGGTCGTTCAGCTCCAGGATTGTCAGGCCCTTCACGGCATCCAGGATGCCCGCAATTTTCTCGTTACTCATGATCGGATTCCTCCCTGATTGGTTCTTCTTCAATTTCTTGGTCAGCTTGACCGGCCTCTTGAGGCTCTTCTTCTGCCGCAGGTGCCTGGGGCTCCGCTTCTTCCTGGGCCGGCTCTTCAACCGGCTCCTCTACAGGGGCTGCCGCTGCTTCTGCTACGGGCGCGCTCTCAGCTTCCGCTTCAACCGCGGCCGGAGTGGCCTGGCCCGCGAGCTCCGCGACCGTCTCAAGACCGGCATCGCGGCCTTTGTCGGCGATCTGGGAAGCAACCTGCGCAAAAGCGGTCAGCGGGTAAAGCATCATGAACAGGAGCTGTCCATAAAGCTTCTCACGCGATTCGATCCGGGACAGGGCCACGATGTAATCGAGCGGGTGAACTTCCGTACCCACCAGGCCGCCCTTGATGCTCATCTTCCGGAATTTTTCGGAAAACTCACGGACAAGGCGGGGCGCAAGAACCACATCTTCCGTGCTGTAGGCGATAGCTGTCGGACCGGTCAGGGTATCCCCCAGACCTTCGATCCCCAGCTTCTCAAAAGCACGCGATGAGATGGAATTCTTGACAACCTTGTAGGTCAATCCTTTGTCGCGAAAAGCTGCGCGCATCTCAGTGTCCTGAGCGACCGTCAAGCCTTTGTAGTTAGCAAAAACGATGGATTCAGCGCTCTTCAACTCTTTGACCAGCGCGTCAACTTGTTTCTTTTTCAGTTCCAGTTTCTTTTGACTGGGCATGCGACTCTTCCTCCTTCTTCCAAATAGTAACACCCCTCCGCGACAGGCAGAGGGGCGCACGCAATCACATTCGTCCTCCTGCCTCGGCGGGACAGCTTGACCTGTTTACGTCTCCCTTGGGGGAGACTCCTGCTTTCTTCGGCGTCGTAGGTATTTTCTTTTTTAAGGCCCGCCTCAGGGCGGGCATGGCTCTACTTGGAGAGCCTGGGGTTGATGCGGACTCCCGGGCCCATGGTGCTGGCCAGGGTGCAGCGCTGGATGTACTGCCCTTTGGCGGCAGCCGGTTTGGCGCGGATGACGGCATCCAGCAGGGCTTCATAGTTGTCCATGAGCTTCTCGCTTCCAAAGGAAACCTTGCCGATGGCGCAGTGAATGATGTTCTGCTTTTCCAGCCTGTATTCGATCCGGCCCGCTTTGGCCTCGGTGACCGCCCGGCCCACATCCATTGTGACCGTTCCGGACTTGGGGTTGGGCATGAGGCCGCGAGGACCCAAAACCTTACCCAGTCTGCCCACCACTCCCATCATGTCGGGTGTGGCGATGGCCACGTCAAAGTCCAGCCAGCCTTCTTTTTGAATCTTGTCCGCCAGTTCCTCGGCTCCGACGAAATCGGCGCCGGCTTCTTTGGCTTCTTCTGCCGCAGGACCCTTGGCGAAAACAGCGATACGCATGGTCTTGCCTGTCCCGTGGGGCAGGATAACCGTTCCGCGGATCTGCTGATCAGCCCGGCGGGAGTCAACACCCATTTTCAGGTGGATCTCGACTGTCTCGTCAAACTTGGCTGTCGCGCCCTGGATTACGAGGCCCATGGCCTCTTCCGGCTCATAGATCGCATGGGGATCGACGAGTTTGGCGGCTTCTTTATAGCGTTTACCACGTTTCATGCCGTCCCCTCCTTAACTGTCGTAATCGACGACGATGCCCATGCTGCGGGCTGTTCCCGCAACCATCCGGGCGCCGGCTTCGATATCCGCGGCGTTGGTGTCTTCCATCTTGATCCCGGCGATGCGTTTGCATTCGGACCAGGAGACGGTCGCTACCTTTGTTTTGTTCGGAATTCCTGAAGCTTTGTCAAGATTACAGGCCTTCTTCAAGAGCACTGACGCCGGCGGTGTTTTGGTAATGAATGAATACGTGCGGTCCTGATAGACCGTAATGACCACGGGGATAATCAGCCCCATGTCCTTCTGTGTCCGCTCATTAAATTCTCTGACAAACTGGGCAATATTGAGCCCGTGCTGTCCGAGTGCTGGTCCGACCGGCGGCGCTGGTGTTGCCTGGCCCGCAGGAATTTGAAGCTTGACATATGCGGTTACTGGCTTTGCCATTCTGCCACCTCCCAAAAATGATTTTTCGGGCCCTGGGGCCCTCTATGCGATAAGACAGCCTGTGGCTGTCCGATAGCCTAATCCTGTTTCATGACCTGGGTCAGTTCCAGCTCAACCGGTGTCTCCCGGCCGAACATGGAAACCAGAACGGTCACTTTCTTCTTCTCAATGTTGATCTCTTCGACTCTGCCGTCGAAGCCTTCAAGCGGCCCGCTGATGACCCGGACCTCGTCGCCGACATCGTAGTCCATGACCGGTTCCCAGTCGGAGTCAAGGCCCATGAGGCCCAGTTCGTCCTCGGTAAGCGGGACCGGGTTGGTGCTGGAGGGACCGACAAAACTGGTCACCCCGCGCGTGTTCCGCACGATGTACCAGATCTCATCGGTCAGAATCATCTTGACCAGAACATAGCCGGGATAGATCTTGCGTTCAACATTGCGGCGCTTGCCGTCCTTGATCTCAATGACGGTCTCCGTCGGCACCAGGACTTCCTGGATCATATCCTGAAGTCCGCGGTTTTCAATCACTTGATCCAGCGTCGCCTTGACCCGGTTCTCATAACCGGAATAAGTGTGGATGACGTACCAGAGCGCCTCCTGATTGCCGGATGTTTCATTCATGCCCTAGACCTCGAAGGAAATATCCAGGCCGTCGACAGAAAGGCTTGACAGGGGCTGCCTGTAGCTTGTCTGCGCGTCTTCACTTACGATCGGATCGGTTTCCGCGGCTGTTTCCTTGGCGGAGTACATGCCGGATGTACGCATGATGAAGGTAATGGCCGTGTCAAAGACCAGAATGATGACGACCGAAATCGCGATGATCAAAAGCACCGTCAGCGTACTCTGGCGCAGCTTCTTACGGTCGGGCCAGATTACACGCTTGAGCTCGGTAATGATATTGACAAACCATTTCTTCAGGCGGGCGCCCAGAGACGGTTTGCTTTCCTTGCTTGTTGTTTTCCTCGCCATGCCATCCACTCCCGTGAATCTATGCTTACTTGGTTTCGCGATGAACCGTGTGTTTCTTACAGAAGCGGCAGTACTTGCTCAGCTCCAGTTTATCCGGCGTATGCATCTTGTTTTTCTTCGTGTCATAATTGCGCTGTTTGCATTCTGAACATGCCAGCGTAATACGTTCACGTGCACCGGGCTTAGCCATATCGGGACCCTCCAAAAATACCAGTCAAAGCTTGTCCGCACAAAAAAAAAGACCCGCGCGTCTGACAAGCAGAAGTATAGTAGCATAGCGCCTTCCGGCTGTCAAATAGGGCTTTGGCATGTCACCATTCAGCCGCCAGGGCCCTGGCCCTGTCAACCCCCTCCTGCAGCAGAACCTCCGGCGGCCTGACCATGAGGTCCAAACCGTCGACGGCGACAGCATCAAAGTGATCGATACCGAAAAAGATACTCAGGTTCCGGATAAAGGGCAGGCCCGTCTCCAGGGGTGAATCCTGGTAGGCGCCGCCCCGGGTGGTCAGAAAGACCAGCTTGTCAGCCCGGCAGGTGCCGTAGAGCAGATTATTGACCGGGTCTACCTGGAAGGTGATCCCCTGGACACTGATGTTTTCGATATAGATTTTCAGGAGGGCCGGGACACTCAGATCCCAGAAAGGAGCCGCCACGACAATCCGGTCAGCCCGTGCAAAGCGGCGGGCATAGCGGAAGCGCGGGTGGTCCAGATCTCCTGCTTCCAGGAGGCGCTCACGTTGAGCGAAGAAATCGCCCTGGAGGGGCAGGAGGGCTTCCTCTGTCAGGATCAGCTCCTCCACCGCAAAGCTGCCTCTTTCTTCCAGGGCATCAAGGAAGGCCCGTGCCAGGCGGCGGGTTCTGGATTCGCTGCCGCGGATGCAGCAGTCAATATAAAGGATGTCTTTCAATTCACTTGCCATAGCGCCCCATAAGATAGAAGAGACGGGCCTTGAATTTCTCCCGGTCCACGGCAGTGACGACAAGTTGAGGCCGGTGGGGTTTCTTCTTGTCGGAATAAAGGTCCGTGACGGTCTTGCCGTAGGTGTGCCGGCCCTGGGTTTCCACCCGGATCCAGGCCGGCCAGGCCTCAAAGATGGAATCGTCCGCCGCGTACAGGACAGCGGCCGGGTCATGGAGGGCGATGCCCGGCTGACCCAGAGTCAGTGAATAGGCCAGAGCCTTTTGCAGGCAGTTGCGGGCAAAGAGGGCCTGTGAAGAGCCAAGTCGGCCCAGTTCCTCCAGCTCCTCAACCGTCAAAAAGGCTTGCAGGGTCATATCAAGACCGCACATGGCCACCTGGATTCCGCAGTTGAAAAGCATGTCGGCAGCTTCCGGGTCCACCAGAATATTGAATTCCGCAGCCGGTGTGGTATTGCCTCCTCTGGCAGCGCCGCCCATGATGACCACCCGCTTGAGCAGGGAGGGAAGATCCTTGTACTTGGCCAGAGCCAGGCCGATGTTGGTCATGGGTCCGACCGCGATCAGGACCAGCTGGCCCTTGTGTGCCAGGGCTGCTTCATAGAGGGCATCCCAGGCGGGTTTGTCCTCGATGGTCCGCGCCGGTTGAGGCAGGATGACACCCCCAAGACCGTCCGTACCATGAACTTCGGGAGCCGTAATCTGGTCACGGATCAGGGGGAGCCCGGCTCCCCTGTAAACCGGCACGGAGGATCCGGCCAGTTCCAGGACCCGCAGGGTGTTGTCCGTGGTCTTTTCAAGGACAACATTGCCGGCTACCGTGGACACTCCGACCAGTCGGAAGCAGTCAAGCTGATGGAGGAGGAGAAGGGCGTTGGCATCATCCACCCCCGTATCACAGTCAAACCAGACGGGTATGGAATCCCCGCCCGAAAAACAGGTCTCCATGAAGGAGTCCCTGTCAACCTGAAAGGGTCCATGGCGGGGCGGGATCTTTCTTTTTTCGACCGGATCAGGCTTCATTGTCCACTCCCCTTCCATAGTGCTCCACAGCCTGGACCAGGAGGTCCACAAAACCCTGGCGGTCAATACCCATGAGACAGCGTACATTGGGGGGCTTGCCGGAAAGGTTCCAGATATCACCGACCGTCGCCCCCCGGCAATACTCGCCGCCCCTCTCAATAACCACATAGCGGTCAATGGAGGTGACAAGATCCGGGCGAATCAGGGCCGTCACGGCCACCGCGTCGTGGACCGGGGCTCCCGGGTAGCCCAGGGTGCGATGGAATTCATAGAAGAATTCCAACCATTCGGCCGTGACCTCCGCCACCTGGTTGCCAACCGCCCGGATCCGCTGGAAATCCTCCGGATAGACCAGGGCTTGCTCTGTCACATCCAGGCCGGCCATGGTGATGGGGATGCCCGATTCAAAGACCACTTCCGCCGCCTCCGGATCGACCAGAATATTGAACTCGGCCGCCGGCGTCCAATTGCCGTGGGCCAGGCCGCCGCCCATCAAGAAGATATGGCGGATTTTGCTTTTCAGCTGGGGATAGAGGAGGAGCAGGGCCCCGATGTTGGTCAGGGGGCCCGTAGGAATCAGGACAACCGGCCTGTCCGATGTCTGGATCAGGCGGGCCATCAGGCGGACCGCTTCCTCGGCCTCCGGTTCCCGGACAGGCTCGGGCAGGACAGGGCCGTCCAGGCCCGATTCGCCGTGAACCGAGGGCGCCACCATGGTCTCGGCCAGGAGCGGCTTGGTCCGGCCGGCGGCCAGGGGAACATCCAGTCCGATCAGTGCCATGATGCGGCCTGCGTTGTAGGTAGTCTTTTCCAGGGTCTGGTTGCCGGAGCAGGTGGTCACCGCAAGAATTTCAAGTTCCGGGCGGGACCTGGCCAGAACCCAGGCAATGGCGTCGTCATGACCCGGATCTCCATCCAGGATGACGGGAATTCTCTTCATACAAAGCTCCCTCCCAAGGCTATCAGGGCTTGACCGGCCGGATCAGGTGCTTGCGCTCCTTGCGCCGCAGACTGATGGAATAGAGGACCAGACCAAGCAGGGTAGTCGCGTAGGGGATCAGTGAAACCAGATAAGAGGAGACGCCCTGGAGTCCCGATACCTTGGTCCGAAGCGCCTGAGCCAGACCAAAGAGGAGAGAGGACAGCATGCCGCCCACCGGCTCCCCCCGGCCCATGGCCCGGGCTGCCAGGGCAATAAAGCCCCGGCCCGCTACAAAGCCGGAATTCCAGCCCTGCGAATAATACATGGACATGAAGGCGCCGCCGAAGCCCGCCAGGGCCCCGGACAGGCCGATGGCGATGTACTTGACTTTGAGGACGCTGACGCCCACGCTGGACGCCGCGTCCGGGTTCTCCCCCACCGCCCGGATATTGAGTCCCACAGGGGTCTTGTAAAGGAAGACCCACATGAGGAAAACAAAGATAAAAGCCAGATAGGTCAGAACCGCGTGGCCGGAGAGGATTTCACCCAGAATGGGAATCTTGTCGATCAGGGGGATCTTGATGGTGGGGATCAGGATGTTGGGCGTGACCAGGTTGCCTGTATTGCCGCGCAGGCCTGTAAACATATTGAGGAGGAAGATGGTCCCCCCGCCTCCCAGCATATTGACTGCGATACCGGCCAGAATGATGTCCGTCTTCAGTTTCAGGGAGAAGAAGCCCATCATGAGCCCCAGAAGGGCGCCGACCAGGGCCGCCCCCAGGACCCCGATCACCCAGCTCTGGGTCCAGTAGGCAAAGAGGAAGCCGAAGAGGGCGGTAATCATCATGGTGCCCTCAAGGCCGATATTGACAACGCCTGCTTTTTCCGCCACGACCGCAGCCAGGGTGGCGAAGAGGATGGGCGCCGTGATGCGCATGACGGCGAAAAGAAAGTCCGCCTTGAAGATGGCCTGGAAAAGTTGCTCAAGCATGGCTCTTGCCTCCTCCCCTCAATTGATTGACATCAAGTTTCATCAGATCCTCCTGGGTCGTCTTGACTACCAGCTTCTGTCTGTACCCTGACAGGAACTGCTCGGCCGCGAAGAAGAGGAAAATGGCCGCCTGGATGATGTCGATCATCTCCACCGGCACATCGCAGTAAGTCGACATAAGCAGGCAGCCTTTGTTGAGATAGGCTATGAAGAAGGCTGCCAGGGGCACGTATATCGGATTATTTTTGGCCAGGATGGCGATGGTGATGCCTACCCAGCCATAGCCCGGCAGATCGCGCCAGAGGTAGGTCTGGTAGCGGCCCAGTACCTCAATGCTTCCGCCCATGCCCGACAGCATGCCGCCGATGACCTGGGCCAGGACGATGGTCCAGCCAACATTCATACCCGAATAGAGGGAGAAGGACTCGTTGATGCCGATCATGCGGATGGCATAGCCCCAGCGGGTCCGATACATGAAGAGGGCAACCAGGATGGTGGCGGCTATGGCGACAATGAAGCCCACGGTCAGCTTGCTGTTGCCGGCGACCAGAGAGGGGATGATGGCGGTCGGCTTGAACTCCTTGGTCATGGTCGCGCCCTTGGTCCGGTCGGCAAAATGGAAATTCAGATAGTGGAGCACCACATAGAGGATGATGAAGTTCAGCATGAGGCTGGTTACCATCTCACTGGCACCCAGCTTGACCTTGAGCAGGGCTGGTATCAGCATGATGACGCCGCAGACTGCCGTCGCGATCAGAACGCTGACCACCCAGTGCCAGCCCGAATTGATGTTCAGGTAGACCCCCAGGACTCCTCCGACAAAGCCTCCGGCCAGGACGCAGCCCTCACCGGCCAGATTGAACTGGTTGGCGGAGAACATGACCGTCACGGCAAGGCCCGTGAAAATGATGGGGATGGTGGCGGCCAGAACCTGATAGAGGTACTGGGCGTTGAAGATGACAGCCCCTTCGTGGAAGCTGAGGAGGGGCCCGATGAGCAGGTACCTCATGGCCGTCCAGGGGGTTTTGGAACTGATCAGGATAAAGATCATGGCAACCAGAAGCGCGATGCTGATGGCCGCCGCCCCGCGGGCCAGGTTAAAAAATCTCATTCGCCGGTCATGCATAGGAAGCCCTCTCGATCTCCTCTTGGCTCTGGTGTTTCAGTCCGAGCATGTATTCGCCCATCATGACATCGTCCCATTGGCCATCGTCGAAATAGCCGGCGATCTTGCCCTCGTAGAGGACGATCAGGCTGTCCGACAATTCCATGACTTCATTCAAATCCGCCGAGACCAGGAGGACCGCCGCTCCCTCCCGGGACAGGTCGACCAGTTTTTTCCGGATCAGCTCGGTGGCTCCAACATCAATACCCCGGGTGGGCTGGTCGGCAATAATCAGGATGGGAGAGCTGGAGAATTCCCGCGCCACCACCACCTTTTGGATATTGCCGCCCGACAGCATGCCCACTTCCTGACTCCTGGCCTTGCAGAGAACCGAATAGTCAAGGATCAGCTGGTCGCTTTCCTTGTGAAGTTCCTGCATGCGAAAGAGGGGTCCCCGGTTAAAGCGCTTCTGGCGGAAGCGGTCCGAAATGACGTTCTCTTCAATGGAGGCCGTATGGGCGATCCCGAAGGTCATCCGGTCCTCCGGTACGTAGGAGACACCCAGTTCCCTGATCTTGGCCTGGGGGCGGCCGACCAGGTTCTCCCCGGCCACGGTTACGCTCCCCTGTTCAGGAAGGCGGAGGCCAAAGAGGATATCGACCAGTTCCCGCTGGCCGTTTCCTTCAACACCCGCGATCCCGACAATCTCGCCGCTGCGGACTGAGAAAGTGACCCCGTCCAGGGCCCGCTTGCTCCATTCGTTGACATAGTGGACATCCTGGACCTGAAGGACAACCTCCTGCGGCCTGGCCTCTTCCTTTTCCACCTGAAGGATGACATCGCGGCCCACCATGAGCCGTGAAATCTCCTGTTCGTTGATGGAGTCGGTGTCATAGACCCCTACAGATTTGCCGGCCCGCATGATGGTGATGCGGTCCGTCAACTCTTTGATTTCATTCAGTTTATGAGAGATGAAGATGATGGTGAAACCCTGATCCTTCAGGTTTTTGAGTTCCTCGAAGAGCTTGGCCGTCTCCTGGGTTGTCAGGACCGCGGTCGGTTCATCCAGAATCAGAACCTGGGCACCCCGCACCAGAGCCTTGAGAATCTCCACCTTCTGTTTCATGCCGGCCGTAATATCAGCGACCCTGGCTGTAGGCTCGACATGCAGGTTGAAGCGCTCGGCATTGGCCAGGGTCAGTTCCACCGCTTCCTTATAATCAATTAAGAGTCCGGATTTTCTCGGCGCCATGCCGAGGACGATATTTTCTGCGACGGTCAGGCTGGGAACCAGCATGAAATGCTGGTGAACCATGCCGATGCCTTTTTTGATGGCATCAATGGGGCTGGCAAAAGAAACCGCTTCCCCTTTGACCAGGATTGATCCTTCCGTCGGTTTCTCCAAGCCAAAAAGGATCTTCATCAGAGTCGATTTGCCTGCTCCGTTCTCCCCGATCAGGGCGTGAATTTCCCCGGATTTAACCGAAAAATCAACCTCCCTGTTGGCCGCAATACCGTTGGGATAAATTTTGGTAATCCCCTCCATCTGGACGACGAGTTCGCTTTGCTCCATTCGGTCCCTTCTCCTGTCTACCTCACCCCATGGGATTCTAGGCAAAAGGGGACCTTTACAGGTCCCCCTTTACAGTCATTATGACTTACCAATCGGTTTGCCGGCAAGGGGCACTAGGGCTGCATTGCCTCACGCAGCGCGACAACGCCCATGGTCTCATCACCGATGGCGGAGGAAACCTTGATGCTTCCTTCGCGGATGGCCTTCTCAGCGGCAAAGACTTTGTCCTGAACGTCCTGGGGAGCGTAGGTGGCAAAGTTCTTGTCGGACACGAAGCCGACTCCGCCTTCGACCAGACCCAGGTTGACTTCCTTGCCCCAGTAGGTGCGCCCGGCATCCCACTCATCAAAGATCCAGATCAGGGAGTCGCCGATATTCTTGAGACCTGAGGTCAGGGTAATCCCGGCCAGTTCGGCTGACAGGGTCAGCTCCTGGTCGGAGTCAACACCGACGAACCAGGCTTTGCCTGTTTCAAGGGCCGCTTCAGCGCCGCCGTTGCCGGACAGGCCCGCAACGCCCCAGATGATGTCGGCCCTGTTGTCATTGATCATGGCAAGGCCCATCTCTTTGGCTGTGGCTGTGTCAGCGTAGGAGTTGACGTAACGGGTATCAACCTTGACTTCCGCGTCGGTCGCCTTGGCGCCTTCCAGGAAGCCGTAGAGGAAGTCGTTGATGACGGGGCTGTCAATGCCGCCGATGAAGCCGACGACCTTCTCAGGGTTGATGTTGTTGACAGAGGTTTGTGTGGTCATGGCCGCGGCGAAAACGCCGATCAGGTAGCCCATGTCATTCTGACGATAGCTGAGGTTGACAACATTGGCGTTGTCTCCCACATAGGTTGTGTCGTCATAGATGAGGAATTTCTGATCGGGATAGGCGGTGGCGGCTTCCTTCAGATAATCCGGCATCTGGTAGGTGCCGCAGATGATCAGATCATAGACGCCCATGGAAGCGACGTCATTGATGGTTTGCTGCCATTTGGGCTGGTCAGCATCCGTGGCGCCCATCTCTTTTGTCTCATAGGTGATGCGCCCGGCGTCAGCCAGCTTCTTCAGACCTGCCTCGGCTGAATCGAAGAACGATTTGTCGCCCAGGTTGCCGTTGACCAGGTTGATGACCTTGTAGACCTTGGCCCCTGGTTCGGTCGGGCCCGGCTCTGTGGGGCTCGGATCTGTCTTGCCCGGCTCGACCGGTTTCTTGTCACAGGCAACAATGGAAATTGCCATCAGCGCGACAAGCAGAATAACAAGAAGTTTTTTCATGTGTTTCTCCTTCAAAGATGTTGCCCCCGTGCCCGGCACGGGAACCCGCCCCTCTCCAATTGATCAAGGGGCCTGAACATAGATCGATGCGCTCTTTCCGGGATCAAAATTCCGACAGATTTGCCTGCCTTTCGGCAACCTTACACGACTTTGACCAAAAAGAACGGACATCACTGTGAATTCTACACATATTTGACCAGACGGTCAATTATCAAACAATCACATATTCAAAAGTTTTTTGGGGCTCTAAGGGCTCTTTTGGAAGCGTCTGACCGTCATAATCCGCTCCTTGAGTTCATCTGCGCTCTTGGACTCAATGTCCAAAAGGCGCAGGGTCGACTTGCCCGAAAGAACCAGAAGGAGCTGGTCATCCGCCACGCGCATGGCCAGGCTGTCAATAAGCCGGGGGTCACCGGTTCCATGGAAAAAGATGACATCCCCTTCCTGGGCAGCCATCAGGTCCGGCTTCCCCTCCTCATCCCGGGTCAGGACCACGGCCTCTCCCTGACCGGCCAGGAGGGAGGGATCGCGGGATAAATTGAGGCCATGAAGCAAGCCGGCCACGTGAATGGCCCCCTGAGGGCTGATGCCGCGCTTGGTTGCTCCGCCCGGGATCAGAGGGCTGTCGTAAAAAGCCATGACCGTCGCCACCAGAAGCTGGCCCAGGGGTTCCCCCTGGGGGATGGCCGAAAGAGGGGGCAGGAGCATGACCCCCGAGGTGTTGATCCAGCCGGGCTCCTGGCCGGGCAGCCTGACCCGGAGCAGATCACCGTTTCGGTAATCAGCGTACAGAATGGTGCCCATGGGCGCCTCGACCACCAGGGAGCCCGAACGGGCATGGCTCATGACACGCTTGAAGGGGGTGCGGACCACCACCTTGGCTACGCGGTTTTCGGGTGAAAGGGAACTGGTGTCGGCGGTCAGATGTTCCCGCTTGATATAGCCGGTCAGACCGTCATCCAGGCGGACATGGATAAAAACCCGGTCCCCTGTGTCCAGCATGAGGACACGTTCATTGAGCAGGGCTTCCCCTATGCGGACGGTAGCGGCATCGGGCTGACCATAGACAGGGGCCGTGCCGACCGCAACCAGGGCGACATCCTCTCCGTAGAGATAGTCTTCCCAGCCCGGGGGCAGGGTTTCCCCGGGGTCGGGGGTGACCTCAAAGCCCAGGGTACTGTCCGATATCCTGGGGGCAACCAGAAAAAGACCCGCCATCAGGGCGGCGAAGACCAGGGCGGCGATCAGCCAGGGCGGGATCCGCCTCCGACGGCTACTGACAAAGACCGGCCTCTGCCTGTCTTTTTTGACCGGAAGCGCCTTATCCGGCCGGGGGTCGGGAATGATCCCCCGCCTGATTTCGATCTTCTCGTGGTCGGCCGAGGTTTGCCTTGGATCAGACATGGTCCGCCAGCCTTTCCTGGCCAGAGGCCAGGCCGATCACGCAGAAGGCCAGGGCGTAGTCGTGCTCGTGGGAGATGCTGAGGGAGACCGACAGTCCCCCCATTTCATCAAAGACGGTTCGGGCCGCCCGGTGCAGGTGAAGAACCGGGGCTCCCAGGCTGTCCTGCAGAATCTCCAGGTCCTGGAAGGTAATTCCCCTTCTCCCTATCCCCGTTCCCAGGGCTTTGGAGACTGCCTCCTTGGCAGCGTAGCGGCCGGCAAAGCGCCGGGCATCCCCGGCACAGATGGCCCGCTCCGCGGGGGTATAGACCCGGTCCATGAAACGGTCACCGTGATCCGCTATCATCTGCCTGATCCGGCTGACGGAAACAAGATCAACTCCGGTCCGCACAGGGCCGCCCCTATTCCTTTTCGCTCTTCTTGCGAAGGCGGAGGTCATCACCAAGAAACTCATATTTGAGAAAATTGCCGTGCAGGCGGCTGGCAATGCGGCCGTCATAAATCCTTGAGAAATCGCCTGCCTCGATATTGGAGGCGATGATGGTGGCCAGTTTACGGCTCTGGCGGGCGTCAAGAAGCAGGATGAGCTGGGCATAGGTTTCCGGTGTCGCCGGCTCCGTTCCCAGATCGTCGATCAGGAGAAGGTCCCAGTGGTGGAGAGCCTGGAAAAGCATGGAGGCTTCCTCCAGCATGTCCGGATCCGGCCGGAAGGCCGCTTGCTGCCGCTTATGGCGGGTCATGAGGTCAAAGAGATTGGGAGCCGTGATGTAGACCACCGGATAGCCGTCATCCATGAGGCGGTGGCCCATGCACTGCATGAGGAAAGTCTTGCCGGTCCCCGGCGCCCCCGAAAAGAAGAGATTGCGGTCCCGCAGGCGGTCAAAGTGGCCGGTGTAGAGCTGGGCCATCTGCAGATAATCGGCCATCAAATCGCGCGGTGAAGGCCCGGCCTTGCCCGTCGGCTCGCTGCTGAAAAGATTGAGGTTGAAGTTGGAAAAAAGGTGGTCGCCGGCCAGTGCGTCAGGGAAATAGACCGGCAGGAGCTGGCGGATAATCTGCCTGCGGCAGGGGCACCAGCTGCCCCCAAGCCTGCCTGTGTCCCCGCAGGAGGGGCAGTGATAGGCCGGCTGGTCATAGCCGTCCTCAATCCCCTGGGCCCGCAGATAGGCCCGTCTCTCGGCCTCAACAGCCTCGAAGGATTCAAAGGGCTCGGGGGTCTCCCCTTCCACCTTGCCCTGGAGAAGAGAAAGGCCGGCCAGACGCAGGCGCCTGTCCAGAGCTTCCAGGCCAGGGAACTGCCGGTAGAGTTCCTGAACGCGCAGATCACGGATCCTGAAGGCCTCATTGCGGCGCCCTTCATAGATGCGGACAATATCACCGTTGATCTTCTGGGTCAGGCTCTTCATGGCTGGGAGGAATCCTCCTGGGTGTCGATCCGGGGCATGCGGGTGTCGTAGCCTGCCTGATCTCCCGTATCCCGCTGGTCACCTTCACGGAAATTGCCGCGGTTGTCCCGGGTATAGGTCTGCCGGCTTCGCATGCGGCCGGCGTCGGCTTCCCGTTTTTTCTCGTGCTCCCGGATGGCTTCAATGGTTTGCAGACCGTTCTCGTGCCAGTCCTTGAGGACAGCGCTGACAAAACGGATGCTGGGCTTGGATGCTCCCCGGGTCTTGGACAGGGCCTCGTCGATGATCTCGCGGTCAAAGCCGTACTCGTCGATCCACAGGTCGATATCCTTGAGATCGTATTCGGTCAGGGACCGCCGCATCTTCTTGCCAACAAAAGCCTTGATCTGGTTTTTTTCAAGAAAACGGCCATAGTAGACAGACAGCTGATCGTAGGTGCGGACGCCGGCCGCGGCCCAGTCTTCGGCAATCCTGTTGGCGTAACCCGTCCCGTCCAGGCGGTTGTTGTTGGCCGCTTCCTGGAAGAGGGCGTAGATTACGTCAGGCTCGAAACCGTAGGCCTCGAACCAGCGGTCGATCTGGTCATACCACATGAAGGTCATGATGCCCTGGAAGAAGGTCATCTTGATAAGGTTGACCATGCGCTCACGGTCCTCGCTCAAGCTTTCCCGCTCGGCGATTTCGCTGGGCAGGGATGAAGCGATGGGCCGGTAGCGCTTGAGCAGCTCTCTCATCTTAAGGTCGGTGATGGCGATATCGCTGTGGCTGACGGTGATCAGATCCATCCGCTGCAATTCCAGGAGGGTCTCGTCGACGGCCGCCTCGGTGATCCCCAGCCGGTCGGCGATATCCGCCCGGGTGGCGTCCCGGGCACCGCTGGCTGAGACGCTGCTGAGGAAAAGATAGCATTTAACGGCATTGCCGCTCAGTTTGGGCATGAGATCGTGGATAAAAAGATCAGGGACGGGCGTGTCGCTGAACATAATCGAATGATCATCCCTGATACGCAAAACAGCCACCCCTCTCTTTGATCGGTCACCTGTTCAGTCTAGCAAATTCCCCGGAGAAGACAAAGAGGAGAACCGTGGCCGGTTCTCCTCCCAGATCCAGAGGGACCTTGTGTCTTATTCGGATTTGGCCATGCGCAGGTAGGTCTGGTAGCGCTCGTCCGCGGCCTTGCGGGCCCGGTCGAAGATGGCGTCGACCTCTTCCTTGCCGTACTTCTTGAAGAGGGATGTGTAGCGGACTTCCTGTTCCAGGAACTCCCTGTAATCGCGTGTCGGCGGCTTGGAATCCAGGACGAAGGGGTTCTTGGCCTCTTCACCTTCCGCCAGGGCCGGGTTGTAACGCCACAGATGCCAGTAGCCTGTCTCAACGGCGTCTTTTTCCCGTTGCTGGGACAGGGACATGCCGCCCCGGATACCGTGGTTGATGCAGGGCGAGTAAGCGATGATGATGGAAGGTCCGTTCCACTCCTCGGCCTCGCGCAGGGCCCGCAGGGTCTGTGCCTGACTGGCCCCCATGGCGATCTGGGCCACGTAGACGTAGCCGTAGGATGCGGCCATCATGCCCAGGTCCTTCTTCTTAAGAGGCTTGCCTCCGGCCGCGAACTGGGCAACCGCGCCCAGCTGGGTGGCCTTGGAAGCCTGGCCTCCTGTGTTGGAATAGACTTCCGTATCCAGAACCAGGATATTGACATCCTCGCCCGAGGCCAGGACATGGTCCAGTCCGCCGTAGCCGATGTCGTAGGCCCAGCCGTCACCGCCGATGATCCAGGTCGAACGAAGCATCAGATAGTCCTTGAGCTCCAGGATCTGGTCGCGCAGGGCGGCAGCCTGGCCGTCCAGCTTTGCGTCTGTCAGAGCCAGGATCAGCTTGACCGCGATTCCCCGGGCGCCGTCCTTGACGTCCTTCTTTTCCAGCCAGTCGGCCAGCGATTCCGCCAGCGGTTCAGGCAGACCTGTAAGTTCAGACAGGGAAACCACGTATTCTGTCACCCGGTCGCGGATCTGTTTGACGCCGAGGTGCATGCCAAGGCCGTATTCGGCGTTGTCCTCGAAGAGGGAGTTGGCCCATGAGGGGCCGAAGCCGTCGTCGTTGACACAGTAGGGCATGGAGGGAGCCGACCCGCCCCAGATGGAGGAGCAGCCCGTGGCGTTGGCGATCATCATGCGGTCACCGAAGAGCTGGGTGGCCAGGCGCACATAGGGCGTCTCGCCGCAGCCCGCACAGGCCCCGGAGAACTCCAGGAGGGGCCGCTCGAACTGGCTGCCCTTGACCGTGCTCTTGCTCATGGGATTGGCCTTCCTGGAAAGAGACTGGGCATAGGTCCAGTGATCGGCCTCCAGCATATGGTCTTCCAGGGGTTCCATGACCAGGGCCTTGACCTTGGCCGGACAGACCTGGGCGCAGGAGCCGCAGCCGGTGCAGTCCAGGGCTGAGATTTGAATCCTGAAATCGTACTGATCGTAGGGCTTGCTGCCGGGCAAGGTTTCAAAGGTGGCAGGAGCTGCCTCTTTTTCCTCAGGGGTCAGGAGGAAGGGCCGGATGACGGCGTGGGGGCATACATAGGCGCACTGGTTGCACTGGATGCAATTCTCGGCAATCCACTTGGGAACGTTGACCGCGATACCCCGCTTCTCGTACTGGGATGTCGACTGGGGCATGGTGCCGTCCACGTGGTCCATAAAGGCCGAGACGGGCAGGCTGTCGCCTTCCTGGCGGTTCATGACGTCGGCGATGCTGAGGACAAAGTCCGGCGCCTGGCGCAGGCGGACGGGTTTGTCAGCGGCCTTGGCCCAGTCCGCGGGCACCTGGACTTCGCGCACCTGATCGATGCCGGCGTCCACGGCCTGGTAGTTCATCTTGACGATGTCCTCGCCCTTGTCCCCGTAGGAGCGGACGATAGCTTCCTTCATGTGCTTGACCGCTTCATCAACCGGGATGACCTGGCTGATCTTGAAGAAGGCAGCCTGGCAGATGGTGTTGATCCGGCTGCCAAGTCCCAGATCCTGGGCGATTTTGACAGCGTCAATGATGTAGAGACGGATCTGGTTGTCTGCCAGATAGCGCTTGACATGGCCCGGCAGGAAATCGTCCAGCTCAGCCTCCGAACGGGTGGTATTGAGCAGGAAAGATCCGCCCTTCTTGAGGACCTTGAGCATGTCGTACTGGTCAATATAGGCCTGGTTGTGGCAGGCGACAAAGTCAGCGTTCTCCACCAGATAAGGGGCCCGGATGGGCGAATGGCCGAAGCGGAGATCGGAGATGGTCACACCGCCTGACTTCTTGGAGTCGTAGGAGAAATAGGCCTGGGCGTACATGGGGGTATTGTCCCCGATGATTTTGATGGAGTTCTGGTTGGCGCCCACCGTGCCGTCGGATCCAAGACCCCAGAAACGGGCTGTATAGGTTCCTTCCGGTGAAACTTCCAGAGCCTGAGTGATCGGCAGCGACAGATGTGTGACGTCGTCTTCGATCCCGATGGTGAAGCGGAGGACCGGGTCCCCGGCCAGCATCTCATAGACGGAATTGATCTGGGAAGGAGTGGTGTCCTTGGAGCCCAGTCCGTAACGGCCGCCTGAAACCAGGACCGGCCGGTCAGCGCAGGAGAGGGCGGATACCACATCCAGATAAAGGGCCTCGCCCTGGGCGCCCGGCTCTTTGGAGCGGTCCAGAACCGCGATTTTCCTGACCGTCGAGGGAATGGCCTCAAGCAGGCGCTCGGCGCTGAAGGGGCGGAAGAGGTGAACGTGCACCACGCCCGTCTTTCTGCCCTGGCAGTTGAGGTAGTCGACTGTTTCACAGATGGTGTCATAGACCGACCCCATGCAGATAATGATCTCTTCCGCCTGGGGGTCGCCATGGTAGACAAAGGGCTTATAAGTCCTGCCCGTCAGCTCGCTGATCTCGTCCAGGTAATGCTCAACCACGCCCGGTACATCCAGATAGACCTGGTTGGAGGCTTCTTTCATCTGGAAGAAAATGTCGGGGTTTTGGGCCGTCCCGCGGATACAGGGATCGTTGGGGGTCAGACCGCGCTTGCGGAAGGCCTCCAGGGCCTCATAGTCAACCAGGCCTGCCAGGTCCGCGTAATCCAGCTGCTCAATCTTCTGGATCTCATGGGAGGTCCGGAAACCGTCAAAGAAATGCATGAAGGGTACCCGGCTCTTAATGGCCGCCAGATGGGCGACAACCCCAAGATCCATGGCCGACTGGACACCATGTGAGGCCAGGATGGCAAAGCCCGTCTGCCGCGCAGCCATAATATCGCTGTGATCGCCGAAGATGGACAGGGCGTGGCCGGCGATGGCTCGGGCGGAGACATGGAAAACTGCCGGCAGCAATTCACCGGACATCTTGTACATGTTGGGAATCATGAGCAGGAGACCCTGAGAGGCCGTATAGGTTGTTGTCAGGGCTCCGGTTGCCAGCGAGCCGTGGACAAGTCCGGCGGCGCCGCCCTCGGATTGCATTTCGATGACCTTGACGCTCTGGCCGAAGAGGTTTTTACGCCCCTGCTGAGCCCATTGATCCACGCTGTCCGCCATACCGGAAGACGGCGTAATCGGATAGATGCCGGCAACTTCTGTGAATGCATACGAGGCATAAGCTGCCGCCGTATTGCCATCCATGGTCACGTAGTTCTTCTTTTTCGTCATTGTTTATCCCCCAATTTTCCTATAACAAGCCTGGGCCAGACAGTATACCATGCCTGGCGGCTAGCGCCGCCAGAGCGAATGACCTGTCATCTCCCCCGGCATTTCCAGACCCAAAAGGTCAAGCATGGTCGGCGCCAGATCGGCCAGCCGGCCATCCATCAGATCTCCCTCATCCAGGCCCGCCCCGATCAGAAGGACCGGGTTGGTTGTGTGTGCCGTGAAGGCCACGTCCCTGGATGGGTCAACCATTTCTTCCAAATTGCCGTGATCGGCAGTAATCAGGGCCAGGCCCCCCCGGTCAAGAATGGCCGGGACCAGCTTGGCCAGGCAGGCGTCCACGGCTTCCAGAGCCCGGACCCCCGCGTCAAAAATGCCCGTATGGCCCACCATATCCCCGTTGGCATAATTCAGGATAATGACATCCGGTGCCTTTTTCTCCAGGGCGGCCAGGAGGCGGTCAGTCACTTCATAAGCACTCATTTCAGGCTTCAGGTCATAGGTGGCGACCTTGGGCGAAGGGACCAGAATGCGTTCCTCCCCGCTGAAAGACTCTTCGCGCCCGCCGTTGAAGAAAAAAGTCACGTGGGCATATTTCTCTGTTTCCGCGATCCGAAGCTGGGTCAGGCCAGCGTGGGAGATGACCTCCCCGAAGATACCGGACAGGGCCTGAGGCGGAAAGGCTGTCCTCAGGGTGCTGAAAGCCTCGAATTCGGCGCTGTATTCGGTCATGCATACATAATGCAGGCCCAGCGGCGACTTGACCGCAGGGAAATGATCAAAGCCCGGCTGACAGAAGGCCCGCGTCAGCTCCCTGGCCCGGTCGGGCCTGAAATTGAAGAAGATGAGGCTGTCGCCCTCTTTGACCGGACCTGCCGGCTTACCTTCCTGGTCCGTCAGAAGAACCGGGACAATGAATTCGTCGGTCACGCCCCGCTCATAGGATGCGGCGATGGCAGCCAGAGGATCCATGGCCCGCTCCCCATTGAAGTCGACCGCGGTCATGGCCCTGTAGGCCATTTCCACCCGATCCCAGCGGTTGTCCCTGTCCATACCGTAGTAGCGGCCGCCCATGGAGGCGACCCGGCCGATACCGGTTTTTTGGAAATGGGCCAGGAGGGCTTCCATGTAGCCCAGGCCGGAGTCAGGCGGCGTATCCCGGCCGTCAAAAAAGGCATGGAGGGCCAGATCACGGACTCCCACCGCCTTGGCCATGTCCACCAGGGCGAAGAGGTGGGTCAGATGGCTGTGAACCCCGCCGTCCGAAAGCAGACCGGCCAGATGCAGGGTCGCCTGGGTCCGGGCCGCGTGTTCCATGGCCCAGAGAAGGGCCTCATTTTCAAAGAAGGATCCGTCTTCGATGGCGTTGCTGATCCGGAGCAGGTCCTGGTAGACGATCCGGCCCGCGCCGATATTGGTGTGGCCCACCTCGGAATTGCCCATCTGGCCGTCAGGCAGACCCACATCGCGGCCGCTTGTCCGGATGACCGACTGGGGCCAGCGCGCAGACAGGCTGTCCAGAAAGGGTGTCCTGGCAGCCAGGACGGCATTGCCCTCGCTTTTATCTGAAATGCCCCATCCATCCAGGATAAGGAGTGCCAGGGGACCTTTGACTTTCCGGTTCATGGCCGCTTATCTCCCGGCGATCAGGCCGAATTCCTCGACCTTGAGCGAAGCGCCGCCCACAAGCCCGCCATCGATATGAGGACAGGCAAAGAGGGCCGCCGCATTGCTGGCATTGACCGATCCGCCGTAGAGAATCTTGCAGACTTCCGCGGCTTCCTGGCCGTAAAGAGACTCCAGAAGGCCCCGGATATAGGCGCAGGCCTCATCCGCCTGCTCCTCGGTCGCCGTATCTCCTGTCCCGATTGCCCAGACCGGCTCGTAGGCGATCATAAGCTGGCAAAGCGAATCCGCTGGCAGGCCTTCCAGGGCCTGGTGCACCTGCCTTTGCAGAACAGCTTCGGTTTGGCCTTTTTGGCGTTCTTCACGGGTTTCTCCGACACAGACAATGGGCCGGACCCCCCAGTGGAGGGCAGCCTGCAATTTTTCCCGGACCGTCTGGTCGCTTTCATTGAAAAGGGTGCGGCGCTCGGAATGGCCGATCAGCACGTAGGGCACGTGCATACCGGCCAGCATCTTCATGGAAACTTCACCTGTATAGGCACCGCTGTCATACTGGCAGCCGTTTTGGGCCGCAATATGGACCGGGCTTCCTTCTGCCGCCTTGAGGGCGGTGTCGAGAACGGTGTAGGGCACAGCGGCAATGACCCGGGCTGGCGCATGAGCGGCTATGGGGATCAGGGCCTCTATGGCGGCCCTGGCCTGGGACGGAAGCCCCTGATTCATCTTCCAGTTGCCGGCCGCCACAAGTCCGCGGGGGTCGCGGTCCAGAAGACAGTCAATACCCGGAAGGACTTTGCCCTCGAGGAATTCCAGGGAAGCCCCGCCGCCGGTCGAAATGTGGGTCACCTGATCGGCAAAGCCCAGCTGCTCGACGGCTGCCGCGGAGTCTCCGCCGCCGATGATGGAGATGAGACCGGCATCCGCGATGGCCTTGGCAATCTGCCGGGTTCCGCGGGCAAAGGCATCAAACTCGAAGACGCCCACCGGACCGTTCCAGACAACGGTAGCGGAAGAGGCAATGATATCCGAAAAGAGCTTCATGGTTTCAGGGCCGATATCCAGGCCCATCATGTCGTCCGGGATCTGGTTTGACGGCACGACATGGGGCTTTGCGTCTTCGGCGAAACGGTCGGCCACGGTCGTATCGACGGGCAGAACCAGGTTGACGCCCTTTTCCTCGGCCAGAGCCATCAGTTCCCTGGCCAGGTCCAGCTTGTCCTCCTCACAGATGGAGGTTCCGACCGGCCAGCCCTTGGCTGCCTGGAAGGTATAGGCCATGCCGCCCCCGATCAGGAGGTTGTCCACCTTGTCCATGAGGTTGCGGATGACACCGATCTTGTCGAAGACCTTGGCCCCGCCCAAAATGGCGGTCAGGGGCCGCTTGGGTTCATTGACCGCCCGGCCCAGCATCTCCAGTTCCCGGTTGATGGTGTAGCCGGCGACAGCCGGTAAAAAGGAAGCGACACCGGCAGTTGAGGCGTGGGCTCTGTGAACGGCTCCGAAAGCGTCACTGGCATAAATCTCTGCCAGGGAAGCCAGTTCTCTTGCAAATTCCGGATCGTTGGCTGTTTCTTCCTTGTAGAAACGGACATTCTCCAGAAGCAGAATGGATCCATCCTCAAGGGCCTGGGCCCTGGCCCGGGCATCCGGACCGATGACATCTGAAGCCAAGGTCACCGGCTGACCCAGAAGCTCAGCCAGGCGCTGGGCGACCGGCGCCAGGGAAAGGGCCGGGTCAATGCCCTTGGGCCTGCCCAGATGGGAGACAATGATCAGACGGGCTCCGCGCTGGCAGAGGGCCCGTATGGTGGCAAGGGCTGCCCGTATCCGGCGGTCGTCGGTGATGACCCCGGTTTTCTTGTCCAGGGGTACATTGAATTCGGCACGGAGCAGGACCCGCCTGCCCTTGACCTCAATCTGGTCGATTGTTTTTTTATCGTAAGAAATCATTTAGTCCTCGCTTGGCTCTCTTTATCCGGAAAAAGGCAGGCCGCTGCCTTTGCTCTCTCCATTCGAGGGCAGTTGTCTGCCCAAACCAGTGTAACGCCTTTGTCCGCAAAATGCAGTTGGCATTTCCCCGAATATTCTAACGCAAATAAGCCGCCCGGACGGCTACCCGCCGATCATGGGGCAAAAGCGCGGGATTCGGGGCCAAACATGGGGGCATGAAGGTCCTCCCGCCCATGGCTGTCTGAACCTGCCGTGCAGATAAGGTCCAAGGCAAGAGCCGTCTCCTGCATGAGTCTGGCCTCTCTTTGGTCAGCATCCCCGTGAAAGCATTCAATCCCCTGGATACCCGCCTCTTTCATGGCCAGAAAGCGCCCTTTCAGCTCTTCTTCCCGCCCCGCTTCACACCAGCCGTACTGCTGAGGATGGGCCAGGACCGCAAGGCCTCCCGCCCGCCTGATGACGCCCGCCACTTCAGAAACCTGACGTTTTTTCCGCAGGACGAAAGCAGGTTTCTCCTGGCCCAGGAGCTGGCGGAAGGCCTGGTCAATGGAAGAAAAGCCCGCCCGGTCAACCAGCCACTGGGCCATATGAACGCGCCCGTAGACTGTCCCCTGCCTGCCGTACTCCTCAAGATCCTCCGGTCGGACAGGAAAGCCCAGGTCATTTAATTTTGCCATCATGGCCAGATTGCGCTCCTGCCGTTCCTCTGCCAGCTCCCGCAGGTAGTCCAGCATGACGACCGGCTGATCCTCTTCGAAATAGCCCAGAATATGGACTTCACGCTCCTGGTAGCGGGCGCTGCACTCAACCCCCGGGATCAGGACAGGCGGGTCCGGTATTTCCAGGACCTTGAGGGCCTGCCGGGCCTCAGGGATCCCGGCCATGGAATCGTGATCAGTCAGGGCAAAGACGCGCAGGCGGTTGGCAACAGCCTGTGCGACCAGTTGGCCGGGGCTTTGCAGACCGTCGGAGCAGGAGGAGTGCAAGTGGAAGTCAACCCCACCCTCCCGGGTGGTCTGACTGAGAAAGGCGGCCAGGGGAAAATCAGTCAGCCGGCCGTTCATGCCGGACCCCCGGCTCTGACCTTTCAGTGATCAGATAGCGTGGCCGCGCCTTCACTTCCCGGAAAAGACTGTCGATATAAAGACCGATAAGGCCCAGGCTGATTAAAGTAATGCTGCCGATCAGAAGCTGCAGCAAGATAACGGTTGTAAAACCGGTGGCGGCGCGTCCGCCTATATAGGTGACCAGAGTCTGGATGGCCAGGACGAAGAAGGCCAGAAGAAAGAAGGTTCCCATGCTGCTGATCAGAATCAGCGGCCGGGAGGAGAAGCCTGTCAGGGCGCTGACAGACAGACGGAAAAGTTTGCGAAAGCCCCACTTGCTCTTGCCGTCCGTCCGATCCTGAACGACAAAGGGCAGGTTGATCCGGCGAAAGCCCATCCAGGCCGAAAGAGCTCGAAAGAAGGTGTCCTTCTCAGGTATGGTCTTCCAGAAATCCACCACCTTCCGGTCAAGCAATTTGAAGTCCGAGGCATTCTTCAGCTGAATACCTGACATCTTCCTGAAGAGGCCGTAAAAGAGATTGGCGGCAAAACGGCTGAATATTCCGTCTCCACGGGACTCTTTCAGGCCTTCGACCACCTCGTAGCCCTCCCGCCAGAGTTGAACCATCTCTGGGATGTACTGGGGCGGATGCTGGAGATCGCCGTCCATGACCACGACCGCCTGACCGGCCGCCTGATCCAGGCCGGCGCAGACCGCCGCCTCCTTGCCAAAATTCCTGGAAAAGCGAAGGGCCCGGATCCCCGGCCTGGTCTGGCTCAGCTCCAGCAGGACCTGCCAGGTTCCATCCGTGGAGCCGTCATCGACCGCCACCAATTCATAGCTGAGTCCGGCCGACTCCAGAACTGAAGCAACCTCTGTCAGCGTTGCGGCTGCCTGGCCCTCCTCGTTGAAAAAAGGAATGACAACTGAAATAAATTCACCTTTGTTCTGGTCCATAAGCGGCATTCACTCTCTTTTAACAAAAAATGGACGCGGAATCTCTTCGCGTCCATTCTATTTCATCCCAAGGTCAAGGACAATCAGTCAATGACACGGTTAACCCGGGCAGCGGCGACATAGTTGGCCAGGTTGGTAATAATCACGCCTCCGTTGCCGCTGCTGGCGTGAATCATCTGATTGTTGCCCGCATAGATCCCAACATGATAGTAGCCGCTCCCCCTGCTGAAGAAAAGCAGATCCCCCGGCAGGAGGCTGGAATAGTCCTTGCCGGAGATGGGGATTTTGGTCCCCAGCTGCCTGGCCTGCGGATCCGATCCGTGGGGAATATTCTTATAGCCGATGGCTTCGTAGGTGTATTTGACCAGGCCGGAGCAGTCCATGCCGGACATGGTCTTGCCCCCCAACCGATAAGGGACGCCCAGTGCCGAGCGGGCAATATCGACCACCCGCTGTCTGAGTTCGGAGTTGCTCCCGCCTGAGCCTGATCCGGATCCCGTCCCGCCGGAACCGCTGCCCGAAGACTGGCCGGACGGCTTGGTCGCGGAAATCAGGTCACTGGAAATGTAGCCGGTTTTGCCGCCGGACGTCTCAATCATAGTCCAGCCGGGACCTTTGGCCTTGACGGTCAGGCGGTCGCCGTAGCGGACCACCACCAGGATGGAGCAGTTGGTGTTGGGTTCGGAGCGGATATTGGCCGCGTTGGTGATGACGTAGACATTGCCGGACGCCTGGGTGAAGCCGGCCGGCGCGGGCTTGACGTTGGTCAGAAGATCGCTGCGCACATAACCGACGGTCCCGTCACTGAGCTTGACCTTGGACCAGCTGTCGTTGGCCTCGATTTCCAAAAGGGCCTGGTCGCGCTTGGCACGGGCCAAAATATCGGAGTCGGTCGTCGGAGACCTCCTGATATTGGCTGTATCGACACCAATATAGAGCGTCCGGTTGGTCTTGACAAAGGGATTAGCCGGCGGTGTCTCCCGCAGGAGATGGTTGAAGAGATAGGCGATGACTCCGCCCTCGGTCCGTACCTTGGACCAGCTCCCGTTGTCCGATATCTGCATAACGCGCTCATCCATGAAGACCACGCCCAGAATCTCGGCATCTGTCGACGGTTCCTCGCGCAGGTTGGCAGCATCCGTGTTGACATAGAGATAGCGGCCGGTCTCAAGCTCCGTCAGTTCCCCCTCCGGTTTGACTGGACCAAAGAGTTCATTGAGCATGGAGCCGGTCAAGCCGTGCTCGGTCCTGATCCTGGACCAGTTCT
>JBBAEW010000023.1:0-28445 GCA_041655695.1 Saccharofermentanales bacterium
TCTGACGGGGTTCACAGGCCTGCATTGCACGGGCCCCGCGTTCAGTTGCGGCTCAGATACGGCTTCTGCGCCGGGTCTTTCCGGCCTTGGCATAGAAGACCGGCAGCCACTTTTAAGTTTAACACACGGCCGGCCGGGCCATGGGGTCAGGCTTGGGATCCGGTCACCTGATCCAGGAAATCCCCGTAGCCCTCTTTTTCCATGTCAGCTGCGGGGATAAAGCGCAGGGCCGCGCTGTTGATGCAGTAGCGAAGGCCCCCCTGGTCGGCGGGTCCGTCCTCGAAGACATGACCCAGGTGGGAGTCGGCCTCCCCGCTTCGGACCTCCACCCGCTTGCGCCAGAGGGAGGTGTCGTCCTTGTAAACCAGCAGACCCTGGGCCAGAGGCCGGCTGAAAGAAGGCCAGCCGCAGCCGGCATCGTACTTGTCGCGGGAGCTGAAGAGCGGTTCACCGCTGACGATATCTACGTAGAGGCCGGCCTCGAAATGCCGGTCGTATTCATTGGCAAAAGGCCGCTCGGTCGCGTTCTCCTGTGTCACCCGGTACTGGATGTCGGTCAGCTGCTCCCGAAGCTCCTGGTCAGTGGGCCGCTGGAAGGATGCCCTGGGCATCTTTTCCGCCTGATTCCCCTCAAAGGGCCGGGCGTCCAGCCGGTCCCCGGCTTGAACCTCCAGGGGTTCCCATTTGGGGATTTCCTCTGGCTTCAGGGGCAGGTCGGCCTGGCTCAGGTCCACATGGCAGTAACCGGAAGGATTCTTGACCAGATAGTCCTGGTGGTAATCCTCTGCCGGGTAGAAGTTGGTCAGTTCCATGACCTCGACTACCAAAGGGGCCTTGTAGTCCTTGCGGCGGGCGTCCAGGTAGTCGCAGATGATTTCAAAATCTTCCGGGTCCGTGTAGTAGATGCCCGGCCTGTATTGGTCCCCCACGTCATTGCCCTGGCGGTCGCGGGTCGTGGGGTTTATGATCCTGAAAAAGTGGGCCAGGACCTCCCAGAGGCTGATCCGGTCCCGGTCGTAAACCAGGCGGACCGTCTCGGCGTAGCCGGTGTCCCCCCGGCTGACCTCCTGGTAGCTGGGATTGGGGATCTTTCCGTTGGCATAGCCGGACTCCGTTTCCAGGATTCCCGTGCCCAGGACCTGGTAGTAACGCTCAACACCCCAAAAGCAGCCACCTGCAAGATAAATGGTTCGTTTGTCCATGACGGCCACCTCCCTTTCCTTCTCCCTTATGATAGCGGCTTGAGGGTCAGGAGGCGTTTCCCCAGATACCGCGCCCCTGGTTTTTGGCCAGGGCCTCCAGTTCTTCAAAGTAATCGTTGAAGCGGGTATTGGGAGGATAGCGGTGCTGCCAGACCAGACCCTGGCGGACCAGGACCTCATTGACCATGGTGTGCTCGTCCAGCCACATATAGGCCAGAAGGCGCTCATAGGGGTCCTGCCGTTCCTTGTCAAACTGCAGGTAGACCTCCCGGCCGTCAAGCCAGGCCTCGACAATGCGGGAGACCGATTCGCCCGGGTGGGTTCGCAGGTCCGGATCGTGATGGGAATAGGATTCGGGGGCATCCAGGCCGATCAGCCGCAGCCTTTGAGGCCGGTCCTTTCGGTAAACAATGAAGGTGTCGCCGTCGACAACCCGATCGATGCGGACCTTGTCCATGGCGGTCAGGTCGGCGGCGCCCCCCGGCCGGATAGGGTCGTAGTCCATCTTCTCCCGGTCCAGGATGCGGGCAGCCTCAAGGGCTTCTTCCGGAGTCAGGGGCCGGTCTTTGGGGATGCTGAAGTCTTCCCGGGAAGTTGTTTGGGTAGTCGGCTGGGTCAGGCCGGGGGCCTGGGGGGAAGGTCTCCCGCAGGCGGACAGGGTCAGGGAAAGGGCCAGGCTGACAAGAAGGAGCCCCGTCAGGCCGGATTTCAAAAGGGAAAGATATGGGCGCCTTATCACGCAATTGTGACAATTGTTCAAATTCATGCTGTTTCTGCTCAACAAATGGCCGTTATAGTTAACTCGTAGCAAAAAGCTACGACAACACCTCTTCATACGTCTCCTCGATAGGGACCCGCTCCGGGTCCCTATCAACTATTTGGGGAAGAATCCCCGTCAGGCTCAGATCTCAATTCCAAGCGCTTCAAACTTCTGGCCGCGGATGCGGTAGACCTCGCGGACAACCCGCTCGATATCGATGGTGGTAAAGACCCCGTCCTGGTAAAGGACGCGGCCGTCGACCATGGTCAGTGCCACGTCGGAAGCGTTGGCGTTGGTAAAGAGGCTGGTCCCGTAATCGAAGACGGGCTGGAACTTGAGGGTGGACATGTCCACTACGGCCAGGTCAGCCCGGTAGCCCTCCTCCAGAAGACCCGTATCCTCACGCCCTTGTGCCAGGGCTCCGTTGCGGGTGGCGAAGGTCAAAAGCTCCCCCGTGGAGAAAAGGATCGGATCGTGGTGGATGCCCTTGGCCAGGAAAGAGGCCAGGGTGACCTCTTCGATCATGTCCAGGTTGTTGTTGCTGCCTGCCCCGTCGGTACCGATGGTGACGCGGATGCCGGCGTCCCGCCAGCTCTTGACATCGGCCAGGCCGCTGCCGATCTTGAGGTTGGATGAGGGCATATGGCAGAGGGTTACCCCCTGCTGGCGGATCAGGTCGTAGTCCTCCCCCTCAATGAAGATGGCGTGGGCGGCCGTGGTGGGGACGGAGAGAAGTCCCAGGTCGGTCAGGTAGCGGGTGGGCGTTTTGCCGTAATTGGCCTTGCAGGCCTCGTGCTCGCCGCGGGTCTCCGACAGGTGAATGTGCATGCGAAGTCCCCTGTCCAGGGCGTAGTCCGCCAGCTGGCGGACCAGTTCCGGCTTGCTGGTGTACTGGGCGTGCAGGGAGGCATTGGCTATGATCTGGCCGCCGGAGGCCCGGGCCTCCTCGATCAGGGTTTCAGTCTCCCGGAACCAGGCGGTTTCCTCCAGTTTGGTGTCGGCATCCCCGGTCAGGCCGTTGGACAGGCTGGCCTTGATGCCGGACTCGGACACTGCCCGGGAAATCCCCTGGATGCGCATGTACATATCCGTGAAGGACACCGTGCCCCCGGACAGCATCTCAGCGATACCCAGGAGGGCCCCCCAGTACATGTCCTCTTCCGTCAGAAGGGCCTCAAAGGGAAAAATCCGCTTGTAAAGCCAGTCATGGAGGGACAGATCCTCTGCGAAACCCCGGGTCAATGTCATGGGCACATGGGAGTGGTTATTGAAGAAGCCGGGGATGATGAGTTTGTTCCGGCCGTCGTAAACCGGCTCTCCCGCGGCCAGGGCTTCCTCCCAGGTGGTCTGGCAGGGCTCGATGGTCTGGATGAGGGTCCCCTCAACGCGGACATTCATGTGCTTTTTGGTAAGTCCGTCCGGGCCGATCAGAGCGATATCGTGAAAAAGCAGTCCCATTAGCCTCTCCTTTCGATGATGCCCTCAATCAGGGCACCCATGCGGCTGGCGGACGCCTGGGCGACCACGCCGACCTCTTCATCTGAAAGCGGCTGGTCCAGGATGCCGGCCGCCAGGTTGGTGATCAGGGAGAAACCCAGGACTTCCAGGCCCGCATGGGCGGCTGTCAGGGTCTCGGTAACCGTTGACATGCCGACCGCGTCGCCGCCCAGGGTGCGGATGGCGCGGATCTCGGCGGGAGTCTCGAAGTGGGGTCCCGTGCAGAAAAAGTAGACGCCCTCAACCAGCTTGAGTGCTGGATCCAGGGAGGCCGCCGTCTCATGGGCCAGTTTCCGCAGGGCGGGCGTGTAGAGCTTGGTGATATCGAAGAAGCGGGGACCCAGAGCCTCAATGTTTGTGCCGGCCGTGGGGCTGACCCCGGCCAGATTGATGTGATCGGACAGGACCATGATGTCCCCCACCTGATAGTCCAGGTTGACGCCGCCCGCGGCGTTGGTCACGATCAGGGTCCGGACGCCCAGGAGGGCCAGAACCCGGACAGGCAGAGCCAGCTCCTGGTAGGAATAGCCCTCGTAGTAATGAAAGCGCCCCGACATGATGACCGTGTCCTGGCCGCCAAGCTTGCCGAAAATCAGCTTGCCGGCATGGGAGGGATTGGTGGGGATCAGGAAGCCCGGGATCTGTCCGTAGTCAAAGGATTCGGTTTCGGTCATCCGATCGGCAACAGCGCCCAGCGAAGAGCCGAGAATGACCGCGTAACGGGGCCTTTGTCCGGTTCTTTCCTTAAGCCAATCGGCTGCTTTTTGGTAATCTTCCAGTGTATGCGGGTTAAACATGAAGCCTCCTGTTCGCTTGAATGAAATGGCTGAACTGTCCCGCTCATTATGACATAAAGAGATTTTCGCGGGAAAGGCTGAAAAGAAAAATCCGGAAGGCGGAGGCCTTCCGGATGGGGTTCCTGTCGGTTACCGGGAACCTATGGCTCTTCCGGCGGACTTGTCGGACTTGTCGGATCAGGATCCGGCGTCACGATGATGGTGGGTCCCGTCGGATCGGGATCGGGGTCATCGGGGTTTTCCGGATCAATATCCGGCGGCGCCTCGCTGTGCAGGGTGCAGGTCAGGGCGGGGAAAGTATGCTTCTTGTTGGAATCGAAGTATTCCGTGATGGTGTCGGTGCACCACTCCGTCGGCAGCATGCCCGAATCGGCGCAGACCTTGCGGGTCACCAGGCCGCTGGACATGGGGAATTGCTTGACATCCAGGTTGGCGTGGATCTGATACATGACATCCCGCCAGATCTTGATGGGGCTCGAAACGTCGGCGCTTGGGATCTCAGTCCGGCGGCCGTTGGCGTTGTCGTAGCCGTACCAGACAGCGGCTGTGTAATAAGGCGTGTAGCCGCAGAACCAGCGGTCGATGCGCTCGTCTGATGTACCCGTCTTGCCGGCCACCGGCTGCTTGCCGATGCTGACGAAGGGGCTGATCCAGCCGGCGTTGCGGGCCGTGTCGACCAGGAGATTGGTTATGAGGTCCGCCGTCTCGGTTGTGAAGACCTGTTCCAGACGGGGTTTGTGCTCCAGGAGGACATTGCCCTGGGCATCCAGGACCCGGGTGAAGAGGTAGGGCTCGGTGAAGAGGCCGCGATTGGCCAGGGCCGTGTACATACCCGCCATCTCGATGCTGTTCATGCCCCAGGTAAAAGCTCCCAGGGCGCCGGCCGGCTGAGGTTCATTGGACCGGTCCACGCCCATGCGCTTCATGTAGGAAAGGCCGATGGAGGGGTTCATGACCTCTGTGTAGATCTCGACCGCAATGGTGTTGAGTGACTGGCGCAGAGCCCTGCGGACCGTGACAGCCCCGTTATAGCCTCCCCCGGAATTGCGGGGCCAGGCCCTGGTCGGGTTCTGGGGGTCCAGGTGTTTTTCTTCATCAATAAAGACCGAGGCGGCCGTCACCAGGCCCGTATCGATGGCGGGCGCGTAGACCAGGACCGGCTTGATGGAGGAGCCGGGCTGGCGGTAAGCCTGGGTGGCCCGGTTGAAAATCAGATTTTTCTTCTTTTCACCGAAGCCTCCGACCATGGCCACGATCTGGCCGAAGGAATCGGACTGATTGGAAATGACGGTAATGGCTCCCTGAGGGATCTGGGGGCTGTCGGGCAGGCCGTCGTAGTTGGCAGAGAAGAGTTCCTTCTTATTGAAACTGGCCTCGGCCATGGCCTGGATGTCCGGATCCATGGTCGTCTCAATGGTCAGACCGTGCTGGAAGACAGCGACATTGGCTAGCTGGCGGGTATAGCCCCGCTGGGAGATCAGCTGTTCGATGACCTCGTTGATGACCGCGTCGACAAAATAGGAGTTGACGCTGGATGTACCCGTGTCCTGGGCGCTTGTCCTGAAGACCAGCTCCCGGTTGAGGGCCTGCTGGTATTCCTCATCGGTGATCTTTCCAATCTCCAGCATCTTGCCCAGGATGATGCGCATCCGCCGCAGGGCGTTGCGCTTGCCGTACTCCGTTGCCGGATTATAGATGGAGGGCAGGTTGGGGATGCCAGCCAGGAAGGCGCACTCAGCCAGATCCAGCTGGGAGACATCCTTGCCGAAATAGGCCTTGGCTGCCGACTGAACGCCGACATACTGGCCGCCCATGGGGACCATGTTGACGAAGAGCTCCATGATCTCGTCCTTGGAGAGATTTTTCTCAAGGGCGATGGCCCGTTCCCATTCCTGGACTTTTCTTTGCGCCGAACGGTCATCGGCTCCCGACATCATCTTGACGACTTGCTGGGTGATGGTGGAAGCCCCGTGTGTATCGCCGCCCATGCTCAGGAAGACCTGGCCCACGGAGTTGGCGATCCGTCGGGGATCGATGCCGTGGTGGCTTTCGAAGCGCTCATCCTCGATGGCGATGAAGGCGTCATCGATGTAGGTGGCCTTGATGATGGCGATGGGGACATACTCGCGCAGAATATTCTGTGAGCCGGTCAAAACCGCTGCCTGGTTGCCGTTGCGGTCATAGATGTAGGTGGCTTCGTAGGTTTCCTTGACATCCACAATTTCCAGGGGCCGGGCGGTGGAGATATAGCCGGACAGGATGCCCAGGCCGCTGCCGCCTATAAAGGCCAGGGCAGCCAGAAAGAGGACCAGGGCCAGGACCAGGGCCTTCTTGGCGCCCGACCAGATGGCGGCCGGGACTGAAACGACGGACATGCTGCGGGAAGGGCGTCCGGTGACGCGCTTGCGAAGCAGGCGGCGGCTTTTTTTGTATTTTCGGCTATCCTGGATATCCGAGGGCTGGGGTTGACGGGCAGGCGGAAGCGTCCGCGTGCGGCCCTGATCCGCTGAAGAGGAGCTCATTCTGCGGCCGGGGGCAGGGGCTGGCTGCCGCCCGTTTTCACGCGGCCTCATCCCGTTGGGGGGCCTGTGTCTGTTCTTTTCGTCCATTCTTATTAAGCCTTTCGAGGGCAGAAATCCGGCAAGAAAATCTCTCACCGGCCTATGCGTTTCTTTTTCCGATGCCCCTCCATTTTAACATAATCAAAGGGACCGGCCAGAAAGGTCAAACCACCGTCCGGCCAGGAGGTCTTTGGCGTCCCGGGTCAGGGGGATCAGATCACTCCGGTCCAGGAGGGCCAGGTCAAACTTGCGGTTGAGGGCAGCGAAATGCTTGAGGCCGAAAGCGATTTTGTTGAGATAAGAGAAGACGCCGACCGCCCCAAGGGAAAAGTCATCGGCCTTTCTTCCGTAGAGGGCCCGCAGGTCGCCCAGGTCCGCGAAGAGTTCCTGGACGGTCCCGCCGAATCTTGCCATATGGCGGGGGATGTCGCCCTGGCGTATCCTCTGGCCCAGATTCCTGCCGGTCATGGCGGCCGCCATGGCGGAACGGCAGAGGCCGACCGCTGTGAAGGAGCCCTGACCATAGGCCAGCGCCTTGAAGACCTGGTCCTCGGAGCTGAAGCCCCCGGTCAGGGTCAGGGCCGGGAGGTGTCCCCCCTCTGCCCTGACTTGCTCCAGGATGACAAGGACCGCCTCCTCCATGAGGATAGCCGGCAGGCCCCATTCATTCATCATCTTGGTGGGGCTGTAGCCCGTTCCGCCTCCCGCCCCGTCAAAAGTGATCATGTCGACCTTGGCCTGGCTTGCCAGCCGGATAACCCGTTCCAGGTCAGAGCGGTCATAGCCCGCCATCTTGAAGTAGATGTTGGGGGCTCCCAGTTCCCGCAGGCGGGCGATCCGGGCCATCAGATAGTCTTCATCCCACAGGGGCAGGCGGGCGTAAGTGTAAAAGTCCGGGCAGCAGCCGGCCTCATCTTTGGCCGCCAGGTCCGGATCATCGGGGTCGGGGTGGACCAGCATGCCCAGCGCCTTCTTCTCCAGGGCCTCCTTACGGCTTTTGAGCCGGCGGGCCGGCTGAGTCCCTTTGGCGCTCTGGCCGAATTTGAACTCGATGGCCTCCACTCCCTGCTTTTGGATGGCGTATTCGGGAAGGCCCAGCTGATCATCTTCCACATTGCACTGGAGGACAATCTGGCCCAGCCCCCGGTCGTAAGCCCGGAAGGCATCCAGCATGCCCCTGAGAGCCGGAAAGTCGACGATTTTGCCCTGGTCCAGGACCAGATCGGGGTCCTTGTCCCGGGCTTCTTCCCCGATGACACAGGTCACGCCCGCCATGGCGGCCCCCGCGAAGTAGTCCTGCCAGTTGAGCTTGATCAGGGCCGGCAAAACGACAGGCATGGCCAGCCTGACTTCCTTGAAGACCCCGTAAGTCCTGTCCAGGCTGACATTGAAAATGGAGGCTTCCTCATAGGTTTCCGGGACGCCTATGGCGCCGAAGACCCGGCCGTTGATGTTGAAGTGGGAAAAATCAATGGGATAGCGCTTCTCCGAAGCCACCTGGTTGTTGCCCGTGTTGGTCGGATAGACAGTTTGTTTGCCCAAAACGGCGGCCAGGGCAATCTCACAGCTGCCGGCGCAGTCTTCGGTGCAAAAGGAGCAAAGGCCCGAGGGCACGGAAACGATTCTGCTTCTCATATGGGTGTCATTGAAGGCAGACGATAGATCAGGCGAATAAGTCATGATGGAACCCTCCCTGCTTATGCCCAGTCTAAGGAATCCGGCCCGCCAATTCAATGGCGGGCCAGGACCGCCGTCAGCGGCCTGTCCAGAGGCGGATGAGGGCGATCAGCCGGCCCCAGACCGAGTCGGCCTGATAACAGAGGGGTTCCTGGTCAGGGAAATAGAGAATCATGCGGACCAGATAAACAGCCAGATAGAGGGCCAGGAGGGAGAAGAAGATGAACCTGGCTGCCCGCGGTGACAGGGGCAGGCGCAAGGGCTTGCCGGAACGGAGGGAAAAGAGCCAGGCCAGCAGGAGGATAAAGGCTGTCAGCACCAGGGCAAGGGTGACCAGGATCAAGGGGTGCATGCGCAGGGCTTCGCGGAAGTGGCCGCCAAAGAGCAGGATGGCTGCCCGCGAAGTCCCGCAGCCCGCACAGGGAATCCCCAAAACCGAAGAGAAGAAGCAGTTGCCGCCGACGAGCTCAAGCAGGAGCAGGAGCAGGCTCAGGAGAACCCAGACAAGGGGAGGGATCCCTCTTTTAGCCTTTTTCTTGCCCCTGTCCTGGTCAGCTTCCATGGCGGCTTTGTCTATTCCTGGTGGCGGCGTGTCTGCATCTCAACCATGTTGGCAAAGAGACCCTTGGCTGCCAGCAGTTCCTCATGGCTGCCCTCTTCGACGATCCGCCCCTGGTCCATGACGTAGATGCGGGCGGCGTGGCGGATGGTGGACAGGCGGTGGGCGATGATCAGGGTGGTCCGGCCCTTGGACAGGCGCTCGATTCCCTTCTGGATGATGTCCTCGGTCTCCGAATCGATATGGGAAGTGGCCTCGTCCAGGATGAGGACGGTGGGGTTCTGGGCCAGGGCCCGGGCAAAGGATATCAGCTGGCGTTCGCCTGCTGAGAATTCACTGCCCCGCTCCCTGACCTGGGTCTTGACGCCTTCGGCCAGGCGGGCCAGGAAGGCGCTCCCTCCCACTTCGATCAGGGCGGCGCGCGCGTCTTCACCCGTCAGGCCGGGGCGACCCAGGGTGATGTTGGATTCAACCGTCCCAGTGAAGAGGAAGGGTTCCTGAGTGACGATGGCCATATGGCTGCGGACCGACCTCTTGTTGAGGGACTTCAAATCCCGGCCGTCAATCAGAACCCGGCCCTCCTGGGGCTCATAGAAAGAGAAGAGCAGGTTCATGATGGTCGACTTGCCCGCGCCCGTCTGGCCCACAAAGGCAGCAGTCTGGCCCCGGGGGATAGAGAAGCTGACCTCCTTCAAGACCAGTTCGTCTTCCTTGTAGGCGAAGGTGACCCCGTCGAAGGCCACCTGGCCGTCGATGCGGTCGATATTTTCGCCATCATCGGTCAATGCCTGGCGGTCCAGGAGCTCAAAAATATGGTCGGCCGCCCCGCGTGCCCGCTCCAGGTTGCCCAGGTTCTGCATGGCCTGGTTCATCTGGGCGAAAAAGCGGAGCATGTAGTCGATGAAGAGGTAAAGGGAGCCGATGGGAACCAGGTTGAGGCCTGTTATATTGCCGATGCCGAAATAGAGGAGAGCCAAGGCGAACATGGTGTAGTTCAAGGCTTCCGTGACATTCCAGCCGCTGTAGGCGTGCAGGCGTGTCATGCCCAGGCCGTCGCGGAAAGCCTGGTCATTGATGCGGCTGTAGCCGTCATACATGGCCCGCTCCCGGGTGAAGGCCTGGATGACCTCCATGCCGTTGATGTTCTCATTGAGGCTGGCGTTGAGGCGGCTGATTCCCTTGCGGTAACGCTTGCTGAACATGAGGGACTTGCGCTGGAAGTCCCGGAAGAGGAAGAAGAGGATGGGGAAGGAAATGGAGGCCAGGAGGAAGAGGCGCCAGTCCAGACTGAGCAGGCCGACCAGGATGCCCAGGGCAAAGACACCGGCCATGAGCAGGCGGGAGAGGACGGTGGTGAAAAAGACCCGGACGGCCTTGGTGTCGTTGGTGATCCGGGAGACCACGGTGCCCGCCGCCAGGCTGTCGAAGTAGGAGACCGGCATCTTCTGAACATGGCCGAAAAGCTCCCGCTGCATGTAGGCGGAGATATGGTTGGCTGCCTTCTGGTTGTAGATGTTGCCCCCGTAGCGCGCGAAAAGCGACAGCAGGAGAGTGGCGCCGTAGAGGCCGATCATGAGCAGGAAGGTCCGGCTGTCGCGCATGCCCTGGCCGGCCACGATCTCTCCGTTGAGCATGAGGGAGATGACATAGGGGCCCGCAAGGTCCAGACCGACCGTCAGGACAGTCAGGATGAAACCGACCGAAAGGTCGGGGATGGCGAAACGCGCGTAGCGTGAAAGCCGCCCCAGGCTGGAGCGGGTCGCAGGAGAATTTTCTGTCTTCATTCCCTTGCCTCCCCTGACTGGTCTGACGCTTCCTCCATCTGTTGAAGTTCATATTGCCCGGCGTACCAGCCGCCTTCCCGCATCAGGTCGGCGTGCGTCCCCCGGGCGGCGATCCTGCCGTCTTCCAGAACCAGGATCAGGTCGGCGTCCCGGACGGCTGAAAGCCGGTGGGAGCTGACCAGGGTGGTCTTGCCGCTTCTTTCGCGGGTCAGGGCCTGGAGGACATTCTTCTCGGTAATGGCGTCCACGGCCGACAGGCAGTCATCCAGGATGAGGATCTCAGGGTCGGCCAAAAGAGCCCGGGCGATGGAGATCCGCTGCTTCTGGCCGCCCGAAAGGGCGATCCCCTGCTCGCCGGTCAGAGTGTCCAGACCCTGGGGCAGATTCTCGATATCCTTTTCGAAATCAGAGATGCGAAGAACCCGGTCCAGGCTTCCGTCCTCTGCCAGGGGGCTTGTGGCCGGAGCCTGCTCGCGGCTGTCCACAGTCTGGCTGATGGCCCGGTAGGGCTGTTTCCAGAAGGCTACCTGCTCTTCCAGATCATCTTCTGTCAGAGGCCAGTCTTCCAGGCGGGTGCGCTCGCCCATGAGAATGTTGTCGCGGACGGACAGGGAGAAAAGGTTGCTGTCCTGGGGCACATAACCGATCAGATGGCGGATGCTCCTCCTGTCATAGAGGCGGATGGGCAGGCCGTTGATGCGCAGCTGACGGGCCGGTTCCAGGTCCTGATCTCCCGTGCGGGCGTCGGCCAGGTCGGCCTCCTGGGGATAGAAGCGGAGCAGCTGCTTGAGAAGGGCGGTTTTGCCGGAGCCCACGCGGCCGACAACACCCAGGGTCATGCCCTGGTCGATGGTGAAAGACAGGTCCTTGAGTACGGGCTCAGTCTGGCCCGGCCAGGTGAAGGAGAAACGGTCGAAGGTGATGTCGCCGATGCTTTCGCAGCGGATGGCGTCAGGCAGGTCGGCGATTTCTTCCCGCCAGTCCCAGATCTCCTGGACCCGGTCCATGGAAGCGGTTGCCTGCTGGGAAATGTTGATGAATTCACCCATGGCGATCATGGGCCAGGCCAGCATACCCAGATAGAAGACGTGGGACATGAGCTGGCCGATGGTGATGACTCCCTGGCCGATCAGGCTGGCGCCGACCAGGAGGGCAATGACAAAGGAAATGCCCTGGATGAGCCTGGAAGCCGGCATGAAGAGGGCATCCAGGCGGGCCACCTTCATGTTCTTCTGGTAAAGCGCGGCGGTTCGGTCGGCGAACTGCTCCGCCTCCTGGTCTTCCATGACAAAGGCCCGGATGACGCGGATTCCCTGGATATTCTCCAGGACATGGTCGTTGATGTCGTCGAAGGCCTGCTGGGCCAGATCGTATTCACAGTAAAGGCGGTTGCCGATCTTGCGCGAGAAATAGATGAGCAGGGGATAGGGCAGGAAGGTCAGGAGGGTCAGCTGCCAGGATCCGTTGATGGCCATGACGATCAGGAGCACCACCTGGTAGAGGGTGGAGTCAAAGAAGGTCATCATGCCAAAGCCCGCCATCTCCGCTATGGAGGAGACGTCGTTGGTCGATTTTCCCATGAGGCTGCCGGTCGACTGAGCCTGGAAAAAAGGCGCGCTCTGGTTGAGCAGTTTGGAGAAGGTCCGCTGGCGGGCCATAAGCTCCGTGACATCGTAGGCCTTGATCAGGCGGTAGGACCAGATGTAGCCCGTCAGGTAGGCAGTGGCCGTGACCGTCAGCATGATGGCCACGTAGGCCAGGAGGGTGCCCATGGTCAGATCGGCACTGAAAATCCGGTCGGCCGCGTGCCCTGCGAACCAGGGCGGCAGGACAGATACCGAATAATTGACGGCAATGCAAAGAATGGCCACCGTGTACTCACGGTGGTAGCGGGCCAGGAGCCATTGAAATTGTTTGATCAGTTTTCTGAGCACGAGAAAATGCTTCCCCTCTTCATTCAGCGGCCAACATTATAACAGTTTGGCGGCCCTTTGCTAGGGGAGCAGCTTGAAGAGGCGGACCAGGGTGGTGACCGTGGACAGAATGCCCGCGAAGAGGATGATGGACAGCCAGGCCAGCTGCCAGGTCCGGTTCTCATCCAGGCGGGTCAGGCGGGCCAGCTGGCGGGTGTGGACGATGACGGAGAAGACCAGGCCCATGAGGGCCAGGGCCAGGCCGTAGAGGGCGCCGCCCGTGAAAAGTGAGGGCAGGGCCAGAAGCAGGAAGAGGGTCAGGTATTGCCAGGCCATCTTGCCGGCGGCCAGGGCATGAATGAAGGGCAGGCCGCCCTGGCGGTAGAGGAAGCGGGCCAGAAGCCAGAGAGCCAGGGTGTAGAGGAGCAGGACCAGGAAGACCAGGCCGGTCCCGATCAGGAAGGACAGGAGGGAGTCCCAGGCTGTAAGTTTGGGGTTTTCCCCTGTCAGCAGAGCGGTCAGCGCCCGGTTCATGAAAAGGTAGTGAATCCCCGAAAGGATGACGGCCGCGATCAACCAGAGGGAATGCGACCGCTGCCAATCAGCGGACAACTGGCGGTTCATGGTATCGGCGGGAGCCGCAAAGAACTGCATGAAGGAGAGCATGCCCTGGCCGCGGCCGGCCGCGGGCTGTCTTTGGTAAGCGTAGCCGGAAGCGTCTTGTCTTCGGGGGCCCTTGGGTGGCGGAGGTGTCTCGCGGTGCTGCCAGTTTCCCTGGCTGCCGGGAGCAGGGGAGCCGGAAGGCCGGCCGGCCTCCTTGGTCTTGCTTTGGTTGGGAGGGGGCGCGGAATTTCCCGTGAAATGCCCGTATCCGGTGCTGGCCTGGCCGGTTTGCGAACGGCAGTCGCACTTCTCTTTGTCTTCCAGTTCCCGTCCGCAATAAAAACAGTATCGTGCCATGGCCTATTCCGCTGATGATGATCGTGCTGACCCGGATCCTCGCCGGAGCTTGCCCCAACTCTAGCGCGAAGATGTTAAAATAATGTGGCATAAATGAAAAGGGGACGCCATATTGGTTAAGGATAAAGCGAAAGACAAAAAAGGGCCGCCTGGGCCCAAACCACTGACCTACGGTTTCTTTCTTTTTTTGGCCCGTCTCCTCTTCAAGCTGCTCTACGCCATCCGCTTTGAAAGGGATCCCCGGATCAGCCGCGGGACCGGCCCCTATTTCATGGTGGCCAATCACATCGCCTATGTGGATCCCATCATCTGCGCCCTGGCCTTCCCCCATCAGAGGATCCGCTTTGTCTCAGGCCAGGAGGTGGCCAACACTCCCTTCCTCCGGCCCCTGCTCAAACGTTTCGGCATCATAGAAATCAAGCCCTTCCGGGTCAACTTCTCGACAACCAAGGAGATCATCACCTCCATTGCCGCCGGCCATTCAGTGGCCCTCTATCCGGAAACCCAGCGGTCCATGGCCGGGGATATCACGCCCTTCGGCCTTGCGACGGCCAAACTGATCCGCCACCTGAAAGCACCGGTGGCCCTCGCCCTGTGCCGGGGCGGCTATCTGGGCTGGCCCCGCTGGTCCAAGCTCCTGCGGCCCGGCAAGATGGAGGTTGAGACCCGTCTCCTGCTGACAGCAGAGGAGGCGGCCGCCTTGCCGGTCGAGGAGATCCAGGGCCGCCTGGTCCGCGCTCTGGACGTGGACGATTACAGCTGGCAGACGGAGAGAAGGCGGCCGGCCCGCTTCTTCTCACGCCGGCGAGCCGAGAAAGTGTCCTCTGTCTGCCACTGGTGCCCCGTCTGCGATCAGCCCTTTGCCCTTCGCAGCCATAAGCAGTTCCTTTACTGTTCCGCCTGCGACCTTCGCCTGCGAATGGACGCGACAGGCTTCTTCGCCGCCTCGCCCGGTTCGCCGGCGCCCTTCGACCACCCCCTGCAGCTGGCCACCTGGCAGCGGAAGCGACTGGCTGAATACATGGAAAGCGGTCAGACTTTGACCAGCTCCTGCCGCCTGAGCTTTCTTGAAAATGTGGGCATCGGCCCTGACCCGGAAGAAAAGGAGCTGACCGGCAGCCTTTGCCTGCAGTCGGACGGCCTGATCTTTCAAGCGGAGGGGGACGGCAGGATCATCCGGCTGGAGATCGGCCAGACGCCCTCCCTTTATTGCTCCCCCGGCGCTTACGTCAATCTGGCCGAGGAGGAAGTCATCTGGCGGGCCTACCCGGAGGAGGAAGGCTATGTTGCCCTCCTGACAGATTTCAGCCGCCAGGTCTGGCTTGGCGATAATCCCTTCCAGGAATATCGCCGGGATCCGGAGGCTTAGGGCCGCTCCTGACCGCTCTTTATTCCTTTAAATTTCAGGCGTTCTATGCTAACCTTGTCTTGTTTGCGGGCCGGTCGGAGCTCTGTTTCGTTATGCTTTATTCCGGCAGGCGCCAAAAGCCTTGTTTTGTTGAAAAAGTCAGGAGGAAGAGCCGGTGGCGGATCGTGATTTTCTGGAAGAGATCAGAGAGGCGGAAGCAGAAGCCGCCTTGCTTGTCGAAGAGGCAAGGGCCAAGTCACAGGAAAAGCGCCATGCCGTCAGACAGGAGGCAGCTGACCTGATCCAGGCAGCCCACAGCCAGGCGGCCTCCGTCCGGCAGGAAAGCCTTGCCCGGGCAGAGAAAAAAGCCCGCCAAATCCTGGAAAATCAAGAATCATCGGAGGGTCAGGCCCTCCGGCCCCTGTCTCAGGAATCACTGAATCAAGCTGCAAACATCCTGGCGGAAAGGATCCTTTCTATCCTTGAGCATCGTTAAAATGAGCAAAATGACCCTCCTCGGCTTGCTGGAGGATCGGGAACCCGTCATAGACTTCCTCATGCGATCCGGCGCTGCCCAGATCGACCGGTCGGAGATCCCGCCGGAACAGGAGCGGGCCAGCTCAGCCTATGCCGATAATCTGGCCATGCGGGCCAGACTGGCCAAGGTCATCAGCGGCCTCCAAAAGCTCTTGCCGGCTGACCAGCAGCAGTCCCTGAGGAAACTGACCGTTTCAGAAACAGACTTCGCTTTTTCGCAGGAAGAGGAAGAGGAGCTGCGGGCTTTGACCGTCGTTTACGAGAACCTGCTGGCCCGGGAGGAATCCTGCCGGCAGCGGCTTTCTGCCCTGGACGAGCAGATGGCCCAGCTTCTTCCCTGGCGTGATGTCCCCATGGACCTCCGCCAGCGCACAACCGCTTCCACGGCCGCTCTCTACGGCATCTTCATGGATGCCGATTCCTTTGATTCCCTGCAGGCCGACCTGATTCAGGATTATCCCCTGGCCTCTCTCTATTCGCTGGAAAAAGACCAGCACTTCCCGGCTAAATCCATCCTGTTTACGGTCAAGGAAGAGGTGCCTCGCCTTAGGGCCCGCCTGGCTTCCTGTGCCTTTCATGACCTGCCCAATCTGCCCTTTACGGGGACGGCGGCCCAGACTCTGGCCTCCATGGAGGAAGAGGGCCGTCAGATTGAAGATCAATGCCGGGCCATTGACCTGGAACTGCTTTCCATGGCGGACCGCTGCGGCCGCCTGATGACCTACCATGATTTCCTGGCCGTCCGGTCGGACCGGGAGGCTGCCGGCAGACAGGTCCACCAGCTGGATTACACCTTTTTCCTCAAGGTCTGGATCCCCAGCGACCAGGCGGAAAAAACCGGCCGGGCCTTGGCGGAGACCTTCGACCTGGCCTGGTCCAGCCGGCCGGCAGGAGAAGAGGAAGACCCGCCGGTCAAGCTGAAAAACAACCCCCTGGTCCGGGCTTTCGAGATTATCCTGGAGATGTACGGGGCCCCCAACAGCAGGGAGACGGACCCCATGCCGGTCATGGCCCCCTTCTACATGCTGCTCTTCGGCATGATGCTGAGCGATGTCGGTTATGGAGCCCTCCTGGTGGCAGGCACCGCCTACATGCTCTTCAAGAAAAAGGTGGAGGGCGGCGTCCAGAGAATGAGCCTCATGCTCTTCATCTCGGGCATTTCCTCCATTATCTGGGGCTTCGTCTTCGGCGGCTTTTTCGGGGACATGATCACGGCCCTGACCGATGGCAGGGTCAACTTCCCGGCCCTCTGGTTCAATCCCATGGATTCTCCGGTCAAGCTCCTGCTCTTCAGCATGATCTTCGGGGTCATCCACCTCTTCTTCGGCCTGGGCATCCATATTAAAAATGAAAAGATGAACGGCAACCTCATTGGGGGCCTGGCTGATTCAGTGACCTGGTATCTGATTATCCCCGGCCTGGGTCTTCTGCTTGGCGCCGGTGCCCTGTCGTCGGATCCGGCCCGGGTAGCTCTTCTCAAAAGTATCGGCCAATGGGTAGCCCTTGCGGGTGCAGCCTTCGGCCTTATCTTTGCCGGCCATGGGATCAAAAATCCCTTCAAGCGCCTGATCAAGGGACTGGGCGCCCTCTACGGCATAACCTCTTATTTGAGTGACATCCTGTCCTACGCCCGCATCCTGGCTCTGGTTCTGGCAACCAGCGTCATCGCCACGGTCGTCAACATGCTGGGCATGCTGGGCGGCCACTCGGTCTTCGGCTACATCCTCTTTGTCGTCATCGGCCTTCTGGGGCATGGGCTCAACCTGGCTCTGTCTGCCCTTTCATCCTATGTCCACACCTGCCGCCTTCAGTACGTTGAGATGTTCGGCAAGTTTTTCGTGGGCGGGGGATCTTTCTGGAATCCGCTCAGGCGGACGACAGACTATGTAAAAATCGAGCAGGGCAGCGGGACCTCTCAGCTTGAGGTCAAGGTGCCCGGCCCGGCAAAAGATCGGTGAACGGGAAGCCGCGAGGTTTCTTGAAACAGCCCGGGCTCTAGCGGCCGGGCAATAAAAAAGCAACCGGAAGCGGTTGGTGTTCGGAGGAACGTTATGGAATCCATTATTGGTCCGGCATTGGTCTATCTGGGAGCCGCGCTGGCGGTCGTCCTGCCCGGCTACGGTTCAGCCAGGGTTGTCGGAAAGCTGGGGCAGGTTGCGTCCGGCATTATGTCAGAAGATCCCGGCCTCTTCGGCAAACTTCTTATCCTTCAGGCTCTGCCCGGCACTCAGGGTATCTACGGCCTGCTGGGTTGGTTCATGATCATGAACCACTCAGGGATGCTGGGCGGCAATGTTGCCTTAAGCCCCCTGCAGGGACTGCTCTTCCTTCTGGCCTCGCTGCCGGTCGCTTTTGTCGGTCTCCTGTCAGCCTTCCACCAGGGTCACGTGGCTGAAGGCGGTATGGCGCTGATTACCAAACACGGCAACGCCAGCGGCAACGCCATCGTGCTGGCCGTCATGGTCGAGACATATGCCATCCTGGCTCTTCTTGCAACCATCCTGGGCGTTTTGAGCATTGCCATGTAGGACAGGCTGTCTCAAGGGACAGGAAAAGGAGCGCGAAGAAATTGGAAGGCATCGATCGAATCAAGAGCCATATTCTGGAGCAGGCCCAGGAAGCAGCCCGGGTCATCATCCTGGAAGCCGTTGACTTTGCCGGCCAGGAAACGGCCAAGGCGGAGAAAACCAGCCAGGCTCTGCTGGATGAGGCCCGGCAGGGAGCAGACCAGGAGGCAGCCCTGATTCTCAAGCGGGCGGAAAGCATGGCGGCCGCTCAGGCGCGGAAAAAAGGTCTGGAGCAAAAACAGGCCTATGCCAGCCAGATCCTGGACCGGGCCCTGGAGCTTCTTCAGAACAAACCAGATGAAGAAAAGGTCCGCCTCTATGTTTCCTGGATTTCCGGCCTGGGCCTGGACCAGGGTGTGATTACATTGGGGGCCCGGGATCATGAGCAGATCGGAGAGCAATTGATCGCGGCTCTTCCGGAGGGCGCCTTCAGCCTGGACGGCCAGCCCGGGGATTTTGCCGGAGGCCTTCTGGTCACCCACGGCCGCATGCGCGACAATCTGACCTTTGACCGGGTCCTGCGCGATCACCGGCCGGAACTGGCCCGCCTGGCTCTTTTGCAGCTGGGAGATGACAGCAGTGAGGCAGGCCAGGATGGCTAGATCTGCCAAAAAAGCGCCGCCTCTTTTGGTCCCGCCCATCCGCCAGAACAAGTCGGGGTCCTGGGGCTATGCCTCGGGCAGGGTCTGGTGCCTGGAGAAGGATCTTTTGGGCCAGACAGGCCAGGATCAGCTTTTCGCGGCTGAGTGCGCTGACGATATCCGCCGCCTGCTGCTGGAGCACAAGTATCCCCAGCAGGAGACCCTGGAGGACATGGTTCAGGCTGAAGCCTGCCGGCTCTACGGTCTTCTGGACGAAGTAGCGCCTGACGACGGCTATCACCAGGTCCTGGTTCTGGGGGCGGATGCCCACAACCTGAAACTGGCTCTCAAAGCGGCCCTGCTGGACCAGCCCGCGGAAGCGGAGAGCTATCGGGACCGCCTGCTTCGGCCCTCCCTGATTGAGGGGGATCTGGTCTGGAAGGCCCTGGTCCTGGGCGAGAAGGATGCGCTTCTGCCGGATTGGGCGGCAGAGATAGCAGACCGGGCCCGGGCAGATTATCAGATCCACTACAGCACTGAAGCCATGGACCGGATTGTGGACCGGGGGATCAGCGCCATAATCCGGGCCATCACAGCCAGGCTTCAAGATCCCTGGCTTGCCGGGTATTTCGACCGGGTCAGCGATCTGACCAACCTGGAGACTCTGCTTCGGGTCCGCCACCGGGGCTTGACCCGGGACTACCTAGAGGCAAGCCTCCTGCCGGGCGGCCTGATCAGTTCTTCCTCCTGGCTTCTCTGGCTGGATCTGGACCAGACGGAGCTCATGGACGCTCTCTGTCCGACGCCCTACAATTGCCTGTCGGGCTATGCTGCCCTCTACGGGGAAAAGGACGCGGCCCCGCTCTTTGCCCGCGACCGGGACAACCTGCTGTGTGATTATCTGGCAGGGGGCTTTTCGACCTTGTCGGGTGCCCCCCGGGTCCTGGCCTACGTTATGGCCCGGACCTGCGAGTTCAAGAATATCAGGATCGCCCTGGCCGGCCTCTCAGGCGGCAGCGATCCGCAAAGCGCGGCCGCCCTGCGCCGCGGCACCGTCAAGGCATAAGGAGGACAGGCTGTGGAAGAACGGATCGGCATCATGGGAGAGTACGAGAGCATTGCCGGCTTTCGCGCCCTGGGGCTGTCCGCCCGCCAGGTCTCTGACCCGGAAGAGGCCGAAGAGGTCCTCGGCCAGTGGGCGGAAGAGGGCTACGCCGTCGTCTTTATTACAGAGGAACTGGCAGAAACCATGGGGGCCCGGCTGGCCGCCTGGCGACTCCGCTATCTGCCGGCCGTCACTGTGATTCCTTCAGCCCGCAAGGAAGCCTGGCTGGGCAAGGAAGAACTTCGAACCGCTATCCGCAAGGCCACCGGCATCGATATGATCGGCCAGCGCCAGGCGGCGGGGGATCGGACAAAAACGCAGGAGACCGATTGATTCGGCAGAAAACTTAATAGATACGGGAATATAAAGGGAGAGATCCATGGGAAAAAGAAGTCAGGGTGAGATCGTCAAGGTATCCGGCCCCCTTGTTATCGCAAGGGGCATGCGTGATGCCGACATGTTCGACGTGGTCGAGGTTTCGGAAAACCGTCTGATCGGCGAAATCATTGAGATGCACGGCGACGAGGCTTCCATCCAGGTCTACGAGGAGACGGCGGGCCTGGGCCCCGGCGAAGCGGTTGTTTCGCGCGGCACACCCCTGTCGGTGGAGCTGGGTCCGGGACTCATCGGCCAGATCTTTGACGGCATCCAGCGGCCCCTGGACGTTCTGGTTGACATGGAAGGTGACCGCATCACCCGGGGCGCCTTCGCCCCCGCCCTGGACCGGGACAGGGAATGGGACTTCCAGCCCGTCAAAGAGGCGGGAGACAGGGTTGTGGCAGGCGACATCATCGGCCTGGTTCAGGAAACCGAGATCATGGAGCACCGGATCATGGTTCCTCCCGGTCTGTCGGGTGTCCTCCGGCAGATTGAGGCGGGCGCCTTCAAGGTGACCGACCGGATCGCCCAGATCGAATGCGACAAGGGCCAGCTGCACGACCTGACCCTTATGCAGCGCTGGCCCGTCCGGATCGGCCGGCCCTACCGCGAAAAGATTTCGCCGACCGAGCCCCTGATCACCGGTCAGCGCCCCATCGATACCTTCTTCCCCGTAGCCAAAGGCGGGACGGCGGCTGTGCCGGGACCTTTCGGGAGCGGCAAGACGGTTATCCAGCACCAGCTGGCCAAATGGGCCGAGGCAGACGTAGTCGTCTATATCGGCTGCGGAGAGCGCGGCAACGAGATGACCGACGTCCTCATGGAATTCCCCCAGCTCAAGGATCCCAAGACCGGCTTCCCCCTGATGAAGCGGACCATCCTGATCGCCAACACATCGGATATGCCGGTGGCTGCCCGCGAAGCCTCCATCTACACAGGCATCACCATCGCTGAATATTTCCGGGATATGGGCTATTCGGTCTCACTCATGGCCGATTCGACCTCCCGCTGGGCCGAAGCCTTACGTGAGATGTCGGGCCGGCTGGAGGAGATGCCGGGTGAAGAGGGTTACCCGGCCTACCTGGGTTCACGCCTGGCCACCTTCTACGAGCGGGCGGGCATGGTCCGCTGCCTGGCCCCTGAAGGGGAGGACCGGGTGGGTATCCTGACCGCCATCGGGGCAGTGTCGCCTCCCGGCGGCGACCTGTCGGATCCGGTAGCCCAGTCCACCCTGCGTATTGTCCAGGTCTTCTGGAGCCTTGACTCCAACCTGGCCTACCGCCGCCATTTCCCGGCCATCAACTGGCTGACCAGTTACTCGCTCTATCAGACCAAGATCGACAACTGGGCCAATGACCGGGTGGCTCCGGACTTCAGCCGGCTGAGGATGGATGCCATGACCCTCCTGCAGGAGGAATCAGAACTTGAGGAGATCGTCCGCCTGATCGGCCAGGACGCCCTGTCGGATATGGACCGGCTGAAACTGGAGTCGGCCCGCTCCCTGCGGGAAGATTTCCTGCACCAGAACTCCTACGACGAGATTGACACTTATACATCTATGAATAAACAGTACAAGATGCTGTCCCTGGTCATGCTCTTTTACTATGAGGCGCAAAAAGCCCTGGCAGGTTCTGCTGATTTCGGAGCCATCATGAAGCTGGGCGTCCGCCATGAGATCGCCCGCTTCAAGTACATCCCCGAACAGGAAGTCGACCGCTGGTTCGAACAGAGAAAAGAGCGGCTGCTGGCTGAATTAGGCAGCCTTGCGGACTAGGAGGAAAGAGGCTTATGGCTAGAGAATATCGGACCATCGAAGAAGTAACCGGACCCCTCATGCTGGTCCGCGGCGTCCAGGATGTCAAATTTGATGAGCTGGGCGAGATTGAGCTGGAGGACGGCCGGATCCGCCACTGCCGGGTCCTTGAAATCGAGGGCTCGGATGCCCTGGTCCAGCTTTTTGAGAGTTCCATCGGCCTCAATATCGAGAAGAGCACGGTCCGCTTTCTGGGCCGGGGCCTGGAGCTGGGTGTTTCGCCGGATCTCCTGGGGCGGATCTTTGACGGCATGGGAAGGCCCAAGGACGGCGGCCTGCCCGTCATCCCCGACGCCATGCGCGATATCAACGGGACACCCATCAACCCTGCCGCCCGCGATTACCCCAACGAGTTTATCCAGACCGGTGTCTCGGCCATCGACGGCCTCAACACCCTGGTCCGGGGGCAGAAACTGCCCATCTTCTCCGGTTCCGGTCTGCCCCATGCCCAGCTGGCGGCCCAGATCGCCCGTCAGGCAGGCGTTCTTAACAGCCAGGAGGACTTCGCTGTCGTCTTCGCGGCCATGGGCATCACCTTTGAGGAAGCCGATTTCTTCATCAGTGACTTCCGCAGAACCGGCGCCATCGACCGGGCGGTCCTCTTCATCAACCTGGCCGATGACCCGGCTATCGAGCGGATCGCGACCCCCCGGATGGCTCTGACCTCAGCCGAATACCTGGCCTATGACCTTGGCATGCACGTCCTGGTCCTCATGACCGACATCACCTATTACGCCGAGGCCCTGCGCGAGGTCTCCGCGGCCCGCAAGGAAGTTCCCGGAAGGCGGGGCTATCCCGGCTACCTCTACACTGACCTGGCCAGCATCTACGAGCGGGCCGGCCGCATCCAGGGCCGCAAGGGCTCCATCACCTTCGTGCCCATCCTGACCATGCCTGACGATGACAAGACCCATCCCATCCCTGACCTGACCGGTTACATCACCGAGGGTCAGGTTATCCTGTCCCGGGATCTCCACCGCCGGGGCATCCAGCCGCCCATCGACGTCCTTCCCTCCCTTTCCCGTCTCAAGGACAAGGGGATCGGAGAGGGCAAGACCCGGGCCGACCACGCGGACACCATGAACCAGCTCTTTGCCGCCTATTCCAGGGGCAAGGACGCCCGTGACCTGCAGATCATCCTGGGGGAAGAGGCCCTGAGCGAGCTGGATCTGATCTATGCCGGCTTTTCCCAGGCCTTCGAGGAGGCCTATGTATCCCAGGGCTTTGACTCCAACCGCAGCATTGAGGAGACCCTGGCCATCGGCTGGCGGCTCCTGTCCATGCTGCCGGCCAATGAGCTCAAGCGGGTTCATCAGGTCTACATCGATGCCTACTATGAGGGAGACAAGGCGGAGGCCGAAAGCTGATGGCTGTCATGCGCGTCAATCCCAACCGTATGGAGCTCCTCCGCCTCAAGGAGCAGCTTCGGGTTGCCCGCCGGGGCCATAAGCTCCTCAAGGACAAGCGGGACGAGCTCATGCGTCAGTTTCTGAGCCTGGTCCTGGGTGTGGACCAGCTGCGCCGACAGACGGAAGCCGCCATCCAGGGAGCTCACAGGGAGATGATCCTGGCGCGGGCGGCCGACGGGCCCGCTCTTGTCGATGCAGCCCTCCTGGCGGAGAACGCCCCTCTCCTGGTCACTGTGGGCCGGGAGAACACCATGAGTGTCCGGACGCCGGTCATTGAGTTTCCCTTTGATCCGGAAAAACAGTCAGGCAAGATCCGCCTGCCCTATGGGCCGGCTTCCGTATCCGGCCAGCTGGACCAGGCCATCGACTCCTACCATGAGGTCCTGCCTCGGATGATGCAGCTGGCCACCCTGGAACATAAGGCCCACCTGATGGCTGCCGAGATCGAGCGGACCCGGCGGCGGGTCAACTCCCTGGAATATGTCATGATCCCTTCCCTGGTGGAGACCATCCGCTCCATCACCATGAAGATGGACGAGAATGAGCGCGGCAACCTGACCCGCCTCATGAAAGTCAAGGACATGATTGTCAACCAGGAGATTGCCAAGCGCCAGGCCCAGGCTGCCGAGCGCCGGCAGAAGAGCTGACTTCCTGACCGGCACCCGCTTGCCGGAAGCGGCTCGATACGCTTATACTGTTTCTAATTACCGCTGTGGCGTCTGAGGGGGAAATTGACGCGGCAACGGCTGTTTTTGGATCCCCCTCCAGTCGATTGAACAGACCGGAGGTACTATGTCTCATCTGAACGGGGTAAGGGTTTATTCCGAAATCGGACGGCTGCGCCGTGTCATCATCCACAAGCCCGGCCCGGAGCTGGACAACCTGACGCCGCCCAACATGAAAAGCCTTCTCTTCGAAGACATTCCCGACCATATAGCCGCGGGCCGGGAGCACGATGTCTTTGCCGGCATTCTCAAAGAGGCGGGCGTTGAGGTCCTCTATGCGGAGAACCTTCTGGCGGATGTCCTGGCGGATCCAGCCGTCCGCCGCGACTTTGTCAATGACTTTCTGACGGAAGCCCATATCTTTCTTCCCTCTCTTCCCAACCTCTATGAGTACCTCATGTCCATGGAGGATCTGTCGGACCTGATCCGGATCGTCATCGCCGGCCTCAGACGGGAGGAATACCGGTCCAACGGGACCACGCTGGATCTCCTGGACCGCAAGAAGATGCTGCTCTTTGATCCCATGCCCAACGTCTATTTCACCCGCGACCCCATGTCCGTCATGGGCCGGGGCATCTCCATCAACTGCATGTGGGCCCAGACCCGCCAGCGCGAATCGCTCCTGCCCCACTACGCAATGCAGCACCACCCCCTCTTCCAGGCTTCACCTCATTACTACAGCCGGGAAGAGAATGCCACCCTGGAGGGCGGCGATATCCTGATCCTCTCCAAAGACGTGATAGCGGTCGGTATTTCCCAGCGGACGGAGACGGTGGCCGTTAAGACCCTGGCCAGGCGGGTCCTGACCTCGGGAGATGAGTTCCGCCACGTTCTGGCCTTCATGATTCCCGAACGGCGCGCCTTCATGCACCTGGATACGGTTTTCACCATGGTGGACCGTGAAATCTTCACCATCCACCCCGAGATTGAGGGGCCCCTGGAGGTCTTCGATATAACGGTGGACGACCAGGGCGAGCTCCGCATCAAGGCTCTGGGCTGTGATCTCAAGGCCATACTCAAGAACTACCTGAAACTGAGCGAGGTGGAGCTGATCCGCTGCGGCGGCAGGAGCCGGATCGATTCCCAGCGGGAGCAGTGGAATGACGGGTCCAATACCCTGGCCATCGCGCCGGGCGAGGTCATCGTCTATGACCGCAACCGGATCACCAACCGCCTGCTGCGGGAGGCAGGGGTGACCGTCCATGAGATCCCTTCATCTGAACTGTCGCGTGGCCGCGGGGGTCCGCGCTGTATGACCCAACCCCTCTGGCGGGACGATATTGATTGAGATAAGAGTGCGTCCGGCGGACGCACTCTTTTTAATGGGACTCTTTGTAAAAGCGGGCGAATAAGCTAATCTGGATAAAGGCAGCGAACAAAAGGAGACAAGGTTATGGCGGTCAATTTGAAAGGCAGACATTTTCTCACCCTCAAGGATTTTTCTCCCCAGGAAATCCTCTGGCTTCTGGATCTGGCATCCGAGCTGAAAACCAAAAAGCGCCTGGGGCTGACCGGCGATCTGCTCAAGGGCAAGAACGTCGTTTTGCTCTTCGAGAAGACTTCGACCCGGACCCGCTGCGCCTTTGAGGTGGCGGCCATGGATGAGGGCGCGGGGGTGACCTTCCTGGGATCCGGCGACTCGCAGATGAACAAGAAGGAATCGGTCGAGGACACCGCCAAGGTCCTGGGCCGCTTCTATGACGGCATAGAATTCCGCGGCTTCGAGCAGGCCACGGTGGAAGCCCTGGCCCGGCACGCGGGGGTCCCTGTCTGGAACGGCCTGACCGATCTCTACCACCCCACGCAGATCCTGGCCGATATGATGACCATCCGCGAACAGGTGGCCAAGCCCCTTAACCGGGTCAAGCTGGTCTACGCCGGCGATGCCCGCAACAACATGGGCAATTCGCTCATGATCGGCTGCGCCAAACTGGGCATGCATTTCGTGGCCCTGGCGCCCCGTGAGCTCTGGCCGGACGAGGAACTGGTGGCCGAGATGGAGGAGGTCGCCAGGGAGACCGGCGCCACCATCACCTGCTCGGATCAGATGGAGGCCGTCCGGGACGCGGATGTCCTCTACACGGATGTCTGGGTTTCCATGGGCGAGGAAGCCCTCTTCGGGGAGCGGATCCGCCAGCTCCGGGACTACCAGGTCAACCAGGCCATGGTGGACGAAACCCGCAATCCCGACCTCATATTCCTCCATTGCCTGCCTGCCTTCCATGATCTCAATACGTCCGTGGGCAGACAGATTCACGAAGAATACGGCCTGACCGCCATGGAATGCACGGATGAGGTTTTCCGGGGCAGACATTCGCGGGTCTTTGACCAAGCTGAGAACAGATTGCACTCGATCAAGGCGATCATGGTCGCTACGATCGGTCGATAATAAAGGCGCATCAGGCGCCCATTTCCTTTCAAGGGAGGCTTCATTTGTGAAAAAACGTATCGTCGTCGCCTTAGGCGGCAATGCCCTGGGCAATACAGCAGAGGAACAGCGCCAACTGGTTCGCCAGACCGCCGTCCCCATCGTGGACTTGATTCAGGAGGGCCATGAACTTGTCATCGCCCACGGCAACGGACCCCAGGTGGGTATGATCAATCTGGCATTTGACAGCGGGACCGTCCCCGCCATGCCTTTCCCCGAATGCGGGGCCATGAGCCAGGGCTATATCGGCTATCATCTGCAAAATGCCCTTCGCGAAGAGCTCCTCTCGCGGGGTATGGATCTGCCCGTTGCCACGGTGGTCACTCAGGTGGTCGTGGACCCGGATGACCCGGCCTTTTCCAATCCCACCAAACCCATCGGCTCCTTCTACAAGCAGGAGGAAGCGGAGCGGATCAGCCAGGAGACCGGCTTCGTCATGAAAGAGGACGCGGGCCGCGGCTACCGCCGGGTCGTGCCATCACCCAAGCCGGTGGCGGTGGTCGAAGAGCGCACCGTCAACGCCCTGATCCGTGAAGGGCAGATCGTCATCACGGTCGGCGGCGGCGGGATCCCGGTCGTCCGCCAGGGCGACCACCTGGAAGGTGTCGCCGCGGTCATTGACAAGGATTTCGCTTCAGAAGTCCTGGCGGAGATTGTCGACGCTGATTACCTGATTATCCTGACTGCTGTTGAGCAGGTTGCTTTGAATTATGGCAAGCCGGACGAGAAATGGCTGGACCGGGTCTCGGTGGCTGAGATGGAGCAGTACATGCAGGAGGGCCACTTCGCCCCCGGCTCCATGCTGCCCAAGGTCGAGGCCAGCGTGGCCTTCGCCAAATCCGGCAAGGGCCGGACGGCTCTGATTACTTCATTGGAAAGCGCCCGGGACGGTATCGCGGGCAAGACGGGTACACACATCAGTCTGTAGGCTAAACAGACAGCGAGGCCGCAGGAGGCCGGCAGGAGGAGGGTGACGTATGCGGGACATCAGGGTGGCTCTGTGGGGCTTTGGCGCCATGGGCAGCGGGATCGGGAAGATGATCGCCTCCAAGGAGGGCCTGGTCATCTCCGGAGTCTGCGACCGATGGGATCAGCTCATCGGCAAGGAAGTATATTCATATATGGGACTGGAACGGGGCGACCGTCCGCCAGTCTTCATTACCGATGACGTCACCCAGGTGGTCAAAAGCGACCGCTGTGATCTTGTCATACTGGCCACCGACTCCTTTGTAGCGGCCCAGTACGACAAGATCATCTTCTGTCTGGAGCAGGGTGTCCACGTCATCTCCACAGCCGAGGAGATGGCCTGGCCCTGGGCCCAGGAAAAGGAAATGGCCGACCGGATCGACCAGCTGGCCCGTCAGCGCAAAGTGGCGGTTCTGGGCACGGGCATCAATCCGGGCTTTGTCCTGGATTACCTGATCCTGGCCCTGAGCGGAACCTGCGAGGACGTCGAAGCCATCGAGGCTTCCCGGATCAACGACCTGGCCCCCTTCGGCAAAGCCGTTATGGAGGAGCAGGGAGTTGGGATTTCCCTGGAGGAGTTCAAGCGCCGGATCGCAGAAGACAGTCTGGCAGGCCATGTGGGCTTTCCTGAATCCATGGAGATGATCGCCGCCGGTATGGGGGTCAAGCTGGTCTCCATCGAGCAGACCCGGGAACCCATCATTACCCAGGTAGACCGCAAGTCGGCCTACGGGGAGGCTAAAAAAGGCCACCTGGCCGGCATCCGCCAGCAAAGCTACGGGCGGACGGCTGACGGCAAGGTCTTCATCCATCTGGACCATCCCCAGCAGATCTGCCCGGAGGACGAAGGTGTCCATACCGGCGACTATATTACCATC
>JBBAEW010000024.1:0-28254 GCA_041655695.1 Saccharofermentanales bacterium
GCCTCTTCCGGACCGTCTACCTGCTGCCCTGGGCTGTGCCGGCCTTTATCACCATCCTCTTCTTCTCCATCATGTTCTCGCCGGAAGGCCCCCTGACCAGTGTCCTCTCATCCCTGACAGGCCAGGTCACCAATATAAAGTATTCGGTCTGGGGGACAAGAACCGTCCTGATCCTGCTCCAGGGTTGGCTGGGATCCTCCTATGTCTTCCTCCTGTGTACAGGAATCCTGCAGGGAATTCCCCATGACCTTTACGAAGCAGCCCGGATCGACGGGGCCACCGGCTTCCAGGCGACGCGCCACATCACCATCCCCATCCTGCTTTTCCAGACGGCGCCGCTCATGATTGGCCAGTACACCTTCAATTTCAACAATTTCTCCATTATCTACCTCTTCAACGGAGGCGGACCCTTCGAGCCGACCAAGTACGGGAATATTGCGGGGTCTTCGGACCTGCTCATTTCCTACATCTATAAACTGACCATCCAGAAGCAGTACCAGGGCATCGGTTCGGCCATCACCCTGATCGTCTCCCTGGTGCTCATCTTTTTCGCCTGGTTCGGCTTCAGCCGTTCCAAGGCTTTCAGGGAGGAGAAGCTATGAGCCGGAATCAAGATAAGAAACTCTACCTGTCCGACCGGCCGCCTCTAACGGCTGTCAAGGTAACCATGCTGGCCGTCAGTTACTGCCTCCTCTTCTTTTACGTCTTCATCGTTCTCTGGCCTCTGGCACAGATCCTCTTTACCAGTTTCAACGGGAATCACGGTTCCTACATCCAGATCGGGACCTCCTTTACCTTTTCGCTCAAGCATTTTAACTATCTCTTCCAGGAGACCTACTTCCTCAATTGGGTGGTCAATACCATTCTGATTGCGCTGGCCACAGCTCTTTTGACCCTCCTCTTCGTCTCCCTGACGGGCTACGCCTATTCCCGCTACCGATTCAAGGGGCGCAAGGCCTCCCTCATGGCCATCATGCTGATCCAGACCATTCCGACCTTCGCGGGAATCGCGGCCTTCTATACCCTGCACTCCATCGTCGCGGCCATCGCCCCCTGGTTCAGCCGCCAGATGTTCCTGATCCTCATTTACGCGGGAGGGGGGATCGCCGGCAATACCTTCATCCTCAAGGGCTATATTGACTCCATTTCCACGGAACTGGATGACGCTGCCCGCATAGACGGCTGGGGCAACCTGCAGGTCTACCGGCTGATCATCATGCCCATTGTCCGCCCCATGCTGTCGGTGATCGCCCTCTGGTCCTTCATCGGGCCCTTCCTGGACTATCTCCTGCCCAGCATTCTTTTGAACGATCCCAAGGCCTATACGCTGGCAACCGGCCTGCATACCCTGGTCAACGATGTGCGCAATATGCACCAGCCTGTCTTTGCGGCCGGAGGCCTGCTGACAGCGGTTCCAATCATTCTTTTATTCATCGCGCTGCAGAAACAGCTGGTTTCAGGGCTGGCCAGCGGCGCCGTCAAAGGTTAGGAGGCTTGCATGAAAGTCCAACTGGTTAATCTGGGGAAAAAGTACGAGGGAAGGGAAAACTTCACCATCCGCCACATTGATCTTGAAATTGACGATCAGGATTTCTGCGTGATCCTGGGGCCATCCGGCTGCGGAAAAAGCACCCTTCTGCGCATGATCGCGGGTCTCAACTCCATCACCGAGGGGGATCTGCTCTTCGATGGAAAGCGCATGAATAAGGTGGAGCCCAAGGATCGGGATATCGCCATGGTCTTCCAGTCCTATGCCCTTTATCCCCATATGACCGTCTACGACAACCTGGCTTTTTCCCTGAAGATGCGCAAGGAGCGGAAGACGGTTATCCATGACCGGGTGACCGAGGCTGCCGAACTGCTTCAAATCTCCGAATACCTCTACTCCAAGCCCTCCGAGATCTCGGGCGGCCAGCGGCAGCGGGTGGCCCTGGGGCGGGCCATGGTAAGAAAGGCCGGGGTCTTCCTCCTGGATGAACCCCTGTCCAATCTGGACGCCAAACTGCGTGAACACATGCGGGTTGAACTGGTCCGCCTGCATAAATCCCTGGAAACAACAACCATCTACGTCACCCATGACCAGACCGAGGCCATGACCATGGCGACCAAGATTGTCCTTCTGGACGACGGCAAGGTCCAGCAGGTCGGCAAGCCCGCCGAGTTCTATGACCGGCCGGCCAATCTATTTGTCGCGGGTTTCATCGGTTCCCCCACCATGAACCGCTTCGGGGGAGTCGTGGAAGGCGGCCATTTCAAGGCCGACGGTGATCTCTTTGTGGCGGAACCTGAAAAGGAAGACCGGGACAAGCTGTCTGCCTATGAGGGCCAGCGGGTGGTCCTGGGAATCCGGTCCGAACGTTTTATCGCCGGGGAATCCGACAAGAACTCCTTCACAGTCAAGGTTGATGTCATCGAGATGCTGGGCAAGGAGCAGCTGCTCTACTGCAAGTTCGCGGACGGCAAGGAATGTGTCATCTCGGAACCCGGCTACTTCACCTACGCCGTGGAAGAGGACCACAGCTTCCATCTGGACACGGCAGGTCTCCATTTCTTCCTTGAAGAAAGCGGGGAGCGGATCAACTGATAAGAACGCCGTCTCCCTCATCCAGGGGGATGACAGTCAGATCCAGCCGGCTATCCAGGACCTGCCTGACCGTATCCAGGTAGATGACCTGGAGGGGATCCCGGCGGTCCAGGCCCAGGGTCAGCCGCTTGATACCAAGGGCCGGAGCTATCCGGTCCCCCAGGAGACTGGCTTCAAGCCAGGCCTGGGCGCGGACGCGCTCTTTCTCATCCGGCAGGAAATAGGCCGGAAAATCAGCAAGAGGGATCAAATAGCCCTGGCTGTCATGGCACAGGATTTGGGGAAAAGCTTCCAGCCAGGGGCAGGCTCCCTCATCCAGGGCAGCCGGATCATCCCTGTAAAAGACATAAGACCTGGACGGCCGGGACAGAGCCCCCGCAAGGAGCTTGCGGCTTGTGGCCGTGTCCTGGACTGTGTCCGCAAGAACGGCTTCAAAGGGATCCTGAGCCGGCTGTTCCCGGGCCAGTCTGTCCAGGTATTCAGATAGAGAAGGCCGGCCCCTCTCCATGAAGGTGATGCCCTGGGGGGTGACAGCCAGGGTACGGAAACCGACCCTGGAAAAAGAGGCCGCGGCCTCTGGCCTGGTGTAGAGGAAGAGCTTGTTGATGTCGGCATCAAAGGCCTCGGCGATGATCCCGGTCAGGAGTCGGCTGAAGAGGGAGCTGCCCCGGTAAGCCGGATCGACGGCAACACACTTGAGTCTGCTTCGGTCGCGGGCACCGGTGGCTGCCAGCCTGCCCTCCTCATAGATTCCATAGACGGCGCTATAGGGCGGGTCGGGCCGGAGGCCGGATGCGGCAAGCAGGTCTTCCCACGCCTTCCTGTCAGCTGTTTCCTGGCTTATATCCAGCCGGACAAACATGGCCACCTCCTTGCCGGAACCTTCCTCCCTGTATTCTACATGAAGCCGGAGGGGCGGGGTTTGTCTATGCTAGAATCAGGTCAAACCGATTCCCCGAAATGAGGTCAGCCATGCAAGTCAGCGACGGGACAGGAATGGACGAACGCTATAACTACAAGAGGGTGCGCCAGGGCCGCACAAGCGGCATTCTCTGCCATATCACCAGCCTGGCATCGCCTTACGGCATCGGGACCCTGGGAGAGGAAGCCCTGAGCTTCATCGATTTTCTGGCCCTGTCGGGCCAGAGCCTCTGGCAAATTCTTCCCATAGGCATCACCGGTTTTGGTGATTCTCCCTATCAGACGGTTTCTGCCAATGCCGGCAACCCCTATCTGATCGACCTGGATCAGCTGGTCAGGGAGGATCTTCTGCCTGCGGAAGCCCCGGGTCAGTTTTCCTTTGGGTCAAATCCGCAGCGGGTGGATTTTGGCCTGCTCTGGGAGAACAGGAAAAAAATCCTGGAACTCGCCTGGATACGTTTTCGCGCAGGCGGTCATGCGGAGCTGGAGGAGGCCTTCCGGTCTTTTTGCCGGGAGGAGGACCCGGTCTGGCTGGACGATTTTGCCCTCTTCATGGCCCTCAAGGCAGCTCAGGGAGGCAAAAGCTGGCGCCTCTGGCCAGCCCCCTATAAACTCCGTGATTCCGCGGCTCTCCTTGATTTTCAAAGGGCCAATCAGCAGGCAGTTGATTTTGAAAAATTCCTCCAGTTTCTCTTCTTTCGCCAGTGGCAGGAGCTGCGCCTTTACGCGTCCGGGGCGGGGATTTCCCTGGTCGGCGATCTGCCCATTTACGTTGCCGAGGATTCGGTGGAAGTCTGGCTGGAGCCTCATCTCTTTCAGCTGGATGCGGATCTGACCCCCACCAATGTAGCCGGCTGTCCGCCTGATTCCTTCTCCGACCTGGGCCAGCTCTGGGGCAACCCCCTCTACGACTGGGAGGCGCACGCCAGGGAGGGTTTTTCCTGGTGGACCAGGAGGGTGCGCTTCCAGCTGCGGCTCTACGATGCTCTGCGTATTGATCATTTCAGGGGGCTGGAGTCTTACTGGGCAGTTCCCTACGGCGACAAGACAGCCAGGCGGGGCCGCTGGATACCGGGGCCTGCTGACAGCCTTTTCCAGGCTCTGGAAGCAGAGTTGGGAGCCCTGCCATTCATAGCAGAAGATTTGGGTTACATGACGGAGGAAGTTTACGCCTTCCGTGAGCGCTGGGGCTACCCAGGCATGAAGGTGCTGCAATTCGCCTTCAATCCAGACGCCTCAAGCGATTACCTGCCCCATAATCTGACCGAAAACGCCGTCCTCTACACGGGTACACATGACAATGACACCCTGGCCGGCTGGTTCCAGGAGGCTGACCCCCGTGAAATCGCCTTCGCCAGGAGTTACCTGGGCCTCAATGAGGAAGAAGGCCTGGTCTGGGGTATGATGCGGGCGGCCGCCACCAGCGTCTGCAGGACGGTCATCTTTCAGATGCAGGATTTGCTGGGTCAGGGCGAAGAGGGCCGGATGAACCGGCCGGGTACGGCGGAAGGCAATTGGCAGTGGCGGATGCCGCCGGACGCGCTTTCCCTGGACCTGGCCTCACGCATGCGGGAGCTGGCCCGCATGAGCGGCAGGCTGCGCGGTTGAAGGGGGTTTTTGTCGGGGCCGAGGCGCAGTAAGAGACGCTGACCTTGAGGCCGGCTGCCTGGAAATATGCTAGAATAGATTGGGTTTAAACCCGTTCTTATAATGTAATTTGACCAGTCAATTGGCAGCCACGTGAAGGGGGTTGGACGTGGATCTTGATGAAGCAGCGAAAAGGTCACTGGTTCAGGAGGCTTTTGAGGCGCGAAAGGGGAGCTATTCTCCTTACTCCAGATTTTCTGTCGGCGCGGCTATTCTGACTTCAGACGGACAGGTTTTCAGGGGAGCCAATATTGAGAACGCCTCTTACGGCGCAACCATTTGCGCGGAACGTACGGCTGCGGTTGCGGCGGTTTCATCCGGTTCCAAGGTTTTCCTGGCGATCGCCGTTGTCGGCTCCCAGGAGGGGTCGGCGGAAGAGGACATGGCCTATGCCTATCCTTGCGGTATCTGCCGCCAGTTCCTGCGGGAATTCATGCCTCCGTCAGGGGATCTGATTGTCCTTGTGGCCAGGAATCCGCATGAGTTCAGAGAGACGACCCTGCAGGCCCTGCTCCCCAACTCCTTCGGACCATCGGACCTCGATTATCTCAATTCATAAGGGACGACCGGCCCTTGTGGGGCCGTTCATCAATAAAGCAGCGTGACTTCGAGGAAGTCATCACAAACAGGAGGGAAAAATGAAAAAAAGAATCATTAGCCTGATTCTGGTGTTTGCGGTCATTCTGGCCTTTGGCGTTGGCTGTACACCCAAAGAAGGCGGTAAAACGGAGGGCAAAAAAGTCGCCCTTATCACCGACCTGGGCGGGATCAACGATGAGTCCTTCAACCAGTCAGCCTGGAACGGCATGAAAAAACTGGAAACCGAAGGAATCACGATCTCCTTTGTAGAATCCGAAAAAGAAGCGGACTACGCGGTCAATCTTACCAACAAGACAGAGGAAGGCAATGACCTGGTCTGGGGCATCGGCTTCCTCATGGAAGAATCCATGGTCAACGCGGCCAAGGAGCACAAGGACCAGATGTTTGCCGTCATCGACGTCGGCTTTGAAGAAGACGCCTATCCCAACCTGGTGGGCGCCATGTTTAACTCGGAAGAGTCATCCTTCCTGGTCGGCTACATCGCCGGCTACATGACACAGACCAATCATGTCGGATTTATTCTGGGCATGGAGGGTGATGTCATGTTCCGCTTCCAGTACGGCTATCTGGCCGGCGTGGCCTATGCGGCCAAGGAACTGGGCAAGGAAATCAGAGTTGATGCCGTGACCATCGATACCTTCGGTGACACAGCCAAGGGTAAGGCGACGGCTACCAAGATGTACAGCGACGGCGCGGATATCGTTTATCACGCGGCCGGCCAGGCGGGCTCCGGTGCCATCACCGCAGCCAAGGAAATGGGCAAATGGGCTATCGGCGTTGACCTGGACCAGAACGAACTGGCCCCCGACAATGTCCTGACCTCAGCTCTCAAGAACGTGGACCAGGCCATCTACCTGCTTTCCAAGCGGGTTCTGGCAGGTGAAAAAGTCGGCGGCAAAACCTTCTTCTTCGGCCTCAAGGAAGGCGGCGTAGGCATCGCGCCGAGCTCCAGCAAGCACGTCCCCCAGGATATCCTGGACAAGACGGCTGCAATCGAGAAGAAGATCATCGATGGCGACATCACGGTTCCGATTACAGCGGCTGAATTCGAAACCTTCAAGGCCAACCTGGGCTAATAGGTTTTGAATAAGGTTATTTGACCAACAAAGGCCCGGACACCCCCCTGGGGGGGTGCCCGGGCGACTATTATGGAGACGGAAGTATGGAGCTGGACAAGCGGGCTACAGGGCCGGACTCGGTCTTTGCGGTTGAGATGTGCGGCATCTCCAAATCATTTGGCAGTCTGAAGGCGCTGGACAACGTAGACTTATCGGTTCGCAAGGGAACCATCCACGCTCTGCTGGGTGAGAACGGGGCAGGGAAATCAACCCTCATGAAGATCCTCTACGGTCTTTATACCAAGGACTCCGGCGAGATCCGGATCATGGGGCAGGCCTGCGACATCAAGAACCCCAAGCAGGCTATCGCCCAGGGGATCGGCATGGTCCACCAGCACTTCATGCTGGTGGAGAATATGACCATCGCCGAGAATATCGTTCTGGGAAAAGAGATGACACGGTCCCTGGGCCGCCTGGACCGGGAAAAGATGAACCGGACTATCCGGGAATTCGGCGAGCAATTCGGCCTGGAGGTCGATCCCGAAGACACCATCATGGATGTCTCGGTTGCCACCCAGCAGCGTGTTGAAATATTGAAGGCCCTTTACCGGGGAGCGGATATCCTGATTCTGGATGAGCCGACGGCCGTTTTGACTCCCCAGGAAATAGACAATCTGATCGTGACCATGCAGCGGCTTGTCGAGAGCGGCAAAACGGTCATCATCATCACACATAAATTGAAAGAAATCATGGCCTCCTCGGAGTACTGCACCATCATCCGCAGGGGCAAGGTGATCGATACAGTCCGCGTGGACCAGGTCACGGAAAAAGACCTGGCCTCCATGATGGTGGGCCGGGAGGTCATGCTGACCACCGACAAAAAAGAAGCGGAACCGGGCCAGATCATCATGGAAATCCAGGACCTGACCGTCAAGGACAACCGGGGAATCGAGAAGGTCAAAGACCTCTCCCTGCATGTCCGGCGCGGCGAGATCCTGGCCATAGCCGGTGTCGACGGCAACGGCCAGACGGAGCTGATCGAAGCCATAACCGGACTTCGCAAGTCCGAAAAAGGATCCATTATCGTCAATGGTCAGCATATCGAAAACGGCCACCCAGCCGATACCCACCGTTCCGGGATCCGAACCATTCACGAGGACCGCCACAAGCGGGGGCTGGTGCTGGATTTCCAGGTAGGCGAGAACCTGATCCTGGAATCCTATAAGCAAAACCGCTTCCGCGGCAGGAGCCGGCTTTTATCCTGGAAGAAAATCAATGACTACGCCAACAAGCAGATTGACCGCTATGACATCCGGCCCTCAGGCTGTGCCCTGCAGCGGGCCAAGGAATTGTCAGGTGGCAATCAGCAGAAGGTCATTGTTGCCCGGACCGTTGAGCAGGAACCGGACCTTCTGGTTGCCTGCCAGCCGACACGCGGCCTGGATGTAGGCGCCATCGAATACGTCCGCAATGCCCTGGTCCAGCAGCGCGACCAGGGGCGGGCCGTCCTGCTCATCTCCTACGAACTGGATGAGGTCATGGATATCGCGGACCGGATCAATGTCATCTACAACGGGCGGATTGTGGCCGACCTGGATCCCGCGGAAACGGACGAACAGGCCATCGGCCTCCTGATGGCGGGAGGTAGCCAATGAGACACTTTCTTATCCGGGCCCTGAAGAAGCCTTTCACGGCCGTTTTGGTGGCCATTCTGATCGGCTTCCTGGTCGGGGCGGTTACCCTGGCGGTCGGAGGTTATGACCCGGGCCGGGGTTATGGCCTGCTGGTCACGGGGATTTTCTCCAGCACCCGGCGCACCATGCAGGTCCTGGTCAATGCCGTGCCCATCATCATGACAGGGCTGGCCGTCTCCTTTGCGGTCCGGACCGGCATGTTCAATATCGGGGCCGACGGCCAGTTTATCCTGGGCCAGGTGACAGGTGCCGTTATCGGCTACTATGTGCCACTGCCTCCCATCCTGCACCCCATCTTCATTCTGCTGTGCGCCTTTGCCATCGGGGGTCTCTATGCGGCCTTTGCCGCCTTCCTGAAAAACCGCTTCGGCATCCACGAAGTCATATCAACCATCATGCTCAACTGGATTGCCTATTATTTCATGAACTTCGTTGTCAACATGAAAAGCGTCAAAGTGCCCGGATCCCAGCACTCGCCGGAAATCCTTGATACAGCCAAGATTACCTTTTTCAGCCGGGAGTTTCGGACCACAGCCGAGGGCGAAGCCCTGATCGCCAGGCAGCCCTGGCTGGAAAGCCTGATACGGACGGACGCCGGTTACGCCATTCTGGTCATGATCGCGGTCACCCTGCTCCTTTGGGTGGTGCTCAAGTATACCCGGATCGGCTTTGAACTCAGGGCGGTCGGCTACAACTACTACGCCGCGGAGTTCGCGGCCATGCCGGTCAAGCGCAACGCCCTCCTGTCCATGTTTATTTCCGGAGGAACCGCAGCTTTAGGCGGCGCCATGCTGGTTATGTCGACTTCTTATTTCATCAGCATGCTGGGGGCTACCGAGGGCTACGGCTGGGACGGTATTTCCGTCGCCCTCATCGCGGGCAGCCATCCCATCGGCTGCGTCTTTGCCGGCCTTCTCTATTCAGGACTTAAGCTGGGCGGTACGGAAATCCAGTCCCGCATGGGCGCGCCGACCGAGATTATCAACATCATGATCGGGGTCCTGGTCCTCTGCATTGCCTTTGCCCCCGCCCTGCCGCGGCTGGCAGAACGGCTCGAAAGGAAGGAGTAAACCATGAATCTCCTCAATACCATACTCCTGACCGCCTCCATCAGTCTCATGTACTCGGCGCCCCTGATCTTTACCGCTCTGGGCGGAGTCATCACCCAGCGCGCCGGTGTCGATAACATCGGCCTGGAGGGCATGATGGCCTTTGGGGCCTGTGGGGCCGCCATCCTCTGTCATTTCTCGGGCAGCCCCTGGATCGGTCTGGTGGTCGGGGCCCTCTTCGGGGCCACCCTGGCTCTGCTCCACGCCTTTGTAGCCGTAACGGCCAAGGGCAGCCAGATTATCTCCGGCATCGCCATCAATTTCATCGGCCTGGGCCTGGGGGTTTTTCTGACCCGCTTTCTCTTCGACGGCGCTGCCCAGTCCAACTCCACCATCAACCAGAACCTGCCCAAGGTCCTGGAGCTGATCGGCATCGACAAATCCAAGTCCCGCCTCTTGGAATCCTCAGAGATCGATCTCACGGTTATCTTTGCCTTTCTCTTTGCCGTCCTTTTCTGGTTTGTCCTCTACAAGACCAAGACGGGGCTCCGGGTCCGCGCCTGCGGCGAGCACCCGGGGGCGGCGGATACGCTGGGAATCAATGTGACGCGGATCCGCTATATCTGCACCATCCTGTCGGGTGTCATGGCGGGGCTGGGCGGGGCGGTCACAGCCCTGACCATCAGCTACCGCTTCACGCCGACCGTCATCTCCGGCCAGGGCTTCATTGCCCTGGCGGCCGTTATTTTCGGCAACTGGAAGCCCATCGGGGCGACCCTGGCCTGTCTTCTCTTCGGTTTTGCCCAGGCTCTGACGGTGGTTATGGCCGGGATCCCCTGGCTGCCTACCCAGATTTTGGCCATGCTGCCCTACGCCCTGACCCTTCTGATCCTGGTCATCTTCGTGGAGCGCTCGACCCCGCCCAAGGCTTTGGGCCAGCCCTACTTCAAGGGCCAGGCCTGAGGTTGATCCCGATGAAGGGACAGGGAGAAAAGAAGCTTGCCTGGCTGGCAGCCGGCGGCATGAACCTTGATATCCTGGCCAAGCCTTATGAGACCCTGATAAGGAATGATTCCAATCCAGGCACCATCCGCGAACGGCCGGGCGGTGTCGGTTTCAACATGGCCCGCAATCTGGCCCTCCTGGGCCAGCGGGTGATTTTTCTGACTGCCCTGGGCGGTGACCGGGTCAATGAAACCCTGGTACATCAGGCGCAAGCGCATGGCCTTGACCTCTCCCGGGCCCTCGTCAAGGAGCAGGCGTCCACCTCCCGCTACCTGGCTGTCCACGACCAGGAAGGTGATATGGCCGTGGCCATTAACGATATGGCTCTCTTTGACGGTCTGACCGGGGAGGACGTCCTTTCCTGGCTGGATCTTGGGCGGCCGGACCGCGCTGTGGCGGCCATCCTGGATACCAACCTGCCCGCGCCCGTCCTGGAGACTCTGGCCGGCAACTGGGAAATCCCACTTTATGCCGATGCCGTCTCAACAGTAAAAATGGACCGGCTGGCGGGTATCATCCCCCGGCTGGAGGGCCTCAAGGTCAACCGCATGGAAGCGGAGCACCTGACGGGCAAGGTAATTGCGGACGACAGGCAGGCTGCCGCTGCGGCCGGCAAAATCCTTGACATGGGTGTCACAAGCGTCTGCATCTCCATGGGAAGCCAGGGAGCCCTCTTCGCCAGAGGCCAGAACATGGTCCTGGCCCGCCCTGAACGGATCATCCGGGATGCCAACGCGACCGGAGCGGGCGATACCATGGCGGCGGCCTTTGCCCTGGCGGCGCACACCTGGGATGACCTGGCGCGGGTCGCCCGCTTCTGTGTCGCCGCGGCCTCACTTAATCTTGAGTCACCGGAAGCGGTCAATCCCATGCTTTCGCTTACTTTGGTCAATCAAAGAGCTGACCGCATCAGAATCGAGGAAATCAAATGACAGAGACCAGAGACTATCTTTCAATCTCAAGGGAGGTCCAGGAGGCTTTGAACCTGGGCCTGCCCATCGTAGCCCTGGAGTCGACCATCATCTCACACGGTATGCCCTACCCGGATAACGTCCACACGGCTCTGGCTGTCGAAGAGGAAATCCGCCGGCAGGGGGCGCTCCCTGCCACCATTGCCATTCTGGACGGGAAAATCAGAATTGGCCTGACAGCCGGGGAGATCGAGCGTCTGGGCAAGGAAGGCCTGGCGGTGACCAAGACCTCCCGGCGGGATCTGCCTTTGGTGCTGGCCAGCAGGGTTTCGGGAGCGACGACTGTCGCGGCTACCATGATCGCGGCTCATCTTGCGGGCATCCACTTTTTTGCCACGGGCGGTATTGGCGGCGTCCACCGGGGCGGAGAGAAGACCATGGACATCTCCTCGGACCTGATTGAGCTGCGCCAGACCCCTGTGGCCGTCATCTGTTCGGGGGCCAAGTCCATCCTGGATATAGGCAGGACCCTGGAGCACCTGGAGACAGGCGGTGTCCCGGTCATTGGCTACGGGACCTCTGAAATGCCCGCCTTCTACACCAGGGAAAGCGGTTATAAACTGGTCTCCCGTGCCGATGATCCGCAAACAGTGGCAGAGGCTTTCCGGATCGCCCGGGCCCTGGGCTATCCGGGCGGTATGGTGATTGCCAATCCCATACCGCAGGAGGCGGCCATGGAAGCGGCAGAGATCGGCAAGGCCATTGAAGGGGCTCTTAAAGAAGCAGAAGAAGCCGGCATCCAGGGCAAGGAAGTTACCCCCTTCCTCCTGGAACGGGTGGCAGGGGTGACGGCAGGCAGGAGCCTGGAGGCCAATATCGCCCTGGTCAAAAACAACGCGCGTGTCGCCGCTGCTATTGCCGTCGCCTACGCGGGGCAAAGAATTGACAGTCAACAAGGACAGGAGGCCTGAGTATGGAAAAGCTTTATCACATTCAACTGGACGATTCCCACGGCGCAAAATACGCCATCTTGCCCGGAGATCCCGGGCGGGTCGAGAAAATCGCCGCCCTCCTGGACAAGCCGCACCTTCTGGGTGTCAACCGCGAATATACCACCTGGCTGGGAAGTCTTGAAGGGGAGCCGGTCCTGGTCATGTCCACCGGCATGGGCGGTCCGTCGACCGCCATCGGTGTTGAAGAACTCTATATGACCGGGGTCCGCAATTTCATTCGGGTGGGGACCTGCGGCGGTATGCACCTGGACGTCATGGGCGGTGACCTGGTCATCGCGACGGGGGCCATCCGCATGGAGGGAACCTCGCGCGAATATTTGCCCATCGAATTTCCCGCTGTGGCGGATTTTGATTTGACGGGCTGCCTGGCCCAGGCGGCCAGGGAAGGCGGTTACCGCTATCACACCGGAGTTGTCCAGTGCAAGGATTCCTTCTATGGGCAACATTCACCGGGCCGCATGCCGGTCAGCTATGAACTGGAAAACAAGTGGCAGGCCTGGCTCAAGGGCGGGACCCTGGCCTCCGAGATGGAAAGCGCTGCCCTCTACATTGTCTGTCAGTCCCTGGGCGCCAAAGCCGCCTGCATCCTCAATACCATCTGGAATCAGGAACGCCGGGCCAGGGGTTTGGATGACCAGGAGAGCCATGACACCATGCGGGGTATCCGGGTGGCCGTCCAAGCCATCCGCCGCCATATTCTCAAGGAGCGTGAAGAGTCCGATTAGCCCCGGACGGTGACCCCCCGCTTGATGACAGTCTCAACCAGGTTCATGGCGAAGTGATAGGACAGGTGGCCGTGGTTGGGGCAGTCCAGGATAAGGATGTCTGCCTGCTTGCCCTCTTCCAGTGAGCCCAGGCGGCCGGCCCGGTCCAGGGCGGCTGCCGCGTTCAGGGTCAGGGCCGTCAGGGTCTCCTCAACCGTCAGCCCCATATAGATGGTGGAAAGGGCAATCATGAGCGGAATGGACTGGGAATGGCAGCTTCCGGGGTTGAGGTCGGTGCCCAGGGCGACCGCAAGGCCCTGTTCGATCATGAAACGGCCTCTGGCATAAGGTTCCCTGAGGCTGAAGGCGGTTAAGGGGAGAAGGACGGCGATGACGCCGGCCTCACGCATGGCCAGGAGATCCTCATCCGAGGCCTTGAGCAGATGATCGGCGCTGATGGCCCCCATCCTGGCCGCAAGTCCGGCTCCGCCCAAGGGCACAATCTCGTCGGCGTGCATCTTGAGTTTGAAACCCATTTGGCGGGCAGCGATCAGGAGCCTTTCCGACTCCTCCAATTCGAAGACATTGCGCTCGGTAAAGATGTCACAGAATTCGGCCCGGCCCCGGGCCATGGGCAGGCCCTCCCGGATCAGGTAGTCGACATAATCGGCGGTCCTGCCCTTGAAGGTCGGAGGGACAGCGTGGGCGCCCATGTAGGTCAGGGCTATATCAAGTTTGTGGTCGGCTGCCAGGGCTTCCATGACACGGAGCATCTTGTCCTCCGTCTCTGTATCCTCCCCATAGCCTGTTTTCCCCTCGACCGTGGTGATGCCCAGATCCAGCATGCGATCCAGACGCTTCCAGGCTGCCTCATAGAGCTCCCTTTCACTTGCCGCGTGGGTGGCCCGGGTGCTGGCGGCGATGCCCCCTCCCGCCTCCATGATCTCCATGTAGGAGGCTCCCTGGAGACGCCGGTTGAACTCCTGGTCCCGGTAGCCGCCAAAGACGAAGTGGGTGTGAGGATCCACGAAACCGGGGATGACGGTCTTGCCTGAAGCGTCCATCCGGTCAACCTCTTCCGGAGAGATTTCATTTTTCCTGAGCCAGTCTTGAGCCTCCTGACCCGTCCCCACGAAGAGGATGGTCTCATCCCGCCAGATCACAGCTCCTGCGGGAATCAGGCGGAGCTGACCCATGGCCCGCCCCTGCAGGGCGGAATGGCCGGTTGGAGTTGCGACTTCCGCAGCATTCTCAATCATTCTGTAGGTCATAAAGGTCTCCTTGAAAGGCCGCGGTCCGGCGTGCCCGCAGTTGGGCTATAAATAGTTCCCGGTCGCGGACTGAAACGTAATAGAGCCCCCCGCTGTACAGGTTGATGGCGATCCGGTCCAGTGAGGTTGCCGTGGAGGCAAGGGGGCTTCTGGACGGTTCCAGGGAACGGATGGCAAGATAGGGAATGCGCCGGGTCATGAGCCCGAAGCGGATGAGCAAAGCCTCTTCTTCCAGCGTCAGGTCATTTCGGATCTGGAGGGATAGAGCCAGAAGAAAAGCAAGTGCCATGAATACCGCACTGAGCAGACTGGCGGGGCCAGGCTCCGTGATGGCGGTCCAGACAACAAAAAGGCAGGCAGCCGCCAGGATGAAGAGAACTCCATACCACCAGACAGCGCGTTTGCCGGGGAATCTCACGGGTCACTACCGGCAGCCAGCTGGTCGTAGACCTTTTTCAGACGCTCCAGGGAGGCCGAAAGGATCTGGCGGGGACAGGCCAGGTTGATCCGTTCAAAGCCCCGGGCACAGTCCCCGAAGATATAACCTTCATCCAGATAGAGCCTTTGTTCAATCATCCGCTCTTCCAGAGTCCTGTGATCCCGGCAGAGGGCCCCAAAATCCAGCCAGGCCAGATAGGTCCCCTCCAGGTCAAAGAGGGTGACCCGGGGCATTTCTTCTTCAATGAAGGTCTTGAGGGTCTGGAAATTGCCCTTAATGTAATCGAGCATGGCAAAATACCAGTCATCACAATCCGCATAGGCGGCTTCGGCGGCAGCGAAGCCGAAAGTGCTGTGGGTGTGAACACCGTCGGTCCGGACCTGTTTGCGGAAGATTTCCCGGTCGCCGGCGTCCGGGACCACGATGCTGGCCACCTTGAGCCCGGCCAGAGAGAAAGTCTTGCTGGCTGAAAAGGCCAGGAGGTGACGGGTGCCGTGCTCCTGGGCCAGGCGGCTGAAAACGGTGTGCTTTTTGCCAAAAGTGAAGTCACAATGAATCTCGTCCGAGATGACGAAAACATCATGCCTGGCTGCCAGACGGGCGATCTGTGAGAGCTCCTCCCTGTCCCAGACCCGGCCGACCGGGTTGTGGGGGCTGCAGAGGATCATGAGGGAGGCCCCTTTGATTTTCTCCTCCAGATCGTCAAAATCAATCCGGTAGCGTCCATCCCGGATGATCAGCTGACTGGCAGTCAACTGCCGGCCGTTCTGCTCCACGGCCCCGAAGAAGGGGTAATAGACCGGTGTCTGGATCAGAACCCGGTCACCGGGCTTTGAAAAAGCCCGGACTGCGGAGAAGACAGCCTGGACAACACCGGTCGTGGGCACGACCCAATCCGCCTGGATAGGGAAGTCATGGCGGAGCGTATACCAGCGGTTGAGCGCCTGGAAGTACTGGGGCCGGGGTCCCGTGTAACCCCATATCCCGCAGTCTGCCAGGACTTTGAGTTTCTCCCTGATGCAGGGGGGGCTTCGGAATTCCATATCCGCTACGGACAGGGGGATGGTCAGCTCCTGGGGGTCGACGGGCCCGGGGGCCAGATCCCATTTGAGGGATCCGGTCTGCCTGCGGTCAATGATTTCATCGAAAGACATGGCTGCCGCTCTTTTCTTGGTAATCAGTCATCGAGCAGCCAATGCTCGATGATTTTGGACTGATCAAAGCCGTGAAGGCCCAGATAATATTCCAGCGAACCGGTCAGGGCCTCCAGGGGGGCCAGGCCGATGATCTCACTCCCCACGACGGGGACGCCGTAGCGGGCCGCTTCCATGCGGACGGCCTCAAAGACACGGTAAATGGGGTTTTTGCGGTAGTCCGTGATGTTCATGGTGACCTGAACCAGGCCTTTTTCCTTGAGTTCCACGCCGCCGGCCTTGATGTACTGGAGGCCGCCTCCCGATTGACGGATGGCGCGGGCGATGGCGTTTGCAATTTCCAGTTTGTCGGTTCCCAGGTCGATGTTATAGGCGATCAGGGGGAAACGGGCACCGACAGCGGTTACCCCCGCGGTCGGGTGAATCTTCCTGCTGCCGAAGTCCGGCTCCCATTCGGGCTGGAGGAGTTTTTCGGCCATACCCTCGAACTGGCCCCGGCGGATATTGGCCAGGTTGACCCTGTCGGGTGAGCTGGCGGAATCCTCATAGAGGAAGACAGGGATTCCGTAGCGGTCATTGATGGAGCGGCCCAGATCCCTGGACAGGGCGACGGTTTCCTCGACCGTCATGTTGCGAATGGGGATCAGAGGGACAACATCTGTGGCGCCCATGCGCAGATGCTCGCCCTCATGATGGTTGAGGTCGATCAGGCGGGTGGCTTCACCGACCGCATCCAGGATGGCCTGGCAGACCGGCTCCGGATCGCCTAGAACGGTGACCACCAGCCGGTTGTAGTCGCGGTCGGCCTCGTAGTTGACCAGACGGACCCCGGGTCGGTTCTTCAGTGGGGCGACAATGCCTTCGATAACGGCTTCATCCCGTCCCTCACTGAAATTGGGGACACATTCTATGATCTTCTTTCCCTCTGTCATCTCAGGAATCCTCCTTAAGTGTATGTTGAATCAGCTGGTCCTCCGCAAGATAGGGGAGGGTCAAATAATCCTTGCCTGCCATGAGGCGGTTGTATTCTTCAACCGTTTCAATGGCGTGGGGGTTGCGTGCCCAGGCCCTGCGGGCCACACCGGCCATGACATCCCAAAGGACAGCGTTCTCAAGAACCCGGTCAATGCGCTCGGACCCGTCCAGGACACAGCCGAAGCCTCCGTTGATGGCCTTGCCGACCCCGGTCCCGCCTCCGTTGTGGAGGGCGCAAAGGCTCATGCCGCGTGCGGCATTGCCGGCGAAGACAGAGGTGGCCATATCGGCGGTCACCTGGCTGCCGTCATAGATATTGGAAGTTTCCCGAAAGGGTGAATCCGTGCCGCCCGTGTCGTGGTGGTCGCGGCCGATCATGACCGGGCCGATCCTGCCCTGGCGGACCAGGTCGTTCATCTTGAGGGCGATCTTCATACGGCCCATGGCGTCGCTGTAGAGGATCCTTGCCTTGGTGCCGACCACCAGCCTGTTCTTTTCCGCGTCCCGGATCCACTTGTAGTTGTCGCGGTCCTGGGAACGCCTCTCGGGGTCGATACAGGAGAGAGCGGCCTCATCCGTCAGCCGCAGATCCTCGTCCTTGCCGGACAGGCAGACCCAGCGGAAGGGGCCGTAACCGTAGTCAAAAAGGAGGGGTCCCATGATGTCCTCCACATAGGAGGGCCAGATGAAACCATCCCGGTCATTTTGGCCGTTCTTTGAGATTTCCCTGACGCCGGAGTCAAAGACGGCCTTCATGAAGGCATTGCCATAATCGAAGAAATAGGTGCCGGCCTCTGTCAGCTGTTTGATGGCCTGATAGTGGGCCTCAAGCGACCGGTCAACCAGAGCCCGGAAACGGTCCGGATCCTCCGCCAGCAGGCGGGTCCGCTCCTGGAAGGAAAGGCCCTGGGGACAGTAGCCGCCCGTGTAGGGCTCGTGGCAGGAGGTCTGGTCGGACAGGAGATCAATGGCCTGGCCATGTTCAAGGGCGTATTCCAGGAGGTCGACGATGTTACCGTGGTAAGCGATAGCCAGGGCTTCCCTGGCGGCCATGGCGGCCGCTGCCCGGGAAAAAGCTTCCTGGCAGGAATCTGTGACGGTATCGACCCAACCCTGGTCATGGCGTGTTTTGATGCGGGACAAATCGACCTCGGCGATGATGGAGACGCCGCCGGCGATCTTGCAGGCCTTGCCCTGGGCGCCTGACATGCCGCCCAGTCCCGAGCTGACGAAAAGATGGCCGGAAAGGTCACCTTCGTCGGGAATGCCAAGTTGCTGGCGGCCTGCGTTGAGCAGGGTATTGTAGGTCCCGTGGACGATGCCCTGGGGGCCGATGTACATCCAGCCTCCGGCCGTCATCTGGCCGTAGCTGGAAACCCCCATGGAAGAGGCCCGCTGGTAGTCTTCCAGATTATCGTACTGACCGACCATGAGGCCGTTGGTCAGGATGACCCGGGGGGCTGACTGGGGGCTGTGAAAGAGGCCGACCGGATGGCCGGAGAAGAGCACCAGGGTTTGCCGGTCGGTCAGTTTTGCCAGATACTGCATGATCAGGCGGTACTGCATCCAGTTCTGACAGACGGCGCCCGTCTCTCCGTAGGTGATCAGTTCATAAGGGTAGAGGGCCACCTCGAAGTCCAGGTTGTTGTCGATCATGACCTGGAAGGCCTTGCCTTCGATGCATTGGCCCTGGTATTGATCGATGGGTTTGCCGTAGAGTCTTCCGGGCGGCCGGTAACGGTAGCCGTAGATTTTGCCGTGCTCATTGAGTTCGCGGAGGAATTCGGGGGCCATGACGGCGTGGTGCCGGGGTGGGATATAGCGGAGGGCGTTCTTCAAGGCCGTTGCGCGCTCCTGGGCTGACAGCCGGGCTTCCCGTCTTGGGGCGCGGCGGATACCCTCTTCAAAGGATGGGTAAGGCGGCAGCGGGCCCTCCAGCGAAACACGCCAAGAGGCTTCTTCCGGGTGCTTGTCCATGGGGTCTCCTCTCGTAAGCTTGCTTTTGTTTCAAGTATACTATCCTTTAAGAGATTGGTGAGCGGAAGGGGAAGAGCCATGGCCTGGTCAATAGGAATCGATCTGGGCGGAACCAATATCGCCCTTGGGCTTGTGGATGAAAACAGACGGATCGTGGATCGGGAAAGCGCCAAAACGCGGGCTCCCCGATCCGCAGAGTCCCTGGTTGAGACCATGGCCTCCTGCGTCAAGGCGCTTCTGGACCGCCAGGGTCTTGGGGAAGACCATCTGGAGGCCCTTGGTGTTGGACTTCCCGGCGTTATCGACCCCTCTTCCGGCCTTCTGGTCAATGCCGTCAATCTGGGCCTTCGCCAGGTCGACTTTGTTTCACTTTTGCAGAACCGCTTCCCGGGGCTGGCGGTCAGAGCCGGCAATGACGGCGACGCCGCGGCCTGGGGAGAATATCTTGCCGGAGAGGGCGGCCCCTGGGGCAGCGTCCTCATGCTGACTTTGGGGACCGGTGTCGGCGGGGGCCTGGTCTATGATGGCAGGATTTTCCGGGGCGGGACGGGCCTGGGAATCGAACCGGGTCACCTGGTCGTCCAGTCTGAAGGCGGACTGGCCTGCACTTGCGGGCGCAGCGGCTGTCTTGAGGTTTACACTTCCATCCGGGGACTCAACCGCCTGCTTGCCGAGGCCCTGGAGGGGACAGATCCTCCGGTTTGGGCACGGGCACTTGACCCCGGCCAGCCTTCCCGCAATGTTCCGTTTTTTTTCGAAGCCGCCCGGGCAGGGGACCAGCTGGCCCTCGGCGTCCTGGACCGCTACACAGCTTTCCTGGCTTCAGGGCTCAGAAGCCTGATCATGCTTTACCGGCCCCACCGGATCCTTTTGGGCGGCGGAATCAGCCATGCCGGGGAAGTCCTTCTGAAACCGCTCCACCAGGCCCTCTTTGAGCGGGCGGCCCCGGATGACATCCTCTCGCCTCCGCCTGTCCGGATCAGCCGCCTGGGCAATGACGCCGGCATTATCGGGGCAGCCCTCCTGCATTTGGAAGGGCGCATCTAGCGTATTGTATTTAAATATAAATCGGTTATAATGATCTTAATTCTTCCAGGACAATCACTTGATCAATGAAAGTGTGGGACTTATGGATTCGATACTTCTGGCGCTCGAGAGGGCCCTTGAGCAAAATCAGGACACCGTTCTGGCCACCGTGACGGCTAGTTCGGGGGCGACTCCCCGCGGCCAGGGGGCGCGCATGCTGGTCGGCTCCGAGGGCCGCCTGGCAGGGACGGTCGGAGGCGGCGCCGTTGAGCTGCAGTCCCTGGCCATTGCCCAGGACGCCATCCGAGACCGGTCTTCCGATATCCACCACTTTATTCTGTCCAAGAATCAGATCGAGGATATCGGCATGATCTGCGGCGGCAACGCCACGGTTCATTATCTTTTTTTGCCGGGAACCAATCCGGATCTGCTCCGCCTGGTCAGGGCAGCCCGGCAGGCCATTGAAAAACGCCAACCCAGTTGGCTGATCACGGATATCAGCGAAAAGGACCAGCTGGGCCTGGCTCTCTTTACAGCGCCTGAGGGAACCAATCCCAACGAACTCAATCTGGACTCCCCGGGCTGGACTTTTTCCGGTTTCCCAACAGATCATCCGTGTACCCGGGCGCTTCTGGCTGACCCCAAGCTCCTGTGTCAGCGAGGCCGGGCCTTTGAGGCCTGCGGCCATAGATTTTATGTCGAGGAACTGGTGGTCCCCGGTCTGGTTTACCTCTTCGGCGGGGGACATGTGGGCCAGGCTTTAGTGCCCGTACTGGCGGCCGTCCATTTCGCGGTTGTGGTCCTGGATGACCGGCCTGAATTCGTACAGCCTTCACTTTTCCCCGGAGCTTACGATGTACGCCTGTGCGATCTGAATGATATCAGCCGATCAGTTTCCATCGGGCCTGAGGATTACGTCTGTATCATGACCCGGGGCCACAGCAATGACCTGGATGTCGAGGATCAGGTGCTCCACACACCGGCACGCTATATCGGCGTCATCGGCAGCCGGCATAAGATCAAGACCATTGACGGTCTCCTTTTGGAGCGCGGTCACAGCAAAGAAGCCCTCCAACGCCTGACTTCCCCCATCGGCCTGGATATCGGCGGGGAGACACCGGAGGAGATCGCGGTCAGCATCGCGGCCCAGATGATAGCGGTCCGTTCGGGCAAACTGCAGGCAGGCCGAAGCATCTAGGGCCAAGGTCAGATATGGAAAACGGTCAAGACCTGGTCACCTTCTCCTATCCGGCAGACGAGGACCACCTGCTTTCTTTCGTCCGTTCAGAACTGGAGGGGGCGGGCAGGAATCTCCTGATCACCGGGGCTATCGGTTCCGGTAAATCCACTTTTGTCCAGCACTTTATTGATTATGTCCAGGCCGTCCCGGCAGGTTATATGACTATCCGTCACGTGGACCCGGAAGAAAAAACCCTGGGCTTCGCCCACCGGCCTGCCGCCAATCAGGCCGGCACGGGTTTTCTGACGGTCCGGCACGAGGGCAGGGAAGACTTCCCGGCCGCTTCCTGCTTCCTGCTGGTCGATGACAAGGGGCGCCGTTTTGATCTGGAGGCTTTCGCAAGGGGAGCCATGGAATTGATTGATCGGCCCGGTACACTGGTCATTCTGGATGAACTGGGCGGAGACGAGCTGCTCCAGGACCATTTTTACAATAAGGTTCTTTCTTTGCTGGAGGCGAGAGAACGGCCCCTTATCCTGGTATGGAAGCAGGATGCCTCCTTGGAGCGCTCCATCGGCCGGTCCGGTCTGACCGGTGAAGAAAAGGATCTGCTTCGCCTGAGGCGTCAGGAAATCTTCAGCCACCCCTCCCTGACCCGTATTGAGCTTGAAAATGACAGTCAGTCGGCTGCGCACAGGAAGCGGACTCTCTGGGGAAGTGCGGCTCCACAGGCAGACAGGGGCAGCCAGGCACCGTTCCCGGAAGACGATAAAGAGGGACAGAGCTCCCCTTCCGCTGACCGTGGCTCCCGCCGTATGGCCCTCCGTTTCGCCATCATGGGGGGCGCCCTCCTTTTCATTCTGCTGGCTTCTTTCGCAGTCGGCTGGTACGGGATCAGCCTTTCGACTATCGTGCGTTTTTTCTGGAGTCAGATCTGGGGCGGCGGAGGCTTCCCCGACGAAATTCATACGGTTCTGATCAACGTCCGCATGCCGCGCATCCTCATGGGTCTTTTAGTGGGTTCGGGCCTGTCGGTCGCCGGCCATACCTTTCAGGGGGTCTTCCGAAATCCCATGGCCTCACCGGATGTGCTGGGAGCCTCTTCCGGCGCGGGCTTCGGCGCGGCCCTGGCCATTCTCTGGGGCCTTCCCGCCTCGGGCATCACAGGTTTCTCTTTCTTATTCGGCCTTCTGTCCATCGGCCTGGTTCTCCTCCTGACCTCCTTTGTCCGGGCCCAGCGGGTTCTGGCTCTGATTTTGACCGGAATTGTGGTCAGTTCCCTCTTTTCGGCAGGCCTGTCCCTGATCAAACTGGCGGCCGACCCAACCAATCAGCTGCCGGCCATCACCTATTGGCTTATGGGCTCCCTTAATGCCTCCAGGCTCAAGGACCTGACCTTTGCGGCTCCGGTTATTCTGGGAGGTGCCCTGATCATCTTTCTTCTTCGTTGGCAGCTCAATGTCCTGGCCATCGGAGAGGAAGCCGCCACAAGCATGGGAGTTCGAATCCGCCTGGTCAGGGTCGCCCTGATCCTGGCAGCTACCCTGATTACAGCCGCCAGCGTATCGGTCAGCGGAGTCATCGGCTGGGTGGGCCTGGTCGTCCCCCATATAGCCCGTATGCTGACCGGTTCCGATAACCGCTATTCATTGCCGGCCTCGGCCCTGATCGGTTCGGCCTTCATGATCCTGGTCGATACCATCGCCCGCAGGGCTTCGACCAGCGGCATCCCTCTGGGAATTCTGACGGCCTTTGTGGGGGCCCCCTTCTTTGTCTACCTGATCCTCAGACAGGGACGAAAGGATGTGGCCGCATGAAGGTGATGACTCAGGGCTTGGAGGTGCAGGACCTTTCCTTCCGCTACCGGATCAAGGATGTCCTGACCGATCTCTCTTTTCAAAGCCAGGGAGGTCGTGTCATCGGCGTCCTGGGAGCCAACGGCGCCGGCAAATCGACTCTTTTCAAGCTGATCCTGGGCATCCTTCCCCTGCAGAAGGGCTCCATCACAGTCAACGGGACCTCCTTGAATCACCTGTCCATCCGGCGGCGGGCCCGGGAGATGGCATACATCCCCCAGACGGAAGCCGCAGATATACGGTTTGACGTATCGGAGGTTGTCCTTATGGGGACAACGGCTTCACTGGGGCTTTTTTCCCAGCCTGGCAAAAAGGAAATTAAAAAAGCCCGGGAGGCCATGGAGCTCCTGAATATCGGCTCTTTTGCCAAGAGACGTTTTGATCAGCTGTCCGGCGGCGAACAGCAGCTGGCTCTGATCGCCCGGGCCGTGGCCCAGAACGCTCCCATCCTGATCATGGATGAACCTTGCGCCAGCCTGGACTACGGCAATCAGATCCGCGTCCTGGAACAGATCCGTGAACTGGCTGACCGGGGTTACCTGATCCTCTTTTCCACCCACAATCCCCAGCACGTTTTCCTCTACGCGGACGATGTGCTGCTGATCAGCGGGCAGAGGGCCTACGCCTTCGGTCCGCCCCACGATGTGCTATCCGAGTCCCTGCTCTCACATGTCTACCAGATCCCCATCCGGCTGGAAGAGAGCGCCAGGACCGGCGATGTTACCGTCTTGCCTGACTTTGTCAGGATCCGGAATAACCAACCCTAGGAGGTAGTTTATGTTTTTTAAGAAGAAAAAATGGCCTGTCTGTATGCTGGCCGTCATGATCCTTATGGCCATGGGTCTCACCGCCTGTGCTCCGGGGGTCACCCCCCCCACCGAAAGCGGGGATCCCCCCCAGGCCACAGATACGGAACCTGCCCCCAGCCAGACTGACCGGGTCTTCGTCGACTCAACGGGGCGCCAGGTGACCCTGCCGGTTGACCTGGTGCGTATGGCCCCCTCGGGGACCCTGGCCAACCTGGTTCTTTTTACAGCCAGTCCCGATCGCATGAACGGGGTCTCACTGGCCTTCACGGACAGCCAGAAGAAGCTGATCGACCCGGTTTACTTTGACCTGCCGGTCATGGGCAAGTTCTACGGCAAGGGGCCCGATTTCAATCTGGAAACCGTCCTGGCCGCCGGAACCCAGGTCATCGTCGATATCGGGGAGAATAAGGATTCAACCAAAAACGATCTGGACGATCTCATGGACCAGATCAAGATTCCGACCATCTTCATCGAGGCTCTCTTTGACACCATGCCCCAGACCTACCGGGATATCGGCCGTCTGATCGGTGACAGCAGCAGGACAGATCTGCTGGCTCTCTACTGTGAGGAAAGCCTGGCTCTGTCGGAGCGGGCCAGGGCAGAGATAGGAGAGGAGGACCGGATCCGCGTTTACTGGGCTCTGGGCGAGCGCGGTCTCAATACCAACGCGGTAGGCTCCTTCCACAGTGAATTGCTGGACCGGATTCCCGTCATCAATGTGGCGGATGTGGAGCCCGCGGGCCAGGGAGGCGGAAGTGAAGTCTCCATGGAGCAGATCATCCGCTGGAATCCCGACCTGATTCTGATTGACGGCGCCCGTCTGGCGGAAGTCATGAAAGAGGATCCCGCCTGGATGTCGCTTCCAGCCATGAAGGAAGGCAGGATTATCATTGTTCCTTCCCAACCCTACGGATTCCTTGCCGACCCGCCTTCGGTCAATCGCTACGCAGGTCTCCGCTGGCTTGGGGCTACACTCTATCCGCAGATTTACGGAGAGGATGCCAGGGCTGAGGTCAGGGGATTCTTCGATCTCTTCTACGGGATCCAGGTGGATGACGCCACGCTGGACGCCATCCTGGACGGCAGCTTCAAGTAGGAACCATAGTCTGCACAGATTGGGAGAAAGCCGCCTGACAGCGGCTTTCTCTTATGCTAGGCTGTCAGGGCAAGCAGATCTTTGGCCGGAAGCAGGGGAGGGGAAGATGATTCGGATTGGATTATCGTGCGGGTCGGACCGTCTGCGGGAGGCCTCCTGGGAGGGTTCGGCGGGAAGCCGGGTCAACCAGGCCTACATTCAGTCGGTTCTAAGGGCTGGAGCCGCGCCCGTCCTGATCCCTGTCATAGGAGATGGGAAGGCGCTGGCCGCCATACTTGATTTTTGTGACGGCCTGCTCCTGACCGGCGGGGGCGATTTGGATCCTGCCCTCTACGGGGAGGAAAAAGAAGCGGGAACCGGCCCCATCTCGGTTGAGCGTGATACCTGCGAGCTTCTTCTCTTTGATCTGGCGGTCCGGGCCCGCCTGCCCCTTTTTGGCATCTGCCGGGGCATGCAGTTGATCAATGTGGCCCTGGGAGGCACGCTCCACCAGGAACTTGAAGGACAGCCAGACTTTTTTATCCACCACAAGCAGCAGTGTGACCGCCAGCAAGTCACGCATGAGGTCTCCCTTCAAGCAGGCTCCCTTCTTCATACCTGCCTGGGTGATCGGATTCAGGTCAACTCCCTGCATCATCAGGCGGTCAGGGACCTGGCTCCGGGACTGACTGCAAGCGCCTGGAGCCCCGACCAGGTCATCGAGGGACTGGAAGGAGGCGGCAGCCATCTGCCGCCAATCCTGGCCGTCCAATGGCACCCGGAAGAATTGGCGCAAGACATGCCGCCCATGGCGGAACTCTTTTCATCATTTGTCAGGATCTGTCAGGAGCGAAAGGATTGAAATCAGATTGAATCAATCTGAATAGGCTGGGTCGGCGCTACAAAGGGCAAAGACCAGTCCAGCTCCTGGTTGCAATAGACGCAGCGTTTGACGGACTGAACCGGCACGTAACTGATCAATTTATGGCAGCGCGGGCACAGATAAGCGTCGGAGGTGGATTCGTGCACCGAATTCTTCCTCAGGGCGCCATATTTCATTCTGCGGCGGACAACGGTTGTTTTGATCAGGTTCATATGGGATAACTCCTGGAACCATTATACCATAAGGCCGAAAAGGCCTTACTGACGCGTGCTCTGCCTGTAAGGCGGCCTGAAATACTTAGAGGTTCAGCAGGTTGACCGCGATGGCGAAATAGATGATCAGGGCGGCGGCATCAACCAGAGTGGTGATCAGGGGGGCTGCCATGATGGCGGGGTCAATTTTCAGTTTTTTGGCAATCAGGGGCAGGATCCCGCCCACGACGGAAGCCATGAAAACGGTGACCAGCATGGACAGGCCCAGGATGATAGCCGCGGCCAGATCCTTGTAGACCACCAATACACGCACGAAGTTGACAGCGCCCAGGGCCAGACCCATGATCATGCTGGTGGCCGACTCCTTGAGAATAACCTTGAAGATATCCCCGAAGGCGATCTCACCCAGGGTCATACCGCGGATCATGAGGGTGGAGGACTGGGAACCCACATTGCCGCCTGTATCAGTCAGCATGGGGATGAAGGTGACCAGGAGGGGATAGGCCAGGAAAGCCGCCTCGTGCTTCTGCAGGATCAGGCCGTTGACCATGCCCGAGACCATGAGGATGAAGAGCCAGGCGATCCGGTGCATGCTGTGCTGCCAGAAACTGGTTTTCAGATAGGGCTTCTCGGAGGGCGCGATAGCGGCCATCTTTTCGAAGTCCTCGGTTGTTTCTTCCTGCATGACGTCCACGGCGTCGTCGATGGTGACAATCCCCACCAGGCGATTCTCATTGTCAACCACAGGAACAGCCAGAAAATCGTACTTGTGGAAGAGGCGGACCACCACCTCCCGATCCATGGTGGTGCTGACACTGATGACATCGGTTTCCATGATGTCGCCGATCCGGTCCCTGTCGTCGGCCAGAAGGATGGCTTTGACGGAGATGACGCCTTCCAGGAAGCGGCGGTCGTCCGTGACATAACAGGTGTAGATGGTCTCGCGGTCCTCACCGAAGGTGCGCAGGTGGGTGATGGCCTGGGCCACGGTCATATCCTGCTTGAGGCGGGTGTACTCCGCCGTCATGATGCTTCCGGCTGAATCCTCGGGGTACTGCAGATAGCGGTTGATGACCCGCCTCTTGTCGGGATTGGTCAGGCGGAGGATATGGCTGACCATGTTGGCTGGCATCTCCTCCAGGAAGTCGACAGCGTCGTCAACGAAGAGCTGGTCCAGCATGAGGGTTGTCTCTTCGTCCGTAAAGGCTTCAATCACACGCCGCTGGGTATCGGATTCCAGGTGGGCAAAGACCTCGGCGCAGATTTCCTTGGGCAGCATACGAAAGACGAAGGCGGTTTCATCGTCCGGCAGGGTTTCCATGAAAAGAGCGATATCGACTTCATTGTCATCGCGCAGCTCATTGGCCAGACTGGTATAGTCGCGCTCTTTGAGGAGATCGGTCAGGAATTCAACATATTGTCTTTCGTTCATCTGTTCATTCATGACCTTGGCTCCTTGTGATTACCGGCCAAAAAAGAAGAGTCTGTTCCGGTTTGCCGGCGACAGACTCCCCTTTGCTGGTATTGCCTGCCGGATTTATTCCATTTCTGCTATACACTCGATTTCCACCTTGGCGCCTGCGGGTAATTCTTTGACCGCATAGGCTGCCCGGGCGGGGTATGGACTTGGGAAGTAAGCCCCGTATAGTTCATTGACTGAAGCGAAAGAGGCCATGTCCGTCAGCAGCACGGTTGCTTTGACGACGTGGCGGGGTTCCAGTCCGGCCTCCTGAAGGAGGGCGCCGATATTGGCCAGGGCCAGCTTGGTCTGCTCTTCCACACTGTCGGGCATGAGGCCGGTCACCGGATCAATGCCCAGTTGGCCGGAAAGAAAGAGAAAACCCTTGCAGGCAACTGCCGGGGAGTAGGGGCCGATAGCCTTGGGCCCCCGCTTGGGGAAGACGGCTTCTTTTGTCACAGGTATTACCTCATCCGGTTAAATCTTTGCGGCTTTTATCCCTGAAAGGAGCCGCGGCCGGTTCCTTCTTATTTTACCACAGGGCTTCTCCTGTCAATCAAGCTGAAAGAGGGCCTCGCGGACAATCTCACAGACAGTCGGGTGGGGGAAGACAGTCCGCTTCATCTCAGTCAGTGTCATCTGTCTTTCCATCATGATGCCGAAGGCCAGGATCATTTCCGAGGCGTAAGGAGCCAGGATATGGCAGCCCAAAAGGCGGCCCTCCTCCTTGTCGACAAGGATCCTGCACAGGC
>JBBAEW010000025.1:0-27125 GCA_041655695.1 Saccharofermentanales bacterium
CTAGCATTTTTCTTCGTTTTTCGGGGTCTTTCAAAGCACAGCAATACCCCTGCCACGATTTTATTTCAAGATTTCTTGGATTCCATCTCTTCTGTCCTGCTTACCTTGTCATTTATCGAGGGAATGGCCCATGGCAGCCGTACTTTGATTGAGCCAGGTATCCAGGAGGTGGGGAGGGATGATGACAGGCATCCGCGGGTGGATGAGGCCCAGGTCAGGAGGGGCCTGGCGGGTCAGGATGACGAAGTGGTCCAGGCGGTCCTGGGCTTCTTTGCGGTAACAGGCAGCCAGATAGAGCGGCTCATGGGGGAGGAAGAAGGCGTACTTCTCTTTCTTTCCATTGATTGTCTGCCACTCGTAGTAGCCGCTTGCGGGGATCAGGCAGCGGCGGTCGCGCATGGCCTGGCGGAAGAGGGGTTTCTCTTCCGCTGTCTCACTTCGGGCATTGATGACAAGGCCCTTGTGGATACCTGTAAAGCCCCACCGCATGGGTCTGAATTCAGAAAGGCCTGTCCGGACGGGGACAAGGTCGGAAGGGAAGATCTCACCCTTTGTTTTCAGGCCGGGCACAAGGTCTTCCAGGCCTTCAAGAAGACGGGCAAGTTCATAATCCTGGGGGTCGATGTAGTAACGGCCGCACATGTTGGTATCCTCCCGGTCTCATCCAATTGTAAATCAAACTGTGCTTTAATAGACCAATGGGTCCTGAACAGATAGATAAAACACGACGAATGGTGGATGCTCCCATCTTCCCCCTGCTGATCCGCATGTCCGGGCCGGCCGTCTTTTCCATGCTGATCATGTCCCTTTACAATATCGTGGACAGCCTTTTTGTCAGCAAGGTTTCCGAGATTGCTTTGCGGTCGGTCAGCATTATTTTCCCCGTCCAACAGCTTATGGTAGCCTTTGCCGTCGGGACCTCGGTCGGTATCAATTCCTATGTGGCCCGCAGGTTGGGGGCTGAGGATCTGGAGACGGCGGGAGAGGCCGCGGCCCACGGCCTGGTCCTGTCTTTTGTCAATTGGCTGATCTTCCTGGTTGCCGGCTCCCTGCTGGCTCCGACCGTGGTCCATCTCTTCTCCAAGGAGCCCCAGGTCATCGCGGACGGCATCGCCTATATGAGGATCGTGACAATTGCTTCCCTGGGCCTCTTCTGGCAAATTCACTGTGAAAAAATCTTCCAGGCAACCGGCAACATGACCTGGGCCATGTATATCCAGCTGGCAGGCGCTCTGCTCAATATTATTCTGGATCCCATCCTCATCTTCGGCTGGCTGGGACTGCCGGCCATGGGAGTTCCGGGGGCGGCCATCGCGACGGTCATTGCCCAGATCCTGGCCGGGGCGGCGGCCATCTATCTTCTGCTTGTCCGGGAAAAGGTCATGAAGGTCAGTCTCAGGGGTTTCCGCTTTAAGAGACACATCCTCATATCCATTTACCGGGTCGGTCTGCCCTCACTTGTCATGCAGTCGGTGACGGCCCTGGTGGGCATGGTCTTCAACATGATCATCCTGGCTTTTTCCGAAGTAGCCATCACAGTCCTGGGCGTCTACCTGAAACTGGAATCCTTCGTCTTCATGCCCGTCTTCGGCGTCGGCCAGGGCATGCTGCCCCTCATGGCATACAACTACGGGGCCAAGCGCTATGACCGGGTCCGCCAGGCACTGAAGAGCGGCCTGATCCTGACGACAGCCATCATGTCCCTGTCCCTGGTTCTCTTTCAGATCTTCCCCCGCATCCTTTTGACGGCCTTCAACGCGACAGAGGAAATGTTTGCCATGGGTATTCCGGCCTTCCGGAATATCTCCCTCTGCTTCATCTTTGCCGGGGTGGCCATCGTCTTGTCCATCGCTTTCCAGGCTCTGGGTCAGGGGACCTACAGCCTCTTTATTTCGGTTTTCCGCCAGCTGGTTCTGCTCCTGCCCCTGGCCAGGCTCTTTGCCGTCTGGCACCTGGACTATGTCTGGTACTCTTACGCCATTTCTGATCTGGGAGCCGCGCTCATGGCGGCCTTCCTTTTCCGCCGCCTGGCCAGAAGGCTGATCCCCCTTGAGACCGGCCAGCAGGCAGATCTTCTGGAGAGTGAACCGGCCTGACTCTGGAAGCGCCTCTGATTCTCTCTTTCTTTGCCCCGCGGGCGGCTCGTGATATAGTATTTAGAAGATAAAAAATCGAATTTCCGTCTGCCGGACGCAGCGGAAAATGAGGGGTTTTACATGGCGACTAAGTATATATTCGTGACGGGCGGCGTGGTGTCGGGCCTTGGCAAGGGCATTACCGCAGCTGCTCTGGGCAGGCTCCTGATTGCCCGGGGCCTCAGTGTCCGCATCCAAAAATTCGACCCCTATATCAATGTTGACCCGGCACTCATGAGCCCCACTCAGCACGGCGAGATTTTCGTCACCGAGGACGGCGCGGAAACGGACCTGGATATAGGCCACTACGAGCGCTTCACGGATGTGGATCTGACCGGTGAGAGCGATATCACGTCCGGCCGCGTCTATCTGAACGTCATCAACCGTGAGCGTATGGGTGGCTATGAAGGCGGAACAGTTCAGGTGGTTCCCCATATCATCAATGAAATAAAGGACCACATCTACAAGGTGTCCGAAGAGGGCCAGGTGGATGTAGTCATCTCGGAGATCGGGGGCACGGTCGGTGACATGGAGGGCCAGCCCTTCATCGAGGCCATCCGTCAGGTCAGCTATGAGGCGGGCCGGGACAACTGCCTCTTCATCCACGTCACCTTGCTTCCCTATGTCAAGAAACCGGGAGAGATCAAGACCAAGCCAACCCAGCACAGCGTTCAGAAACTGCTCTCTTTCGGTATTCAGCCGGATATCCTGGTCTGCCGGACTGAGCTGCCGTTGGATGAAGGCATCCGTCAGAAGCTGGCCCTCTTCTGCAATGTCCGGATGGATTCGGTCATCCAGAATGTGGACTGTGATTCCGTCTATGAACTGCCTTTGATCTTTGAAAAAGAAGGATTCGCCAGGGTCGTCTGCCAGCGCCTGGGTCTTGGCCAGTGTGAGCCCTTCCTGGAGGACTGGGAGCGGCTGGTCCAGATGGCAAAGGCACCGCGGGAGGAACTCTCCGTTGCCCTGGTCGGCAAGTACACGGAGCTACAGGACGCCTATTACAGCGTCATCGAAGCCCTGGACCATGCCGGGATCGCCTTGGCAGCCGAAGCGGTCATTGACTGGATTCCCAGCGAAGATCTGGAGGCCATGACCCCGGATCAGGTGGACGCCCGCCTGGGCGGAGCCCATGCAGTCATTGTCCCCGGCGGTTTTGGCTGGCGGGGCATGGAAGGTATGATCCAGGCCAGCCGCAGCGCCAGACAAGCCGGTATTCCCTTCCTGGGGATCGGCCTGGGCATGCAGATGGCGGTTGTCGATATCGCCCGCCATGAGGCCGGTATAGAAGGGGCTCACAGCGACGAATTCGGCCCCGACTGTCCGGATATCTTTTACTACGCCGGTCTGGATCACCCGGAAGGGGTCTGCCCGGAGCAGATTCCCTTCTGTGAACGGCCCATGCGCCGGGGAGCCTGGCCCTTGGTCCTTGAGGAATCCTCCCTGCTCCGAAAGATCTATGGAAGCCCGGAGGCATCGGAACGCCACCATCACCGGCGGGAATTCAATCCTGCCTATTCAGGAGTTCTGGCCGCGACAGGTCTCCGCTATTCAGGCCTGTCACCTGACGGCCGTCTGGTCGAGGCCGTCGAGTGGCCCGGCCATCCCTTCTTCGTCGGAACCCTCTATCACCCTGAATTCAAGTCACGCCCCACACGGCCCCACCCCCTCTTTCTGGCCTTGATTGAGAAGGCGCTTGACTATAAGAAAGGAAGCAAATGATGGCTGAACTGATTCCTGAACTATCCCGTACCTTCAGCGAGTTTTTGCTGGTACCCAACCGGACCACCAGGGACTGTGTCCCGGACAGGGTCTCGCTTGCCACCCCTCTGGTCCGCTACCGGCAGGGCCAGGAAGCGGCCCCCATCACATTGAGTATTCCCATGGTCTCCGCCATCATGCAGTCTGTGTCAGGCGACCAGATGGCTATCGGCCTGGCCCGTGAAGGCGGGCTTTCTTTTATCTTCGGCTCCCAGCCTATCGAAAGCCAGTGCGACATGATCCGCAAGGTCAAGAAATTCAAGGCCGGCTTCGTTCCAAGTGACAGCAATCTCAGCCCCCAGCACAAACTGGCCGATATTGTCCGCCTGAAGAAGAAGACCGGCCACTCCACCGTGCCTATTACGGAGGACGGGACCTCCACCGGCAGGCTGGTGGGCATCGTCACCAGCCGGGATTACCGGGTTTCCAGACTGGATCCTCAAACACCGGTCACGGACTTCATGACCCCCCTGGAAGAGATTGTTTATGGACGGGAGGGGATCAGCCTGAGCGAGGCCAACGATATTATCTGGGACCATAAGCTCAACCAGCTCCCTATCCTGGACGAGGAAGGCCGCCTGGTCTCCCTTGTTTTCCGCAAGGATTACGATGAGCATAAAGAAAATCCCGGCGAGATGCTGGATGCCCATAAACGGCTTCTGGTCGGAGCCGGCATCAATACGCGCGATTACCGTGAGCGGGTTCCTGCCCTCATGGAAGCGGGCTGTGACGTTTTCTGCATTGATTCGTCGGATGGTTTCTCCGACTGGCAGAAGGAGACCATTGAGTTCATCCGAGGCCAGTACGGCTCGGATCTGCCCTTGGGAGCCGGCAACGTCGTCGACGAGGATGGCTTTCGCTTCCTGGCTGAGGCCGGCGCTTCCTTCATCAAGGTCGGGATAGGCGGAGGCTCCATCTGTATAACCCGCGAACAAAAAGGCATCGGAAGAGGACAGGCTTCAGCCCTTATGGATGTTGCCCGGGCCCGTGACCGCTGGTTTGAGGAGACAGGAGTCTACATCCCCATTTGCTCGGACGGAGGAATCGTCCACGACTACCATATGGTTCTGGCTCTGGCCATGGGGGCGGATTTCCTCATGCTGGGCCGTTATTTTGCCCGCTTTGACGAGAGTCCCACCCGGCGGGTTCTCTTCAACGGCAGCTATGTCAAGGAGTACTGGGGGGAAGGATCCAACCGGGCCCGTAACTGGCAGCGCTACGATGACGGCGGGAGCGGCCAGATGCACTTCGAGGAAGGGGTCGACTCTTACGTACCCTACGCCGGCAAACTGTCGGACAATGTCGGCACAACCCTGGCCAAGATCAAGGCCACCATGTGCGCCTGCGGTGCGCTTGACCTGGAGGAACTCCAGCATAAGGCCCGCCTGGTTGTAGTCTCGCCGACCTCTATCGTCGAGGGCGGCGCCCACGACGTCATCCACAAGGAGAGTGATCTGGGTTCTTGAAGCAGGAACCGATCTGTGTATAATAGGGCGATTGCCAAATAAACGAGAGAGGGAAGCAAAAAAGCCATGGCTGATACAGTCTATGAGATGACCTATGGAAAAATCCGCGAGTACCAGGAAGAACTGGAAGACCGCAAAACGCGGATCGCGGCCGAGATCGCCGAACGCCTGAAAGAAGCGCGGGCCCACGGGGATATTACAGAGAACTCCGAGTTTGATGACGCCAAGCAAGCCTATACAGACAATGACTTGCGGATCATGGAAATCGAAGAGATCCTGAAAAACGCCAAAGTGATCGATGAGAAGGGAATCAGCAAGACCCGGGTTACCCTGGGCGGCAAGGTTCTGCTCCGCCACGAGGAGACCGGCACCGAGAAAGAATACATGATCGTATCTGCCAAAGAAGAGGATATTCTCATCGGTAAGCTTTCCAGTGAATCTCCGGTCGGCCAGGCTATTTTGGGCAAGAAAAAAGGAGACACGGTCGAAGTCAAGACGCCGGTGGGTATACTCAAGTACTCCGTCGCGCGGATCTCAAGACCGACAGAAACGGACGATTGACAATGGACCAGAAGGGACCGGATATCCAGGAGACACTTCCCGAGCAGATGCAGAACCGGCTGGAGAAACTCCGCAAGCTGCAGACTGAGGGCAAGGATCCCTATGCGGTGACCCGCAGTAAGGTGACCCACGAAGCCCAGGAGGTTTCGGACGGCTTTGAGGAACTGGAAGGCCAGCGGGTTGCCCTGGCTGGCCGCCTCATGGCCAAACGGGGCATGGGCAAGGTGTCCTTTGCCGACCTCCAGGACCGGAGTGGATCCATGCAGATCTTCAGCCGCCTGGACCAGCTGGGCCAGGAGGTCTACCAGGCCTGGCAGGATCTGGACCTGGGTGATCTGGTGGCAGTGGAAGGCACCGTCTTCCGGACCAGGACGGGGGAGATCTCCATCCGAAATGAGTCCTGGACCCTGCTGGCTAAATCCCTGCGGCCCCTGCCTGAAAAATTCCACGGCCTGCGCGATACGGATACGCGCTACCGCAGGCGCTACCTGGATCTGATGGTCAATCCCGAGGTGCGGGAGACCTTCCGCAGCCGGAGCAAAATCATCCAACTGATCCGCCAGGAGCTGGATCAGGAAGGCTTCCTGGAAGTTGAGACCCCCCTGCTCAATACCATCGCGGGCGGAGCTTCGGCCCGGCCCTTTATCACCCACCACCGGGCCCTGGACCTGGACCTGTTTTTGCGGGTCTCCCCGGAACTCTATCTCAAGCGTCTGATCGTCGGCGGCTTGGAGAGGGTCTATGAAATTGGGCGCAACTTCCGCAATGAAGGCATGAGCACCCGCCATAACCCTGAATTCACCATGCTGGAAGTCTATCAGGCCTATGGCGATTACCACACCATGATGGAGCTGACAGAAAAGCTCTTTTCCGTCTGCTGCCAGGCGGTCCGCGGCTCAACCGAGATTGATTACCAGGGCCAGTCCATTTCCCTGAAACCGCCTTTCCGGCGCCTGACCATGATCGATGCCGTCCGCGAGTACACAGGCCTGGATTTCGATCAGCTGGATACGGATGAGGCTGCGCGCAAAGCCGCCGGGGACTACGGACTGGAGGACCTGACCGGGACCATGCGCTGGGGAGAGGTCCTCAATGCCTGTTTTGAACAATATGTTGAGGAACATCTGATCCAGCCTACTTTCCTGATCGACTATCCCATCGAGGTCTCACCCCTGACCAAGATCAAACCGGGCACGGGCGGCCGACTGACTGAGCGCTTCGAAATATTCGTGGTGGGCAGGGAACACGGCAACGCCTATACGGAACTCAACGATCCTTTTGACCAGCGGCGGCGCTTCGCGGACCAGCAGCGTCTCAAGGATGCCGGAGATGAAGAGGCCCAGCTGCCCGATGAGGATTTCGTGGAAGCTCTGGAGTACGGCATGCCCCCGACGGGGGGACTTGGCATCGGCATCGACCGCATGGTCATGCTCTTGACCAATCAGCCTTCCATCCGCGATGTACTCCTTTTCCCCACCATGAAGCCTCTGGAAGGATAGGATCTTGAACCAAACTCCCATGGAAAATCACGACTGGCAGGCCTTTGCCGACAAGTGCCGCAGCTGTCAGGCCTGTGACCTGGCCCGGTCCAGGCAGGAGGTGGTTGTCTGGCGGGGCGGCATCCGGGCACCCCTGATGATCCTGGGCGAAGGTCCGGGCGCCGAGGAAGACCGGCAGGGACTTCCCTTTGTCGGCCGTTCAGGCAAGCTCCTTGATCTGCTCCTTCACGGCCTGGGTTTCAAAAACGAAGATTATCATATCTGCAATATTGTCAAATGCCGGCCGCCGGGCAACCGGGTCCCGACCAGGGAGGAAGCGGATGCCTGCCGCCCCCTTCTCAAGGAGCAGATGCTCCTGGTCCGGCCCAGCGTCTATCTGCTCATGGGGGCCACAGCTTACCGCTACTTTACAGGCTCAGAAGAGAGCATATCCAGGGCCAGGGGTCAATGGACCCGGTCCAATCAGTGTCATATCATGGCCACCTTTCATCCGGCTTATGTTTTGCGGGATCCTTCCAAGAAGACCTTCCTCTGGCAGGATCTGGAAGCGGTCCGGCGCAAGCTGGAAGAGCTGGGTCTGATCCAGGGCCTGTCTGCTGTCTGATGGACACGGAACGGCTTCCAGGCGCCTTTGACCTGAGGACGGATATGAGGCCCCGTGGTGACCAGCCCGAGGCCATCAGCCGCCTGGTCCAGGGCCTGGGAGAAGGGGACCGCGGACAGACCCTCCTGGGTGTGACAGGTTCGGGCAAGACCTTCACCATGGCCTCCGTCATCCAGGAAACCCAGCGGCCGGCCCTTGTCATCGCCCACAACAAAACCCTGGCAGGCCAGCTCTGCGCGGAATTCATGGCACTCTTCCCTGACAATGCCGTCGAATATTTTGTCAGCTATTATGACTACTACCAGCCGGAAGCTTATCTGCCCACCCGGGATCTCTATATCGAGAAGGACTCCTCCATCAACGACGAGATCGACCGTCTGCGCCACAAGGCTACCTCTTCGCTTCTGGAGAGGCGGGATGTCATTGTGGTCGCCTCCGTGTCCTGTATCTACGGTCTGGGAGATCCCGATGATTACCGCAATCTCATGGTCAGTATCCGGCCTGGCATGCAGAGAAGCCGGGATCAGATCATCGCCGACCTGGTCCGCATCCAGTACCTGCGAAATGACTTTGACCTCAAGCGGGGAAGCTTCCGTGTCCGGGGGGATACCCTGGATATCTTTCCAGCCTCCGAGGAGGCGCATCTGACCCGTGTCCAGTTCTTCGGGGACGAGGTCGAGGAGATCCGCGAGGTGGACGCCATCACGGGCAGAACCATCAAGGGCCGCAATTATGTGGCCATCTTCCCGGCAAGTCACTACGCCACTACGGTTGAGAAGATGAAGCGGGCGGTCACTTCCATTGGGTCCGAACTGGAGGAGCGGCTGGAATATTACCGAAGCAAGGGCCGGCTGGTTGAGGCCTACCGGCTGGAACAGCGGACCCGCTACGATATGGAGATGATGGCCGAGACCGGCTTCTGCAAGGGGATTGAAAACTATTCCAGGCATCTGACCGGCCGGGCACCGGGCCAGGCCCCCTTCACGCTCATGGACTTCTTCCCCAAAGATTATCTGCTCTTTATCGACGAATCCCACGTCAGTGTCCCCCAAATCGGGGCCATGGTCCGGGGGGACCGGTCCCGCAAGGAGGCCCTGGTTGAATACGGCTTCAGGCTGCCCTCCGCCTTCGACAACCGGCCCTTGAGCTTTGATGAATTCTCAGAGCGGGCAGGCCAGACTATCTATGTTTCGGCAACACCGGCCGCCTATGAACTGGAGCAGTCCAAACAGGTAGTCGAGCAGATTATCCGGCCGACCGGCCTGGTAGACCCCCAGGTCTATGTCCGGCCCGTCGAAAACCAGATAGAGGATCTGATGGCGGCCATCCGTGAAACAACCGGGCGGGGAGAGCGCACCCTGGTCCTGACCCTGACCAAGCGCATGGCAGAGGATCTGGCTGACTTCTTCAAGGAGGAAGATCTGCGTGTCGAGTATCTGCACTCGGATATCGCCACGGTCGAACGGCTTGAAATCCTCCGTAAATTGCGTAAGGGTGCCTTTGATGTCCTGGTTGGCATCAACCTCCTTAGAGAGGGGCTGGATCTGCCGGAGGTATCCCTGATCGCCATCCTGGACGCCGACAAGGAAGGCTTCCTGCGCTCAACCACCTCCCTGGTCCAAATCATCGGCAGGGCGGCACGAAACGTCAATGGCCGGGTCATTCTCTACGCCGACCAGGTGACAGCTTCCATGGAACGGGCCATCAGCGAAACCAACCGCAGGCGGGAGATTCAGGAAGCCTATAATGCCGAACACGGAATCACGCCGACCACCATCCAAAAGGAGATCCGGGATCTGATCGACACCTCCATGGAGCTGGTAGCCGATGAGGCGCTGGAAGCCAGTGAGGATATTGAAGCTTACGACCGGGAGCTGACCCGGCTTTCCTACGACCAGCTACAAAAGCGGGCCAAGCTGATCGAGAAGGAAATGAAAGAGGCGGCCCGCCGCCTGGACTTCGAACTTGCCGCCCTTTTGCGCGATCAGCTGATCCTGATCAGAGGTCATCTTCACGGCTGATTCTGCCCTCTTGTGCTAGACTGAAAAGAGAATATTTCAGTTTTTTACGAGGAGTTCACTATGTCCGGATCACGCGCGCAAGAAGCTTTTGAGAGCTGGCTTTCCAACCCTTCCATGGATCAGGCGACCCTTGCCGAACTGGTAGCCATTGCCGACCAGCAGGAAGAAATCGAAGACCGCTTCTACCAGGAACTGCAGTTTGGAACAGCCGGATTGCGCGGAATTATGGGGGCCGGTACCAACCGTATGAACCCCTATACGGTTGCCCGGGCAGCAGAAGGATTTGCCCTGCATCTGAAGGATCTGGGAGACCAGGCAGCCCGGCGCGGCATCGCCATCTCCTATGATTCCCGCAACCGTTCCGGGGAATTCGCCCGCCTGGCGGCCTCTGTCTTCATCGGCCACGGTATCGCGGTCCGCTTCTCTGACGAGCTCCGCCCGGTGCCCATGCTTTCATTTGCCATCCGTCACTACGAATGCATTGGCGGCATCATGCTGACTGCCAGCCACAACCCCAAGCAATACAACGGCTTCAAGGCTTACGGCCCTGACGGCGCCCAGTTGGGCCCCGAAGAGGCCGACCGGGTGGCGGCCAGGATGGAAACGGTTGAAGATCTGACGGGCCTTCTGGCCCGGACGCTGCCCTTCGAGGAAGCGGTCAAATCCGATCTCTTCACCTGGATGGGGGCGGATCTGGACGACTTGTATGACGCCTCCCTTCTGGCACTGACCCTGAACGGACCTGTCGTCAAGGAGCAGGCAGGCCTGCCCATCGTCTATTCCCCCTTTAACGGGACGGGCAACAAGCCGGTCAGGCGGATTCTGAAAAAACACGGCTTCACCAATGTCCAGGTAGTCCCTGAACAGGAGCAGCCGGACGGCAATTTCCCCACGACCCCAGTCCCCAACCCCGAACTGCCCGAGACCCTGGAGCTGGCCATCCAGAAGGCCCTGTCCATCGGGGCTGACCTGGTTCTGGCCACGGATCCTGACGCTGACCGGACCGGGGTGGCCGTCCGGTCAGGAGAAGACTCCTTTGTCCTCCTGTCCGGCAATGAAATCGGCCTTCTGCTCATGGATTACATCCTGGGCACCAAGGCGGAGCGAGGTCAATTGCCCCAGCCTTCCTTCTGTGTGTCCACCGTGGTTTCCTCCCGTCTGACGCGGGCCATTTCGGACCATTACGGGACAGATCTTTACCTGTCGCTGACGGGATTCAAGCACATTGCCGCCGAGATCCACCGCTACGGTGATCTGGCGGGCGGAACCTTCCAATTCGGATACGAGGAGAGTTTCGGCTACCTGACGGGAACCCGGGTGCGCGACAAGGACGGGGTGGTTACCTGCCTGATATTGGCTGAAATGGCGGCGGTAGCGGCTGCCTCAGGGCAAACCCTCCTGGACAGGCTGGCCGCCCTCTACCAAAAGTACGGCTATGCGGCTGAGAATACCATTTCCATTATCCGCCAGGGCAAGACCGGCCTGGAGCGTATCGCCCAGGTCATGGATATCCTGCGCCAGGCACCCTTTGAAGGCTTCCAGGAGCTGGGCATTGAATCCCTCTCTGACTTTGAGCTGGGCCGGCAGACCTTTCTGGCCAATGGCCAAAGCCGGGAATTGGATTATCCCCAGAGCAATGTGCTCCTCTATCAGCTGGAGGGGCTTGACTTCATGTGCATCCGGCCGTCGGGGACGGAGCCCAAGATCAAGATCTACTTCGGCTGCTATGGGGATGATCTGGCCCTTTGCCAGGCCAGGCAAAAGAACTTTGAGGCTATCGTATTGGAACGGGTCAACCGCCTCCTGGACGCGCCGGCCAGCCCAAGTCAGGATATGTGATCCGCCATGGCCTTCACCCACCTCCACCTCCACACGGAATACAGCCTTCTGGACGGTGCCAACCGCATCCATGAACTGCCGGCCCAGCTGAAGAAGCTGGGCATGGATGCCTGTGCCATCACGGACCACGGCTCCATGTACGGGGTCCTTGATTTCTATCGGACCATGAAGGATGCGGATATCCATCCCATTATCGGCTGTGAGGTCTACGTGGCGCCCAGAAGCCGGCTGGACAAGGACAGCGCCCTGGACCGGGAGCCCTACCATCTGATTCTGCTGGCTGAAAACAATCAGGGCTACGACAACCTGGTCAGGCTGGTCTCGGCCGGGCATGTGGAGGGTTTCTACTACAAGCCCAGAATTGACTGGGACTTGCTGACGGAGCACGCCCAGGGCCTTATTTGCCTTTCAGCCTGTCTTTCAGGCCAGATCCCCCGTCTTATCCTGGCTGGCCAGGAGGAGGAGGCCCTGGAGGCCGCGGTCCGCTTCAGGGATCTTTTCGGGCCCGACCATTATTTCCTGGAACTGCAGGCAAATGGTCTGCAGGAACAGGTCACGGTCAACGCAGGTCTGGTCAGGATTGCCCGCCAGACGGGTATTGAGCTGGTAGCGACCAATGACTGCCACTACCTGCTCCAGGAAGACGCTTTCGCCCATGAGGTCCTTCTCTGCATGCAGACAGGCAAGAATATCAACTCACCTGACCGCATGCGGATGGGAACCGACACCCTGTACGTCCGTTCACCGGAGGAGATGCAGACCTTGTTCGCCTCCTTCCCTCAGGCCCTGGAAAACACGGAGAAAATCGCCCGCCGCTGCCAGGTGGAGATCCAGACAGGCGAAATATCCCTGCCTCATTTCGAGACTGAAGGGGGAGAGGAGGCCGCGGACATGCTGCGCCGCCTTTGCCTGGAGGGCCTGGACAAGCGCCTGATCCAGCGCGAGACGGGCATCAGCCGCCAGGCTTACGAGGAGCGGCTGGATTACGAGTTATCTGTTATCAACAGCATGGGCTATACAGATTATTACCTGATCGTATGGGACTTTATCCGCTTTGCCCACGAGAACGGAATCATGGTCGGCCCCGGCCGGGGCTCCGGCGCTGCTTCACTGGCTGCTTATACGCTTTTTATTACAGATATTGATCCCCTGAAATATGACCTGCTCTTCGAGCGTTTTCTCAACAAGGAACGGGTCAGTATGCCGGACTTTGATATTGATTTTTGCTATGAACGCCGGGGCGAGGTCATCGATTATGTAACCCAAAAATACGGAGCCGATCATGTCTGTCAGGTGATTACCTTCGGTACTCTGGCGGCCCGGGCCGTTATCCGCGATGTGGGCCGTGCCCTGGATGTCTCCTACGCCGAAACGGACCGGATCGCCAAGATGGTTCCCTCCCTGCTCAAGATGACCATCGACCTGGCCCTTCAGATGAACCCCGATCTCGATAAACTCTACCAGACGGATGAGACAACGCGGCGGGTCATTGACCTTGCCAGGAAGTTCGAGGGCATGCCCCGGCACGCCTCGACGCATGCGGCCGGGGTCATCATCGCCGGCAAGCCGGTTTGTGAAATCGCGCCTCTGGCCAGAAATGACGAATCCGTTGTCGTCCAGTTCACCAAGGATGATATCGAGGATGTCGGCCTCCTGAAGTTTGACTTCCTTGGGCTTCGGACCCTGACGGTCCTGCAGGAGACCTCCCGCCTGGTCGAGGAGAAGACGGGCAGCGGAATTGACTTCGAACGAATGACTTTCGACGATCCGCGGATCTATGAAATGATCAGCCGGGGAGAGACGGACGCGGTCTTCCAGCTGGAAGGCGGCGGCATGACTCAATTCCTCAAAGAGCTGCAGCCGGAGTCCTTCGAAGATATCATCGCAGGGGTGGCCCTCTTCCGGCCCGGCCCCATGGAGCAGATCCCCCGCTATGTCAAGGGCCGCCATGATCCCAAAACTATCCGCTATGACTGGCCGCTTCTGGAGCCGGTCCTGCGGGTTACCTACGGCGTCATCGTCTACCAGGAGCAGGTCATCCGTATCGTCCGCGACCTGGCAGGCTTCTCCTCCGCCCAGGCGGATAATGTCCGCCGGGCCATGGGCAAGAAGAATGAGAGCCTGCTTCAGAGCTACCGCAATCTCTTCATTGACGGGGGCGTGGATGAGAACGGTGTCTCCGTCACGGGGGCTGTCGCCAATGGAGTCCCCCGCAAGGTTGCCCAGAAACTCTTTGATGATATCCACGCTTTTGCTGGCTACGCCTTTAACAAGGCCCACGCTGCTTCCTACGCCGCGGTCGCCTATCATACAGCCTGGTGCAAATACCACTACCCGGTCGAGTATATGGCGGCCATCCTCAATTCACATCTGGGCGACCTGGGCAAGGCCGGCCAGTACATCCGCGTAGCGGAAGCCATGGGCGTACCCGTCCTGCCCCCGGATATCAACCGCAGCGGCCCCCGCTTCCGGCCCGAGGGGAATTCCATCCGTTTTGGCCTGGCGGCAGTCAAGAATGTCGGCAAGGAGGCCATTGCCGCCCTGGTAGCGGAACGCGAGACAAATGGTCCCTTTGCCACCTATGGGGATTTTCTCCGCAGACTGTCTGAGTCGGCCCTCAACCGGAAAATGTTCGAAAGCCTGATCCGCTCATCGGCTCTTGATTCCTTCGGGATCGGCCGCTCCAAAATGATCGCGGTCATCGAGCCTTTCCTGGACAGCCTCCTGTCGGCTAAAAAAGGTGTCATGGACGGCCAGATCACGCTCTTTGATCTGACCGAGCACCATGCCCTGGCCCAGAAGGAGGAGCCGGTCTACCCCAATGTGCCGGAATTCTCCTCCTTTGAGCGCCTGGCCATGGAAAAGGAGATGACCGGCCTCTACGTGACCGGCCACCCCCTGGGTGCTTACCGGGAGGCCATCGACTCCATGCCGCTGACCAATAGCGGTGAATTCCGGCCCCAGGAAGGGGAGGATCTGCTGGACTTCAGCGAAACACAGGGTCCCGACCAGGCGAGACCTGCCTTCCAGGACCGCGAACGGGTGGTCATGGCGGGCCTGATTGTCGCCAGGCGGGATCTCTTCACAAAGAATAATGAGCGCATGTCCTTCCTGACCATGGAAGACGAGAAAGGGAACTGGGAAGTGGTCGTCTTTCCCAAGACCTATCTGGCCTATCGGGAACTCCTGGATCAAGGAGGTGCCTTTCTGGTGGCGGGAAGTCTGGATCTGAAAGAAGAGGAACCCAAGCTGCTGGCGGACTTCTTCGCCCCCCTGGAGGCAGACGCCCGCGGCCTGCCGCCCGCTCTGGCCGACTCCCTGAAACAAAAGAGGCCGCCCGCCAAAGCAAGGACAACCAGGCGTGAAGAGGTCCAGTCCCGGCCCCAAAAGGAGCCTCTTGCGGAGCCGCCGGCTCCGGCTGCCTCGGATTCGAACCGGACTCTGATCATCCGCATACCCAAAGAGGCGGGGGCAGACTACCTGGCTTCTTTACGTGCCGCCCTGACTTATTTTTCAGGGCCGACTCCTGTCCGCTTTTTCAGCGAGGCGACCGGTCAGTTTTATACAGAGCGGGAAACTCCCTCGGTTGAGTGGAATGAGGAGACGGCTCCTCTGCTCATGGGGCGTTTCGGGCCGGACAATTTCGGTTTCCTCTAATGGTATCCAGCCGGTTTTTGTGAGAATATATACCTGTTGGAAATCTTTCTCCTCTTTGGCCGATCCCGGCTGCCAAGAGGCTGAGTTACGGGAGCGGTGAACAGGAGGCGTCATGAAGGAACCAGATCATCTGCAGGATCAGCAGCCCGGGGAAGACAAGCAAGTCCGTTTCATTCTGAATATACCCAACAGCCTGACCCTGATCCGCCTGGCTGCCGTCGCCCCGCTGGCTTTCATGATTTATCGCTGGCCCGCCTATAAAATCTCCACCCTCATTCTCTTCCTGGCTATTTGGACAACGGATTTCCTGGACGGCTATATTGCCCGCCGATTCAACATGATGACTGAGTTCGGCAAGCTCTTCGACCCCTTCGTCGATAAGATCTACCAGGTTGTGACCGCCTTCATGCTCTTTGCCATCGGCCTTGTTCCCATTTGGGTTCCTCTCTATTATTTTGTCCGCGAGTCCTTCATGCTCTTCGGCAGCACTCTGCTTCTGACCAAAAGGCGGGTGGTCGTTGTCTCGGACCTGCCGGGAAAGATCTCCACCTTTCTCTTCGTGGCCGCTACCATGACCCTCTTCTTTGCCGGCAGGGAGGAGGGCTGGTTCCGCCACGTCATCTTCATCCCGCCTGTCCTTTGTTCCTTTTTCGCCACCATTCACTACACCAGGCAGCAGATAGGCAGCAAGAAACCAGATGATCAGGGACAAAACACTTAGGGTTCTGGAATATCCCGCCATCATCGAGCGTTTGGCGGGACTGGCCCATACAGCGGCAGGCCGTTCACTCTGTCAGTCGCTCACCCCTCTGGGGGATTTCCAGGAGGCCTTTGAAGCACTGGAAGAGACCGATGACGCCTACCGGCGCCTTTTGAAATACGGCGATCTTCCTTTTTCCGGTATCTCGGCTATTGAACCTACGGTTGGCCTGGCTTCTGCCGGGGCCGCCCTGGAGTGCGCGGATCTGATCCGGATTGCGGCCTTCCTGAGGGCGGTTGACCGGATGATCCAGGCGGTCTCGGGCCAGGAAGCCAGTCAGGATGATTTAAAGATCCATATCAAGGGCAGGAGCCTGGAAGCTCTGCCTGGCCTCCTCCGCCGCCTGGAACAGTCGGTCAGGGACGACCATGATCTCCTGGACGGCGCGAGTGATGAACTGCGGACCATCCGCGACAAATTGCGCCAGAGTCAGGCGGCTGTCCGGCGTGAGCTTGAAAAGGTTCTGGCCAAACAGGCCGACGCTTTGCAGGAGCCCCTGATCACAATGCGGGGGGGCCGCTATGTGGTGCCTGTGCGTTCGGACCGGCGGTCGGCCGTACGGGGGATCGTCCACGACACCTCTTCAACCGGCAGCACCCTCTTTATCGAACCCATGGCGGTTGTCGATCTCAATAACAGGATAAGGGAGCTGGAGTCGGCCGAAGAACATGAGGTTCTGCGTATCCGCAAGGAACTGTCGGACAAGGTGGCGGACCACCAGGAGACCTTCTATCTGGACATCCGCATCCTGGCCCAGCTGGATTTTGCCATGGCCAAGGCCAGGCTGGCAGACCAGGATCAGGCGGCCAAGCCTCTCCTCAACGACCAGGGGCTCATCCTGCTCAAGAAGGCCAGACACCCTTTGATCCCGCGGGACCGGGTAGTGCCCATTGACTTTGAGCTGGGCCGCAGTTTCAGGACCCTGGTCATCACGGGCCCCAATACGGGTGGAAAGACGGTCAGCCTCAAAACCTGCGGCCTCCTGAGCCTCATGGGCATGGCCGGTCTTTTCATCCCGGCTGCGGACGGATCGGAGCTGGCCTGGTTTTCTGCCCTGGAGGCGGATATCGGGGACGAACAAAGCATTGAGCAGAGCCTTTCGACTTTTTCTTCCCACCTGCGGGAGATCATCCTCATTACCCGCAAGGCTGGGCCGGGCATGCTGGTTCTTCTGGATGAACTGGGAGCTGGAACCGACCCATCAGAAGGGGCGGCCCTGGCCATTGCCATCCTGGACTTCCTCAAGGCTTCCGGCTGTCATACAGTCGCGACTACCCACTACAGGGAACTCAAGGGCTATGCCATGACAGAGGAGGGCGTTGAGAATGCCTGCTGTGAGTTTGATACGGAGAGTCTGCAGCCCACTTACCGGCTTCTGATCGGCGTCCCGGGTGTCAGCAACGCCTTTGCCATTTCGGAACGCCTGGGCCTGTCAGCGGAGATTATCGGCCGGGCCCGCGCCCTGATTACGGAAGAGGGCGCCCGCTTCGAAGATTTGGTCTCCGCCATCGAGACAAGCCACAAGGAAGCCCGGGCCATGGAGGAGGAAATCGAGGGGTTGCGCCAGGAAACCTGGCAGGCCCGCCAGGAACTTGAGCGGGAACGGGAGAAACTGGAGGCTGAGAGCCGCCGGATATTGGGGCAGGCTCACCGGTCGGCTGCAGATCTGCTGGAAGAAGCCCGAAGTGAAATTGAGGACCTGCTGGCGGATATGCGGGCGGCCCAACCGGCCGGCCTTGCTTCTGACCACCGGATTGAATCCCAGGCCCGGGGAAGGCTTGGTGAAATCGGCCGCAAGTTTTCGGTCGCAAAACCGCAGGGCCTGGCAGACGATCAGGCATTGCGGCCTGAAGATATCCAACTGGGCGCGGCCTATGAGTCCCGCTCCCTGGGTGTCAGGGGGCTGGTCCGGGAACTGCCGGACGCACGGGGGCAGCTGATCCTGGAGTCAGGCTCCTTCCGGATCACAGTTCATGTCTCGGACTTAAGGCCGGTCCGGTCAAAACCGGTCCGCGACAAGGCTGCCGGGCGGGGCAGGATCGACAGAGGTTCGGCTCTCAGATCGGAACTGGTCATGCGGGCCGGCAGTGAACTCATGCTTCTGGGCAAACGGGTGGACGAGGCCTTGATTGAACTGGACCAGTTTCTGGATCAGGCACTCCTGGCAGGCCTGTCACCCGTACGCATCGTTCATGGCAAAGGGACAGGTGCCCTCCGCAAGGCGACGCATGAAGCTCTCTCCCGTGACCGCCGGATAAGCTCCTTCCGGCAGGGCGGCCAGGGCGAAGGAGGGGACGGGGTGACCGTCGCCGAACTCAATCTTTCATAAGCCATCATGTATAATGAGAAGCAGAAGTCTCAGGGAAGGATTCCCTTGGGACTTGGCAGTCCTTCGATTCCGTGATGCCCTGACTTCAGGGCCTAGAGACTGGCGGACCATATGAACCAGGCGTGGCTTTTCAACAGGGGAGAGAATTATCAAAGCTACAGAATGCTTGGATCACGTCCGCACATTTCTCCCCAGGGTGACCAGGGCTATCAGTTTGCGGTTTGGGCTCCGCGGGCCTCCCAGGTTCGGGTCGTCGGTGACTTCAACGGATGGGATCCGGAGGCTGACTTTCTCCAGGCATACGGAACAACAGGTATCTGGCAGGGCTTCGTCCTGGGCGCTGCTGACTGGCAGCGCTATAAATATGCCATCCAGACCCGGGCCGGTCAGCTTCTGCTCAAGGCCGACCCCTTTGCCCGGCACGCCGAGACCCGGCCGGGGACTGCCTCCATCCTCTACAGGAGAGAAGACGATTACAGCTGGGAGGATGACGGCTTTCTTGCCTCCCGCAAATCGGCCCGGGAAGCAGGCCCCCTCAATATCTACGAGGTACATCTGGGAAGCTGGCGCAGGCACGCCGGCGGACAGGTCTACAACTACCGCGACCTTGCCAGGCCGCTTGCGGATTATTGCCTTGACATGGGCTACAATGCCGTCGAATTCATGCCCCTCATGGAGTATCCCCTGGATGCCTCCTGGGGCTATCAGGTGACCGGCTATTTTGCCGTGACATCCAGATATGGGACGCCTGCGGATCTCAAGTATCTGATCGATATCCTGCACCAGTCGGGTATCCGGGTCATTTTGGACTGGGTGCCCTCTCATTTCCCAAAAGATGATTTCGCCCTGGCCCGCTTCGACGGTCAGGCTCTCTTTGAAGATCCGGACAGCAGGAGGGGAGAGCATGGTGACTGGGGAACCCTGGTCTTCAATTACGGCCTGTCGGAGGTCCGTTCCTTTCTCCTTTCCAGTGCCTGGTTCTGGGTTCAGGAATTCCATGCGGACGGCCTGCGGGTCGACGCGGTCAGCAGCATGATCTATGCCAATTTCGGAAGGCCGGAGGCAGCAGCCAATCGCCTGGGCACCTATGAGCACCTGGAGGCCATTGATTTTCTCAAGCAGATGAATCAGATCATGAGCCGGCACTTCCCTCACTGTATCCTGGCAGCTGAAGAATCGACACCCTACCCCCATGTCACTCTGCCGGTCGAGGAGGGAGGCCTGGGCTTTACACACAAATGGAACATGGGCTGGATGAACGATACCCTTTCTTATATGGAAACGGACTACTATGCCCGCGGTCAGGTCCATGACAAGATCACCTTCTCGCTGACCTACGCCTTCCAGGAGAACTTCATTCTTCCCTTCTCACATGATGAAGTGGTCCACGGCAAAAAGAGCCTGTTGGGCCGCATGCCCGGCGACCCCTGGCGTCAGTTCGCCTCCCTGCGGACCTGCTATATGTATCAAATGGCCCATCCTGGAGCCAAACTCAATTTTATGGGCAATGAATACGCGCCCTTCATGGAATGGCGCTACTATGAGGAGCTTGAATGGTTTATGCTGGGGTATCCCCGCCACCGGGCCATGAGCGATTTTGTCAGGGATCTCAACCATCTCTACCTGCGGCACCCCGCCCTCTGGGAAGAGGAAAGATCCTGGGAGGGTTTCCAATGGCTCCTGGCAGATCAGAAGGCAGACAGCGTCTTTGCCTTTGCGCGGACCGCCGGGGAGGGGAAGGAAAGGCTGATCGCGGTGCTCAATATGACTCCGCGGGCCTATGAAAGCTACTGGATCCCTGTAGCGGACCGGGGCTGCTACAGCCTTCTTCTCAACAGCGATGATCCCCGGTACGGGGGCAGCGGCTACGGCTTGCCGGAAGAGGCAGAGAGGTTTCTCTTTACGGAAGAAGCCGATGACCAAGGCATATCTTCACCCGGACTCAGGATGGCACTTCCGCCCCTGGCCGGTCTTTATCTTAAATACATGGGAGAAAGCGAGGCGCAAGACGATGGCTAAACAGGAGACAATCGCCATGATTTTGGCTGGAGGCCAGGGATCCAGACTGGGGGTCCTGACTGACTTCATTGCGAAACCGGCGGTGCCCTTCGGCAGCCGCTACAGGATCGTCGATTTTCCCTTAAGCAACTGTACCAATTCAGGCATTGAAACGGTGGGTGTCCTGACCCAGTACCAGCCTCTGGAACTCAATACTTATATAGGTAACGGCCACTCCTGGGACCTGGACCGCAACAAGGGCGGAACCTTCATCCTGCCTCCTTTTCTAAGCCAGGAGGGCAATGACTGGTACAAGGGCACGGCCAACGCCATCTACCAGAACATCCCTTTTATTGACGGTTTCAACCCCCGTTACGTGCTCATCCTTTCCGGGGATCATATTTACAAGATGGATTACAGCCAGCTGGTCAAAACGCACGTGGACCAGGAGGCCGAGGCGACCATCGCCGTCATCCAGGTGCCCTGGGAGGAAGCGCCCCGCTTCGGTATCCTCAACACGGACGGGGAAGGCCGGGTCATTGAGTTCGAGGAAAAACCCGCAGAGCCCAGAAACAACCTGGCTTCCATGGGGGTCTATTGCTTTTCCTGGGATGTCCTGCGCCGGATCCTGATCGAGGATGAGAAAAATCCCGACTCCCGCAATGATTTCGGCGGCGATGTCATCCCCTCCATGATTCAAAGAGATTACCGCGTCTACACCCACCGCTTTGAGGGCTATTGGAAGGATGTAGGCACCGTCAGCTCCCTGTGGGAATCCAATATGGACCTGCTCTTCAAGCCGGAGGAAATCGACCTGCGCGATCAGTCCTGGCCTATCTATTCCAGGAATCCTCAAAGGCCCTCCCACTATTTCGGCCCTCAGTCGATAGCCGAAAACATCGCCATCACCGACGGCGCGGAGATTGACGGCCAGGTCTACAATTCAATTATCGGCTACAACGTCTTTGTCGAAGAGGGGGCCCTGGTCCGCGACTGCCTGCTCATGCCCGGCTCCCGGGTTGGCCGGGGAGCCGTCCTGGACCGCTGCATTGTGGGAATGAACACCGTCATTGAAGCGGACGTCCGGTCCACCCCCCAGGAGGACGGCGCCTTGTCCGACTTCAAAAGTCCCCTTTGTACAGACGGAATTACGGTCTTCGGCCCGGGGCTCCTGATCCATACGGGAGGCCGGATCGCCGGCAATTCCATGATCGGACCCGCTCAGGCCAGGACACACCCGCATCTTGTGTCAGAGAATCCTGAGCAGATGAGAGAGGAGGGGGAACTATGCTGATGGATGCCATGGGTTTGATCCTGGCCGACAGCCGGCGCATTCAACTGGAGGCCATCAACCAGCCCCGGGCTCTTGCCGCTGTCCCTTTTGCAGGCCGTTTCCGCCTCATTGACTTCACCTTGTCCAATATGGTCAACTGCGGGATCAAGCGGGTAGGGGTGGTTGCCCTGACCCGCTACAAGTCCCTCATGGATCATCTGGGTACAGGGGCCTGGTGGGATCTGGATCGCATGCGCCAGGGCCTTTACCTGATTCCGCCCTACATCAATCCGGTTACCCGGGCGCCCGACCGGACTGACGCCCAGGGCATCATCGATTACGTGGAGAGCGGCGATCAAGATTATGTATTCATCTCTTCGAGTGATTACGTCAGCAATATCAACCTGCGCCCGCTTCTGGAAGCCCATATAGCTTCCGGTGCCCATATGTCGGTCTACTATTCCAGGGAGGAAGGAGATCCGGGGGCTGCGTCCCTGTCCATTCAGCTGGATGGCCGTTCCTTCATCCGGGATCTGATGATTGACTACCCGGAAGCGGCAAGCCCCCTGAAAGCTTTTGGCCTTCTGGTTATTTCCAGGAGCCTGCTCCTTCAGATCCTGACCGAAATGATGGCCCGCGGCGTCGCTGATTTTTCCATTGTCGGCCTCCTTCAGCTTTACGAGCGCTTCCAGATTCTGGCCGTTGAGCACCAGGGCCTGCTTTTCCGGATCCATGACACGGTCAGTTATTTTAACGCCTCCATGAAGGTTCTGGAACGGGAGGTGCGCTGCCAGCTCTTTCAGGCGGACCGGCCCATCTACACCAAGGCCAAGAACCGGGCGCCCTGTATTGTCGCCCCCGACAGCGGCATGATCCGCAATGCCCTGGCTTCCGATGGCTGTGTGGTCATGGGGCAGGTCGAGAACAGTCTTCTTTTCCGCGGCTGTACCATCGGGCGCAATGCCCGGGTGACCAACAGCGTGCTTTTCCAGGATGTCCAGATATCGGAAGGGGTTGTCCTGGATCATGTCATTGTCGATAAAAACTCTGTCATCCGAATGGGAGGCAAGCTGATCGGACGGGTCGGACACCCCATCGTGATCAGCAAGAACTCCATCGTCTGACCGGACGGAAGAGGTGTTTTATGAAGATCCTATTTGTCACATCCGAGATGGTCCCCCTGGCTGCAACGGGCGGCCTGGGTGATGTCGCCGGCTCCCTGCCTGCGGCCCTGCGGCGAAAGGGGCTGGATGTCAGGGTCGTCATGCCCCTCTACCAGACCATTAAGCAGGCTTACGCCTCCGAGCTTCATTTTCTCCGCTGGTCCATTATCCGCCTGGGTTGGCGGACCATGTACAGCGGGCTCTTCTCCATGGAGGTCAACGGGGTTCCGGTCTACCTGATCGACAATGACTTCTATTTCGGCCATGACAGTCTCTATATTGATTACGCCTTTGACATTGAACGTTTCGCCTTCTTCCAGAGAGCCGTCCTGGAAGCACTGGGTGAACCCATGGGCTTTGAACCGGACCTGCTCCATCTCAATGACTGGCAGACCGGGATGATACCTGTCCTGCTGGACGCTCATTACAAGCCCCTGGGCTTCCACAGCCAGCTTCAGTCCCTGCTGACCATCCATAATCTCAAGCATCAGGGTGTGCACGGACGTGAGTCTGTGGCGGATCTGCTGGACCTGCCTTCCTCCTATATGACCGGGGACCGCGTCCTCAAGGACGGCGTCCCCAATTTTCTCAAGGCGGGGATTGTCTTCTCCAACCGGGTCAACACCGTTTCGCCGACCTATTCCAGGGAGATTATGACTGCCCACTACGGCGAGGGCCTGGACGGCCTGCTGACAGAACACAGCTGGAAGGTCAGCGGGATTCTCAACGGAATAGATGTGGATCTTTATAACCCTCAAACAGACCCTGAGATTGCCGCCCACTTCTCTGCCAAGGCCTGGGTCCGGGGCAAGGCCGCCTGCAAAAAAGCCCTGCAGGAGGAGCTGGGTCTGCCCAAAGAGGCCCGGATCCCCCTCTTCGCCATGGTTACCCGCCTGGATCCCCAGAAGGGGATGGATCTCCTATTCCACATTCTGGATGAATGGCTTGAGGAGGATATCCAGTTTATCCTCCTGGGTACCGGGGATCCCTCCTATGAGAAGGAGGCGCAGGATGCCATGGAGCGTCATCCTGACCGGATGCGGGCCATCATCTCTTACGACCGCCACCTGTCCAGACGGATCTACGCGGGGGCTGATCTCTTCGTCATGCCCTCCCTCTTTGAGCCCTGCGGCCTGTCACAGATGATCGCCATGCGCTATGGCACCCTGCCCCTGGTAAGGCAGACGGGGGGACTGGCGGATACTGTGGAGGCCTTCAACCGCTATGAAGGAAGCGGGAACGGTTTCGGCTTCGCCAATATCAACGCCCACGAACTCCTCTTTACAGCCAAGGAAGCTGCCCGTGTCTACAAAGAAGATCAGTCCGGCTGGCGGCATATGGTCCAAAGGACCATGACCGGGGACTACGCATGGTCCAAATCGGCCGACTCCTACGCAGCCCTTTACCAGGAAATCCTGGAAGAGACGAGGTGATCCTTGTTCCGCATTCACCATGACACCAGGCCGGGCCGCGACCGCAAGCCAGCCGGTCCGGTCGCCTGCGGCACCCGCATCAACTTCCAGGCCCATGTGGAAGGTCAGGCAGACCGGATCGAATCCCTGAGGCTTTTTTATGTCTATGGCCTCAACGCCTTCCGACAAGGCCATATCCGGATGCGGGAGCAAGGAGTGGAGAAGGGTCTTGCCCATTACTCGGCGGATCTGCGCATGGACCAGGAGCCGGGGCTCTTCTTTTACTGGTTTGAACTCCGCCTAAAAGACGGTCGCTACCGCTGGGCTTTCCCCGATCCCGAAAAGGCTGGCCTTCTGGCCGAAACGCAACTGACCAGTCCTTCCTTTTCCTTAAAGGGGGATCAGGCCATTCCGGGCTTTCAGGTGACCGTCCACGCCCCGGATTTTAAAACGCCGGACTGGATGAAAGGGGCGATTATTTACCAGATTTTCCCGGATCGCTTTTATCGCGGCAGCGATTTTGACAGGACTCACGATCCGGCCCTTCTGACTGCCAGGCAGGAGAGGATCTGGCACCAGGACTGGAATGATCCGGTTGATTACAAAGGCAAGGAGCCGGGAGGTTACCTGGCCTGCGACTTTTTTGGCGGCCGGATCCGAGGGATTACGGAAAAACTCGATTATCTGACTTCCATGGGCGTAGGGGTCCTCTACCTGAACCCTGTTTTCGAGGCCCAATCCAACCACCGTTACGATACAGGGGATTATTTCAAGGTCGATCCGCTTCTGGGTACCAATGAGGATCTGGCGGAACTCTTCGAAGAGGCGGGCAGGCGCGGGATCCGCCTGATCCTGGATGGCGTCTTCAGCCATACAGGGGCCGACAGCCTCTACTTCAACCGCTACGACCGCTATGAATCCACAGGCGCCTGGCAGGAGATGAGAGACGGCCTGCCCTCTCCTTATTCTTCCTGGTACCGCTTCGTAGGTGAGTCGGAAGTCCTGCGCTACAGGGATCCCGACTCGGATTCGGCAGAAGAGCCGGCCAACCCGGCCCTGATCTGCCTGGGTCTGGAGGCGGCCCTGGCGGAACCTCTGATCGGTTACGAGTGCTGGTGGGATTTCGCCTCCCTGCCCAACGTCAACGAGGAAGATCTGAACTACCGTGACTTCATCTGCGGTCCCGAGGGTGTCCTTGCCTACTGGCTTCGCATGGGCTCTTCCGGCTTCCGCCTGGATGTGTCGGATGAGCTGCCGGACTCCTTCCTCAGGCTGCTTCGCCAGCGGGTCAAAGAGGAAAACCCGGACGCCTTCATCCTGGGCGAGATCTGGGAGGAGCCGACCGCCAAGATCAGCTACGGCCATCACCGGGACTTCCTTCTGGGCAATACACATGACGCCGTCATGGGCTATACCTTCAGGCGCCAGGTTCTGGCCTTTCTGGATCATAGTCAGGAGGCGGACCAACTGGCTCTGGCCTTTGAGAGAACCATGTCCGTTACTCCCCTGGAGGCCCTTTACACCCAGATGAACCTTCTGGGCAGCCACGACACCGAGCGGATTATCAACCGTCTGGCCGGGCCGTCCCAGCCGCAAAGCCGGGCTGAGCAGGCGGCTCTTTCCCTGAGCCGGCAGGAGCGTGAGCGGGGAGAAAACCTGATACTGCTGGCTTCACTCTTTCAATTGGCCTTCCCGGGTGCCAGTGCAGTCTATTACGGGGATGAGATTGGTATGGAAGGATACAGCGACCCCTTTAACCGGGCCACCTTCCCCTGGGACCGGGTGGAATCCGGTCCGGTCAGCCGAATGACCAACCTGCTGACGGAGATGATGCGGCTGAAAGGGGACACACCCATTTTACAGCGTGGCCTCTTCCAGGTTCTTTACGCCCAGGGTGACTGCCTGATCATGCGGCGCTATAAAGAAGAGGGCCGCTATGACGCTTTTGGTGAGGAATTGCCGGGGCCTGACCTGGCCCTGATCGCGGTCAATCGGAGTGACCGGACCATGGCACCGCCCCAAGGCTTCGAGGATCTTCCGCTTCTTGGCCCTCAGGGCGGCTGTGTCCTTCTGGACGGTCAGGTCCGGATCTCTTTATAAGCGGGCTCAGTCCAGGCTGACCGGGACTTTTTTGAGCCTGGCAAAGCGCGGCAGACCGTTTTGGTGGATCTGCGCCGGTTCGCCCCCGATCAGGGGCAGAGCGTAATCAATGAAGTCCTGGGTGACACCGTTCCCCTGGGCATTGATCCAGTCCAGAGGAACCGTTTTCTCTTTATTTGCCACTGATTCCAGGGGCAGATGGACAATCCCGCACCCGTAGTCCGGCCCGGGGAGCCGGGAGTAGCCGATCATGATGTCGCTGGCGCCCTGGATGGCGGCCTGGACACCGGCACGGCCGGCCATGACCGCCTCCTGGATATCGACACCCGACGCGCAGTGGGCCGCTGACCGCTGCAGAAGGGAGAGTTCAATTCCCCGGACCTTGATGCCCAGTTTCTCTGCCAGGAGGTCGGCCAGCAGGGAGGCGGTTCCTCCCAACTGCTTGTGGCCAAAAGCATCCGTGGCCCGCTCGGCCAACTGTTCAACAATCAGCTTGCCATCGGTGCCGGAAATTCCTTCGGACACACTGATCAGGACGACATTCTTG
>JBBAEW010000026.1:0-26084 GCA_041655695.1 Saccharofermentanales bacterium
CACGATCACATCAATTCCCTGGTCCAGCAGCTGATTGACAAGCTCAGGCGAAGAGGTGCCCGTATCAACGGTAATGACCAGATCCGGCCTGTGGCGGGAGATTTCATCGATCAGGGCCGGCGAAAGCCCGTAGCCGTCATCAAAGCGGTCGGGGATCAGAACCTGGGGCTCAAGGCCCAGAGCATGAAAATAACGCGACAGCAGGGCCGCCGCCGTCAGGCCATCGGCGTCATAATCGCCGAAAATCAAAAGCCGGGCCGAAGGCTTGTCCAGCTGCCTGCGGATCAATTGGCAGGCCGCCTCCATATCACGGAAAAGAAAGGGATCCGGCAGGTCATCCAGGGAGTAGTGGAAGAACCGCCTTTGTTCTTCCTCCCCTTCCAGGCCCCGGGCCCGCAAAAGTCGCGTCAGCGCAGGTTCACCCGGGACAGGCGCCTGCTTTTCGGCCAGCTCCCAGGGAGCCGGCATCAACCAGTTCAGATCTTCCTGTCTGCGCATGTCATGTCCCACGGTCAGCTCCTCAAAGTCTCCCATAGAAAAGAGGCCCGCTGTCAGGCACAACGAACCTCTTCTTTTTCGTCCTTGAAAAATCAGCGCTTGCGCTTTCTGGCGGCTTCGGCTTTCTTTTTGCGTCTGACACTCGGTTTTTCATAGTGTTCGCGTTTGCGTACTTCAGCCAGCACGCCGGAACGGGCGCAGGAACGCTTGAAACGTCTTAGCGCACTGTCCAGGGATTCATTTTCTTTAACACGAATCTCCGTCAATCTTATCCCTCCCCTCGCAGTGGACTCTGCCCAACCCCTCGGGATTGGCAGTACCCAAGCAGTATACAATGAATCAGGCGCCAAGGTCAAATAAAGACCGCCCATGAGGGCGGTCAGGAGGGCCTTATGGAAAGCGGATCAAGGGGCCGTCAGAAGGGCCGAGGCTATGCAGATACAGGCAATGCCCAGCCCCTGGCCAAAGGCCGTCAATCCCTCGCCCGAAGTAGCCGTAAGGGCCACGCGTTCGACCGGAAGCCCTGTCAGACTGGCGATCTTCCGGCGCATGGGGTTCAGGAAAGGGGCCAGTATGGGCTTTTTTGCCTCAATTGAAAAGGACAGATGGGTCAGCCGGATTGAGCCCAGGCAGACCAGGGCCAAGTCAAGATAGTGGCGGCTGTCAGTCAAACCCTGCCGGCAAAGGGCATCGGCTGCTTCCCCCAGGATGGGCTGGCCGCAAAGGCCGGACAGGGCATTGGTCAGGGCGTGGAGGACCACGTCGGCGTCGCTGTTGCCATCCAGGGGGGGGTGACCTTCCAGGATCAGGCCGCCCAGGACAAGCGGCCGCCCCTTTGCTCTGGGGTCATCTTCAGCCAGAAAGCGATGGCTGTCCTGGCCGACGGCGCTGATTGATACAGGATAGGGATGGGGATCTGTCTCTTTCATGGCATCATTCTTCCTTCCATGCTCTGAGTACATGATACCCCTTGGAGCGGGCCATGGTCTCCAGTCCGTCAAAGAGGCGCTCCAGTTCCCGCCTGGCTGAATCGGCCCCCTGTTTGACCCGGATGACCACATAGAAGGAGCCGCCGGGCGCTAGCGCGGCCGCAACCTGGCCAAAGAGTCCATAGACAGTTTCCTTGCCAGCCCGGATGGGCGGATTCGTTAGAACCAAATCGTAGGATCCGGGGGGCACCCCATCCAAAGCCAGGGTTCTGACCCGGTCTTTGACCCCTGCCCGGACCGCGTTCTTTGCGGCCAGACGGACGGCCCGTTCATTGATATCACTGGCCGTGACCTGGAAAAGGGGGCGGAGCCTGGCCAGGACAACGGCCAGAACGCCGATGCCGGTACCCAGGTCCAAAACCTCAAGGGGCCGGTCTTCCCAATCCTTCAGAACTGTTTTAAGCAAAAGCTGACTTCCCGGATCCATATGCTGGCGGGAGAAAACACTGCGGTCGGTCTCAAAGATGAAATTGACTCCCCCGAAGAAGATCTCATATTGGCCGTATGCGTGGGAGGTCGAGGGGTCCTGATCGAAGTAGTGGGAGGGGCAGGTCATGAGTGCCACCTTCTTTCCTTTTCCTGCTCAGCCAGATAAACCCGCTGAGCCCAGGGCGTCTTTGCAAGAGCCATGGCAAGGGGCAGGCCCAGACCCAGGACAACAAGGGCCTGGGACACCAGGATGGAGGCCACACTGCCGGCAACCATCAGGAAGGTGACCTGTCGGCCCGCCACAAGAAAGGGCAGGTAGCTGCCGACCACCAGGGCATTGAGAATCAGGGGCGGGAGCAGGGGCAGGATCCGGATGGCTGCCAGCCTGACCCCCTTGTCTTCCTTGCCGCTCTTCCCCCCTGCCACCTGTTCCGCCAGGTGACGGCGCCAGGGCCTGGCCAGATACCAGGTCAGGACAGCCGCGGCCAGGGTGGTGGCGCTGCCCGCCAGAACATCGATGGGGCCCAGGGGTGAGGGATTCAGAAGATTGGCCAGCAGACAGCCGGCAAACAGGCCCGGAATGGCCGAAGGGAAAAGGGCTGCCAGGGCAGTCAATGCCTCCGCCAGCCTCAGCTGGATAACCGAAAAACTGATCAGGCTGGTGGCCAGAGTCAGGGCCAGGTAGGCGGCCGTAATAAGGGCGCTTTGGGTCAGGGCGGCCAGCGTCCAGCTTACCGGGCTTTTGCCTCCTGATGACGCGGGCCGGGCCACAGGATCCTCATCAGACGGCTGTCAGCCGGGCGACAGCCAAAGTCATGGGAGAGCCGTTGATATCCCATTCCTGGATCTTGACATCCGCAGGCAGGTCTTCCCCTTGATCATAATAGACCAGCTGGTCGGCCAGGACATCGGTCATGATGGCATCGGCGTTGCCGTCAACGACACGGTCCAGAGATCCCCGTTTGACATAGAGGACAATGCGGTCAACCACGTCGAAACCGCTTGTCCGCCGCATGGTTTGAATCTTGCTGACCAGCTCCCGGACCAAGCCTTCCTCGATCAGCTGGGGAGTCAGATGGGTGGTCAGGGCCACTTTGACAGCCCCGCCGCTTTCGACGGCATAGCCTGCTGCCGGGATCTCCTCGACCAGAAGATCCTCCAGAGTCAGCTGGTAGCTGGTCTCTCCGACTGTCAGGTCAATAGAGCCCGAGGCTTGCAGCTGGTCCATGGTAGCCCGGCCCGGCAGGGCCTCAATCAGGGGACGTGCCGCAGGCAGATCGCCGCCCATGAGGCGGCCCAGGGTCCGCAGCTGGGGCTTGAAGGAATAATCAACCAGGCTGCGGTCGCTGTCTTCGAAAACCGCTTCCTTGACATTCAGCTCGTCCAGAACCAGCCGCGTCAGCTCGTCGGACAGGGGTTCCTGACCGACCACCAGAAGTTTGGCAAGGGGCTGGCGGATCTTGAGCTGGGCGTTGTTACGGGCAGCCCGTCCCAGGGAGACCAGTTCCAGAACCCGGTCCATCTGGACCTCCAGATCCCGGTCGATCCTGGCTGGATCCGCTTGCGGATAATCGCAGAGATGGACACTTTCAGGGGCACCCGCCTTGCGGCCGGCAACCAGATTCCGGTAGACCATTTCCGCCATGAAAGGCGTAAAGGGCGCGATCAGGTGGGCCATGGTCACCAGAAGATCGTGGAGAACAAGGTAAGCGGTGATCTTGTCAGGGTCCATGTCAGGTCCCCAGTAGCGTTCGCGTGACCGGCGGACGTACCAGTTGGACAGATCATCGACGAAGGTCTCAAGGGCGCGGGCGGCGGTGGTGATATCGCAGGCCTCCAGTCTCCGGTCTACCTCCTGGATCAGGGAATTGAGGCGGCTCTCAATCCAGCGGTCCATGACAGTTTTATGGTCATCAACCGGGAAGTCTTCATAATCCCTGCGGTCGAATTGATCAATATTGGCATAGAGGACGAAAAAGGCGTAGGCATTCCAGAAGGTGCCCATGAAGCGCCGCTTGGCTTCATTGACTGATTCCTCGGAGAAGCGTGCTGACAACCAGGGGTTGCTGCCCGAATAGAACATCCACCGCATGGCGTCCGCACCCTCTGCGTCCAGGATATGGCCCGGCTCAACGATATTGCCCAGATGCTTGGACATTTTGATGCCGTCCTTGTCCAGGACATGGCCCAGAACCAGGCAGGTCTTGTAGGCTTCCTGGTCAAAGAGAGCGGTGCTGATGGCGTGAAGACTGTAAAACCAGCCCCGGGTCTGATCGATAGCCTCGGAGATGAAGTCGGCCGGCATCCGCTCCCGGGTCAGGTCCTGGTTCTCAAAGGGGTAGTGATACTGGGCAAAGGGCATGGCGCCCGAATCATACCAGCCGTCAATTACCTCCGGCACCCGGGTCATGCGGCCGGAGCAATCGGGACAGGTCAGGTGGACCCGGTCGATCATGGGCTTGTGGAGCTCAATGTCTTCCGGGCAGTCGGGTGACATGGCCTTGAGCTCTGCGATGGAGCCGACCATGTGCCGTTTGGAGCAATCCTGGCACTGCCAGACCGGCAGGGGGGTTCCCCAATAGCGCTCGCGCGAAACACACCAGTCAATGACACTCTCAAGGAAGTGGCCGAAGCGGCCCGGTCCGATATGAGCGGGGATCCACTCGATCTTGCTGTTGTGCTCCAGAAGCTGGTCCCGAAGACGGGTCATTTCAATAAACCAGGCCGTCCTGGCGTAATAGATCAGGGGGGTGTCACAGCGCCAGCAGAAGGGGTAGGTGTGCTCGACCATCTCCTCAGCCAGCAGAAGTCCCTTCTGGCGAAGAAGATCGACCAGGCCCTGGTCAGCGTCTTTGACGAAGACGCCGGCAAATCCCGTTACCTCCCGGGTCATGGTGCCGTCTTCGGCGACAAACTGGATCAGGGGCAGATCATTGGCGCGCGCGATCCGGGCGTCATCCTCACCGAAGGCGGGGGCGATATGGACGATGCCCGTCCCGTCGGTCAGGGTGACATAGGGATCCGCCACCACATAATAGGCTTTCTTGCCGGAGGCCCGGACGGTCTCAAGGCCGAAGGGGTAAAGGGGCTCATACTCCTTGCCTACCAGGTCCCGGCCCATGAAGCTCTCCAGCAGGCGGGCTTCCTTGCCCAGAACCTTCTGGTAGAGCGGCTCGGCAATAATATAGCGGACCTTGCCCGGCCTGCCGTCAGGATTGCCGTCCACCTCACAGAGGACGTAGCGCTCCTCGGCGTTGACACAAAGGGCCACGTTGGAAGGCAGGGTCCAGGGAGTGGTTGTCCAGACAGCAAAGTAGGTGTCCGCCTGGCCCTTGACCGGCATACGGACATAGACGGACCGCTCGGTGATATCGCGGTAGCCCTGGGCCACCTCGTGGCTGGACAGGGAGGTCCCGCAGCGGGGGCAATAGGGAACCACCTTGTGGCCCTGGTAGATCAGGCCCTTGTCCCAGATTTCCTTGAGCGACCACCAGACCGATTCAATGTAGTCGTTCTCATAGGTAATGTAGGGATGCTCCATGTCGGCCCAAAAACCGATCCGCTCCGACATCTCCTCCCATTCACCCTTGTATTTCCAGACCGACTCTTTGCATTCCCTGATGAAGGCTTCAACGCCGTATTCCTCAATTTGCTCCTTGCCGTCCAGGCCCAGCCGTTTCTCCACTTCCAGTTCAACCGGCAGGCCGTGGGTGTCCCAGCCGGCTTTGCGCGGTACGAAGAAGCCCTTCATGGTCCGGTAGCGGGGAATCAGGTCTTTGATGACCCGGGTCAGAACATGGCCGGCATGCGGCATGCCGTTGGCCGTCGGGGGCCCGTCATAAAAGGAATAGATAGGCTTGCCTTCCCTGATCTCCATAGATCGTTTGAAAATATCATGATCACGCCAAAAAGCAAGGATTTCCTTTTCGCGCGGAACAAAATCAAGACTGCTGTCGACTTTTTCGTACATGGGTGGTTTTCTCCTTGGTCAGCCGCCTGCCGGGCCCCTTTCCAAAAAGGATCAGGGCCGCACGGATTGAGCGGCCAATATCCAAATGATTATAGAGTCAGGCCAGGCTCCCTGTCAAACAAAAGCGCCTGGTCCGGCGCCTGACAGCGCCTGGCAAAAGCTCATCTCCGGGACCTTTGCATGGGAGATCAGATCCTGGGCTCCCCTCTTTTCCCTAACCCGTCCCAGAGATCAGACTTGGCGGTCCCAAAGCGGGCAACTTCACAATTGACTCCCTCATCCAAGACCCCTCAAAGATAGTAGTACCAAGTCCTCTTACCTTCTTGGGACCTGCAAATATGGCGCCGTTAATGATATGTTCACAAATCAATGCTACTTTTAGGAAGGAGATTTCTCCACAGAGGATTCTTGAGGAGGTATTTATGTTAGAAAAATCGTTTAAGCTCAAAGAACGCGGCGTAACCGTGAAGGGCGAGCTTGCGGCCGGTTTGACCACGTTTATGACGATGGCTTATATCCTGGCTGTCAACCCCCAGATTTTGAGCGCAACGGGCATGAATGCGGGCGGCGTTCTGATCGCGACGGCACTGTCGTCGGCAGTCGCTTGTGTGTGTATGGCCTTTATGGCCAACCTGCCCTTCGCACTGGCACCCGGTATGGGATTGAATGCCTATTTTGCTTACACCGTCGTACTCAGCATGGGTTATCCCTGGGAGTTTGCCCTCTTTGCCGTTTTTGTCGAAGGTCTGATCTTCATCGTACTCTCTTTGACAAACGTCCGGGAGGCCATCTTCGACGCCATCCCGCTGACCTTGAAGCACGCGGTCGGCGCTGGCATCGGGCTCTTCATCGCCTTCATCGGCCTTCAGAACTCCGGTCTGGTCCAAGGCGGTCCAACCCTGGTCGAACTGATACCTTTCAAGGACACCATGGGCGGTGCTGGACTTCCGGCTCTTCTGACCCTGCTCGGCGTACTCATCATCGGCGTCCTGGCTTACAAGAAGGTCCGGGGTTCACTCCTGATCGGCATGTTCGCCATCTGGATTGTCGGTATCATTCTTCAGGCTGCGGGGCTCTATGTACCCAATCCTGAGGCGGGACTCTTCTCCCTCTATCCCAGCTGGGGGCTGCCCGATTTCGCAGGCTTCGGCTCCATCGCCGGCAAGGCCTTCAGCCCGGTTGTCTTCCAGAATTTCAACATCCCGGATTTCCTGATCATCATGATCTCCTTCCTCTTTGTTGATATCTTTGACACCCTGGGAACCCTGATCGGCGTCGCCGATAAGGCCGACATGCTGGACAAGGACGGCAAACTGCCCCGAATCAAGGGCGCCCTCATGGCGGACGCAGTTGGTACCGTCGTCGGCGCAGTGGCCGGTACATCAACCGTCACCACTTATGTCGAGAGCGCATCCGGCGTGGCTGAAGGAGGCCGGACCGGCCTGACGGCACTGACAACCGGTGTCCTCTTCCTCTTGGCGATTATTCTGGCACCGATCTTTATTTCGGTCCCCGCATTCGCCACATCAGCGGCTCTGATCTACGTCGGTTTCCTCATGCTGTCGTCCATCCTGAAAGTTGATTTCTCAGACATCTCCGAAGCTCTCCCCGCTTATATTGCCCTCTTTGCGATGCCCTTCTTCTACAGCATCTCTCACGGCATCATGTTCGGGATCATCTTCTATGTCCTGATCAACATGCTCAGCGGGAAATTCAAGAAGATCAGCCCGCTCATGTACGTTTTGGCCCTCGCATTTATCCTGAAATTCGCTTTCCTGGGATAAGAACATCGCTTGACTTAACACATCAATTAATCCTCTGTTTCGAAAAGCCCGGGCCAGCGCCCGGGCTTTCCAATGGCCGCAGGCAGGGCTTGCGGGGCCGGAGGGGGTTCAGGTAGGCTGTTGTCCATGAAGACTTCTTATCTCATCCTCATGATTCTGACGGCCGCTGCGGCGGCCTGCCTCCTCTACGGTTTTTTTCTGGAGCCCCGCTGGATAAGAGTCAGGAAATTCCGTCTGGCGCGAGGCCCACACCTTGAGGGCCTGTCCATCCTCTTCTTCTCCGATCTCCACCTGGGCCGGTCCACCAGCGAGGGCAAACTGGACCGACTGATCCGCAAGATCATGAAATACCAGCCCGACGCCCTGATCTTTGGTGGGGATCTGGTTGAGGAAAAGACACCTCTTTATGACCCGGCCTTTCGAGCCCGGATCCTGGAGGCATTGGATTCGCTCCAGGCTCCCCTGGGCAAGTGGGCCATCTACGGCAACCACGATGTCGAAGCGCCGCGTTTTCGCAAATGGGTGACCGAAATCCTCCAGGATTCAGGCTTTCAGATTCTGGAAAACAGCCAGAGCCAGATAGGTGGCCTGCCGGTCTGGGGCTTTGCCAACACCCACCACGGTCTGCCCGCTCTGGATAAGGGAGCTTTTAACAAGGCAGAGGGAGAAGAATCCTTCCGGCTTTTTCTGGTTCACGAATGCGACTGGTACCCCGCTGCCATGCCCTGGAAAGGGCCGGGCCTGGTCCTTTCAGGTCACTCCCACTATGGCCAGGTCACCTTGCTGGGGCTTCCCCTGATCCGGCCGGCGGGCGCCAAAAAATATTGGCGGGGCTCCTATAAACTGGGGGAAAAACTTGGCATGATTGTCAGCGCCGGAGTCGGAACGGTCCACATCCACGCGCGCTTCTTCGCACGCCCTGACCTGATCCTCTTAAACTTCGAAGCCGAATAAGGCCTTCTTGCGCTGGACCTGCAGATCCAGGCGATCCATGTAGACCAGGAGATCCTTGGGATTGTGAAGGCGTTTGGCCGCCCCCTGACGGATAACTTTGGAGGTGGCTCCGCTCCCCAGTCCAATGACAGGGACCTGATCACTCATCATAGCCACATTGTAGAGAGATCCGCTTCCCTCCCGGGCAAAGCCTGTATTCTCCAGGCCCGATCTGCAGTTTTTCTGCTTGTAGAGATAGTAGGGAGCATAACCGTTTTGATTGAGCAGTTCCTGAGCTTCCTCCACAGCCTCCATGAGGGCCGGATCAGGAAGCAGGACATCCCGGCTGCCCAGAAGGCGATCCAGATAGGAGCCTTTTTTGACGGACAGGGTATGGAGGGTGATGGCCTGAGGACCCAGGTCCATAACCGCCTTGACTGATTCCAGGAGGTGGTCCCCGGTCTCTCCGGGAAGGCCCGCAATCAGATCCATGTTGATATCAGAAAAACCCATCTTCCTTGCCAGCTGAAAGGCCTGAAGAGTCTGCCGGCTGGTGTGCCGCCGACCGATCGCCCGCAGGGTCTCATCCCGCATGGTTTGGGGGTTGATACAGAGCTTGTGGAAACCGGCCGTCTGAATAATTTCCAATTTTTCCCGGTCCACAGTATCCGGACGACCCGCCTCCATGGTCAGCTCAGTCCCCGGTTTCAAGGGGAGCAGACAGAGCAGATCCTGCACATAGCGGCGAAAAAGTGGGGCAGGAAGACTGGTCGGTGTCCCGCCCCCGTAATAGACGGCGGCCAGTGGCCCTGGATCCCCGGCTTCCAGAAACTCCCGGGCCTCCCGGATCAGGGCGTCGACATAGGAAGTCAGGCTGGCTTCCTGGCGGCCGGCATCCTGGGTGATGAAACTGCAATAAAGACAGCGGCTGGGGCAAAAGGGCAGGCCCGCGTAGAGAATAGCGTCGCCCTCCTCAATCTGTGACAGGCGCGCCTCCTCAGCCAGGGCAGTCCGGACAGCCAGCCGGGCCTTGGAGGGGGCCAGCTGCCAATAATCTTCCAGAATCTTTTGGGCTGCCTGGGGACCTGCCTCATGGATGACCTCCAGGGCAATCTGCGTGGGCCGGATTCCGGTCAAGGTCCCCCAGGGAAAGCGGATTCCCGTTTCCCGGGACAGGAGCTCGTAGAGCTGGTGCCTGAGCAGGCGGCGGATCTCATGGAGGCCGGCCGTCTCCGACCTCTGACCGCTGGCGGATCCAAGCACCTGTGTGGAGACACGGACTTGTTCTTCTGAGAAACCCAAGCGGCTGGCGGCCCGGATCTGAGGGGGGTCAATCGGGGGCTCAATCCGGGAGATCAGGTGAAGATCAGAGGTCCAGGCCGCCTGCAGTTCCCGGTCATCTGACTGGGTGACCGGGCCGAAGAAAAGGCGTAGAACCTCTGCCAGGGCGGCAAGTTCTTCATGCCCCTCTGTCTGAACAAGCAAGGCCACCTCTTTGATCCTAGCCGAAAATACCCGTCTTATTGAGCAGGAAGAGGATGAAGAGAATGATGGGCTGGTGGGCAAAATAAACCCAGAGCGAGTGGCGGCCCATGAAGCGGATGGGGCGGCTGAGCCTGTAAAAACGCCCCCGGGGGCCGGTGAAGGCCTGGCCGTCCGCGTAGAGTGTATGGCCGATGGCCGCGCCGGAAAGGAAGAAACCCATCCAGGGGAAAAGCGGCATATGGTCCAGCTGGCGGACCCCCTTGGCGGCTGAACCCAGCATGATCAGCAAGGGGTTGGAGGTGTATTCGGGGAGGATGGGTTGGATCAGGGTCCAGGCAAAGATGCCCACCATGCCGACAATGACCAGAAGGCCGGCAAAACGCTGCGGATGATAGGCACCCGGCTGGTCATCCTCTTGCGGGATTTCAGCCCCCGTCCGGATGTCGGGGATCCATTTGACCTTCATGGCCAGCCGCTCCAGAAGCGCATAGACCACGGTGGAGACGGCGACCACGTGAATGACATTGAAGAGAATCCAGCCCGTGCCGGCAAAGCCGTCTACAAAAATGGTCAGGGCGGTAGCGGCGATGCTGAAGAGCACCATGCGAAAACCCCGTTTCATGCCATTGCGTGAAAAGCGTGAACTGGCGCCCGAAACCGACAGAAAGACAATCAGAACCAGGGGGCGGCCGATCTCATAGAACCAGTAGTCGTGCTGAAAGGCAACAGCCTGAACATGATAGATATCATAGAGATCGCCGATGGTGTGGTGGAACATCATGAGAGTCAGGGCCAGGCCCCTGAGAAAATCCAGCTCAGGTATCCTCTCCCTTGAGCCCGTCCGCAAGGTCTCCATAAGTCTCCTCCGTCTTCAACAATAAACAAACGGCACCGGAGATCCATTGTAGACCTCCGGTGCCGCCATGGGCAAGTTAGGCCGGCTTATTTCTTTCGCGGATAGCGAAGAGCTGCCTGTGCCGCTGCCAGCCGGGCAATGGGAACCCGGTAGGGGGAGCAGGACACGTAGTCCAGGCCCACCATCTGGCAGAACTCCACCGAGTAGGGGTCTCCGCCGTGTTCGCCGCAGATGCCCAGTTCCAGATCCGGTTTGACCTTGCGGCCCAGCTCAACGGCTGTCCGCATGAGGGAGCCGACACCGGCCCGGTCCAGATGGGCGGTGGGGTCGACTTCGAAGATGCCGGCCTGGTAATAGGTTTCCAGGATCTTGCCGGCGTCATCGCGGGACAGACCATAGGTCATCTGGGTCAGGTCATTGGTCCCGAAGCTGAAGAAATCAGCCGCTTCGGCTACCTGGTCCGCTGTCAGACAGGCGCGGGGGATCTCGATCATGGTGCCTACCCAGTACTTGAGGGACAGACCCGACTCCTGGATCAGGCGGTCGGCGGTCGACTTGATGACCTTGTTGAGGAATTCAAGTTCCTTGACCTCACTGATCAGGGGGACCATGATCTCGGGCAGAACCGTAATGCCTTCCCGGGCCGCCTGGAGGGCAGCGCCGATGATGGCTTCGGTTTGCATTTCAGCGATCTCCGGATAGCTGACGGCCAGACGGCAGCCCCTGTGACCCAGCATGGGGTTGAGCTCGTGCAATTCATCAATGATCTCGCAAAGACGCTCAAAGGGCATACCCAGCTCGTCGGCCAGTTCCTTGATTTCGCCTTCGGCCGTGGGCAGGAACTCGTGGAGAGGGGGGTCCAGCAGGCGGATGATGACCGGATAACCGTTCATGACCCGGAAGAGACCCAGGAAGTCTTCCTGCTGCATGGGCTTGATCTTGGCCAGGGCCTTGCGCCGGTCTTCTTCTGTTCTTGCCACAATCATCTGGCGGAACATGAAGACCCGGTCAGCCTCGAAGAACATGTGCTCGGTACGCGTCAGGCCGATGCCCTTGGCGCCCAGATCCAGGGCAACCTTGGTGTCGTGCGGGGTATCGGCGTTAGCCCGGACCCGCATCTCACTCATCTCGTCCGCCCAGTCCATGATGGTCTGGAAATTCTCGGACATTTCGGCTTCGCGGGTGGCGATGCTGCCTTCATAAACCAGGCCGGTTGACCCGTCCAGGGAGATGAAGTCGTCGCTTCCGTAAACACGGCCGCCAACCGTCATGGTCCCGTTCTTTTCATTGATCAGGACTTCCGAGCAGCCCGAGACGCAGCATTTGCCCATACCGCGGGCGACAACCGCCGCATGCGAGGTCATGCCGCCGCGGGCGGTCAGGATGCCTTCTGCGGCCGCCATGCCCTGAATGTCCTCGGGGGATGTCTCTTCGCGGACCAGGATAACGGGCCGGCCGGCCTCTTTGGCCGCTGTTGCCTGTTCGGCGGTGAATGCGATCTGGCCTGTGGCCGCGCCCGGTGAGGCGGGCAGGCCCTTGGCGATCCGCTTGCCCGACTTGAGGGCCTCCGGATCAAAGGCAGGGTGCAGGAGGGCGTCCAGCTGCTTGGGGTCGATGCCCAGGAGAGCTTCCTGGCGTGTCACAAGACCTTCGGCGACCAGATCGACCGCGATCTGCAGGGCGGCTGTCGCCGTGCGCTTGCCGTTACGGGTCTGGAGGATAAAGAGCTTGCCGTTTTCAATGGTGAACTCCAGGTCCTGCATGTCGCCGTAGTGGCGTTCCAGCTGCAGGGCGATATCTACAAACTGCTGATAGACATCCGGCATCTGTTCGGCCAGATGGTCGATGGTGAAGGGGGTGCGCACACCGGCGACCACGTCTTCACCCTGGGCGTTCATCAGGTATTCACCGTAGAGCTTGTTCTCGCCGGTCGAGGGGTTACGGGAGAAGGCAACACCGGTTCCCGAGGTATCGCCCATATTGCCGTAGACCATTTCCTGGACGTTGACGGCTGTGCCCCAGTGGCCCGGGATGTTGTGCATCTGACGGTAGTAGACGGCCCGGTCCGTATTCCAGGAGCGGAAGACAGCCTCAATGGCCAGAATCAGCTGCTCTTTGACATCCTGGGGGAAGGCCTGGCCTTTCTCCCTGGCGTAGATTGCTTTGAATTCGTTTTCGATCCGCTCCAGATCTTCGGCGTTCAGATCCAGGTCGGCTTCGATGCCGCGTTCTTTTTTGACTGCCTCGAAGGCCTCCTCAAAGAAGCTGCGTGAGATACCCATGACCACATCGGAGAACATCATGATGAAGCGGCGGTAGCTGTCGAAGACGAAGCGGGGGTTGCCGGTCAGGGCCACCAGACCCTTGGCGACTTCGTCATTGAGGCCCAGGTTGAGGACCGTGTCCATCATACCCGGCATGGAGGCGCGGGCACCGGAACGGACGGACAGAAGCAGGGGTTTGGACGGATCGCCGAAAATCTTGCCCGTTTCTTTCTCCATACGGGCCAGGGTCCGGAAGATCTCGTCATAGATCTCGGGCGCGATGGTTTTCTGATCGTCGTAGTAGCGGTTGCAGGCTTCGGTTGTTACGGTGAAGCCATTGGGCACAGGCAGCCCCAGCCCGGACATCTCGGCCAGGTTGGCGCCTTTTCCTCCCAAAAGATCCCGCATGGACGCGTTTCCTTCTGAAAACATGTAGACGTATTTCGTCATTGAATATCCTCCCAAATTATGATTATCCATCGGGCGCCCGGCCACTCCAGCCTGCGCCGTGAACAGCAGATGCATCAGGGCAGATCGAATCTGCCCGCAAAGTGGTCAGCCAGCCCGTCAATGGGCAGGCGGACCTGTTCCATGGAATCCCGTTCGCGGACCGTCACAGCTCCATCTTCCAGGGATTCAAAGTCAAAAGTTACACAGTAGGGGGTTCCGATCTCATCCTGGCGGCGATAGCGGCGGCCGATGGACTGGCGGTCGTCGTACTCGCACAGGTAATGCTTGAGAAGCTGGTGATAGACGGCCTCGGCCCCTTCACGCAGCTTGTTGGAAAGCGGCAGGACGGCGATCTGGACAGGCGCCAGGGCCGGCAGAAGGCGCAGAACCGTGCGCGTCTCCCCCTGGCCGATTTCCTCCTCCTCGTAGGCTTCTGCCAACAGGGCCAGAAAAAGCCGGTCAACGCCCAGGGAGGGCTCGACAACGTAGGGAAGGTATTTCTCATTTTTATCGGGGTCGAAATAGCGCAGATCTTCCTTGGAATAGGCCATGTGCTGCTTGAGATCGTAGTCGGTCCGGTCGGCGATGCCCCAGAGCTCGCCCCAGCCGAAAGGATAAAGGTACTCAATATCCGTGGTGGCCAGTGAATAGAAAGAGAGCTCCTCTTTGGCGTGGTCCCGCAGTCTCAGATTCTCCTCCGCAATCCCCAGGTCCAGCAGCCAGCGGTGACAGAAGGACCGCCAGTAGTCGAACCATTCCAGGTCCGTGCCCGGTTCACAGAAAAACTCGAGCTCCATCTGCTCAAACTCCCGGGTGCGGAAGATGAAGTTGCCCGGGGTGATCTCATTGCGGAAAGATTTGCCTATCTGGGCGATCCCGAAGGGAATCTTGCGGCGTGAGGTCCGCTGGACATTCCTGAAATTGACGAAGATCCCCTGGGCTGTCTCGGGTCTCAGGTAGAGCTGGGCCAGGTTGTCTTCCGTGACTCCCTGGAAGGTCTTGAACATGAGATTGAACTGGCGGACATCGGTGAAGTCGTGTTCGCCGCAGGCAGGACAGACGATGCCGTGCTCGCGGATATAGGCCAGGTAGGCTTCGTTGGTCCAGCCGTCCGTGGAAAGGGAAAAACCTTCTTTGGTGTTCCAGTCATCGATCAGCTGGTCGGCCCGCCAGCGGGTCCGGCATTTGCGGCAGTCGATCATGGGGTCTGAGAAACCGCCCACATGGCCCGAGGCCACCCAGACGGACGCGTTCATCAAGATAGCTGAGTCCAGGCCCACATTATGGGGACAGGTCTCTACAAAGCGTTTCCACCAGGCAGCCTTGATGCGCTGCTTGAGGGTTGTGCCGTAAGGGCCGTAATCCCAGGAGTTGGCCAGCCCTCCATAGATTTCTGATCCCTGGTAAACAAAGCCTCTGTTCCCTGCCAAGGCGACGATACTCGCCAAAGCGTGCTGTTTATTTGCCATGCCTGCTCCCGTTTATCCCGTCCGGCTTTTCAAAAAGCCTCAATCTACAAGTTCCTCCTGGGTTTGGACCGGCTGGAGTTCAGCCTGCTCTTCCTCGGCCTTGCGCTCTTCTTCTTCCAGCTGGGCAACATGGCTGATCAGCTGTTCGGCGATCCGTGACGCGTCTTCCGCAGAAATTCCGGCCTGTTCAAAAACATCTTCACCGGGGGCCCTGTCCAGCTGACGCATGATCCGGCTCTGCTCCTCCAGGCGCTCTTCTTCTTCCTTGGCCCTGGCTTCGCGCAAAGCAGCCTCACGGGCGGCAATAATCCTGGGATGCTCGGGGATGATGATGTCCAGCTTGCCGTAGCGGTAAGCTACGGAGCCCGCCCCGATCTCTTCGCTGGCCAGGGTAACCGGGTTGGGAGTCTCCGTCTCAAAAGTCGGGCAGGCTCCCGCGGTCAGCTGGCGGGCGCGGCGCGCCGCCAACATGGCCAGCACGTAGCGGTTCTCGGCAAGCGGCAACAATGATTCAGTCGATGGTTGTGTCAGCATGGGTCGCTCCTATTCGAATAAAAGACCATAGGTCTCCAGTCAAGTCTTTGAAAAAAACGATAACCTCATGGATTATACCGTTACCAGGTCGCAATCGTCAACAAAAAAGCGTGCGGTACGTCGCTTCTCCGCCCTCATGATGGCGCTGACAGCGGCTGCGGCGTCCTCAATCACATCGTTGATGACCCAGTAATCGAAGAGGCTGATGGTGGCCAGCTCGTCCCGGGCTGCCTCCAGGCGGCGCTCGATGGCTTCAGGAGACTCCGTTCCCCGGCCTGTCAGCCGCTGGCGGAGGGTTTCTTCGCTTGATGCCGTGATAAAGACAATGACCGCGCTGGGGCAGTTGCTTTTAAGCTCCAGGGCTCCTTTGACGGTCAGGTCCAGGAGGACGTCCGTGTTTTCCTCGATCATGCGGTCGATGGGCCCCTTGGGCGTCCCATAGTACTCCCCGCAATAGGTGTCATACTCCAGAATTTCACCCTGGCTGATCAGCTGCTCGAAGTGCTCCTTGCTGGTGAAATGATAGGAGGTACCCTCTTGTTCATCCTTGCGGGGTTTTCGCGTCGTCATGGAAACGGAGTGGAAGCGCCTGGGATCTTCCCGTCTCAGGGCATCAATGATGGAGTTCTTTCCCACGCCGGACGGCCCCGAGAGAACAACCAGCAGACCCTGTTCGTCAAAACTCCGCTCATAGGTGATCATGACTTGGATCCTCCCCCTGGGACACGGCCGCATCCAGTTTGAGCGACTGGGGATCCAGAGCCGACAGGACCACGTGGTCGCTGTCCATGATCAGGACCGACCGCGTCCGCCTGCCCCCTGTGGCGTCAATCAGGGCCGACCGCTCACGTGCATCCTGAACCAGACGCCTGGCTGGTGCCGAATCGGAGGTTACAAGCGCGATCACACGCGACCGGGCCACAAAGTTTCCATAACCGATGGGGATCATTTCGTAAGCCATCCACTACCTCTATTCGATGTTTTGAACCTGTTCGCGGATCTTCTCCAGGAGGGTCTTGGCCGCGACCACCGTCTGGGTCAGTTCCAGGTCATTGGCCTTGGAACCGATGGTATTGATCTCCCGGAAGAGCTCCTGGATCAGGAAATCCAGCTGGCGGCCGACCGGCTGATCGGATTCAAGGGTCTCTTCCAGGGCTCGCAGATGAGCCCCAAGCCGGATGATCTCCTCATCGATGGAGGCACGGTCCGCAAAGAGGGCGGTTTCCGCGAAGAGCCGCTGGTCATCGTACCATTCCGGCCGATGGTCCGCCAGGAGTTCCTCGGCTCTCTGGAGCAGTCTCTCCCTGTAAATTTCCGGAATAAGAGGAGCTCTGGCTGCCATGGCGGCGGTCAGGTCCTTGAGTTCACGGGTCTTAACGGCCAGGTCCTCAGCCAGGCGGCCGCCTTCAGCGGATCGGGTCTGGTTCAGGTCTTCCAGGGCGGCCTGGAGGGCCTGGCTGACCCGCTCTTCCAGCAAGGCCTGATCCTCTTCCGTGTCTCCGGCAGTAAAGATTCCCGGCCGGGTGGCCAGGAAACCAACCGGATCCATGCTGGTCATGCCCGTGATCTCTTCAAGGCGGTGAAGGCCCTTCCAGTAGGCCTTGGCAAGCCCGTCATCCAGATTGACCTGGGCCGCCTGGTCCGCTCCCCGCTCATCGCTGACCCTGATCTCAACCCTGCCCCTGCCCAGGGCCTTCTGGGCCAGGGTCCGGATCAGGGGTTCCACGGCGCTGTAACGGGAGGGTGTGCGGATGGAAATATCCAGGTAGCGGTGATTGACAGACCGGCACTCGACCCGGATCATTGAGTCGGCTGCCGCCGCCAGTCCCTCACCATAACCAGTCATACTCTTGAGCATTCTTTACTCTCCTTCAGCATCCATGTGAAATTGCCCGTCCTGGCCGACCAGGAAGGGGCGGAAGTCGATTTGATCGGACGCCACCATTATATAACGGACCCCGCCCATTTGCGGCCGGCTCTGGTAAAAAGGGGCGGGATGGTGGATATGGCCGAAGAGGCAAACCTGGATCTGCTCCCGGCAGAGGATCTGGCTGAAGCCGGACTCTTTGCCCTTTTCCGAAAGGGGCGGGTAGTGCATGAGAGCCACGGTGGGCCGGCTTTGGCCCTCTTCCTTTTCCAACATCCTCAAAGCCTCTATGGAGAGCTCCAGGCGCGCCAGTTCGCGCTTGTAAATTTTCTCGTCCTGGGCCGAGAAGGCATCGTCGGCGGGCAGGAGCCAGCCACGAGTTCCGCAGATATGAAAACCAGCCTCAGCCCGGGCATCGTTGCGCAGGAAGGACAGGCTCTCCAGCGACTGCTCCCGGCAGAAGGCCTCCAGCTTGCGGACCGTAGTCCACCAGTAATCGTGGTTGCCCCGCAAGAGGACTTTCCTGCCCGGCAGGGAGTGAATGAGGGCCAGGTCCGGCAGGGCCTCCTCCAGGGATTTGGCCCAGGAGATATCTCCGCCGACAAGGACCGTATCCTCCGGCCCCACAGCCTCTTGCCAGGCCTGGACCAGCCTTTCGGTGTGATTGGCCCAGCGGGCGCCGAAAACCGCCATGGGTTTGTCGACCGCGCCCGACAGGTGAAGATCTGCGATGGCAAAGAGTTTCATGCCCGCTCTCCTGGCGGGGCCTGCCCCTGTCCCTGGAAGTGGTCATGAACTGCCTGGGCGACAGACTGCGGAAGCCCCGGTATGGCGGTCAATTCATCCAGACTGGCCTCGGCAATCCGCCTGGTCGAACCCAGAGCCGACAGGAGCAGCTTGCGTCTGGCCGGGCCGACGCCGGCAATGGCCTCCAGGCTGAAGCGGCGGCTTCGCTGGTGGCGTCTGCGCTCATTATGGCGGAGGGCGAAGCGGTGAGCTTCGTCCTGGATAGCGGAAAGCAGGTGCAGCAGTCCCAGGCGGCTGGCCCGGTCCTCCTCGGTCTCCGCTTCCAGGAAGTCTGCGGGCAGAGCCGCTGGGGAGAGTTCGACGATCCGGCCCGATGCCAGAACCAGTCCCCGGGTCCTGTGGCGGTCATCCTTGACCATACCGGCCAGGGCCAGGCCCAGATCATCTGTCAGGGGCAGGCAGGCAGAGACATGACCGCGTCCGCCGTCCACCAGGATCAGATCCGGCCGGCTGCCAAAGGATTCATCGGCCAGCCTGGCCAGCCGCCGGGAAAGGACCTCGCGCATGGACTGGTAGTCGTCAATGCCTTCAAAGCCCTTAATGGTGAATTGCCGGTAGGAGGACCGCTCCGGCCTGCCATCCCGGAAGACCACCAGGGAACCGGACCTGTCTCCCTGGCCCAGGTGTGAAATGTCGTAGGCTTCAATCCGGCTGGGCGGACCGCCGGCTCCAGTCAGCTCCCCCAGCCAGGTCAGCGTGGCCTCCAGAGCCCGGGGATCGGAGCCGCGGGTGCGAGCCCGCCGTTCCAGGGCGCTCCCGGCATTCTGGCGGGCCATATCGACCAGGGCCTTTTTGACACCCCGTTTGGGGTAACTGAGCTGGACCGCCCCGTCCCGCCTTTGCCTGAGCAACTCAAGGAGCAGGGGCTCATCGGCCAGAGGAGAGGCCAGGAGGATCTCACGCGGTATCTGACCGCGGGACCGATACTGCTCCCTGATGAAGGAAGCCAGATAGTCGCCGTCCTCCCCGCCCACGTCCTGGGCGAAGACTTGAACACAGCCCGTCACCCGGCCATCGCGGATCTCCAGTTTGGAGATGGCTGCCTCATTGCCGTTTCTGGCCACTGCCAGAGCGTCCCGGTCCCCGCCCTTCTGATCCACAACCCGCTGTTCCTCCCGAAGGCGGGTCAGAGCCTGCCACCTGCCCCGAAGTCTTGCGGCCTTCTCAAATTCAAGGTCCTCCGCGGCCTGGTTCATTTCATTGTAGAAGCGCTTGATCAGGTCATCGGTTCTGCCTTCCAGGAAATCGATGACCTGGTCGACGAAAATCCGATAATCCTCCCGGGAAATCAAACCGGCGCAGGGAGCCATGCAGCGGCCGATATGGAAATTGAGACAGGGCCGTTCCTTGCCGATGTCACGCGGCAGGTCGCGCGAACAGGTCCGGAGGGGGAAGACGGTTTCCAGGACCTTGAGGGCCCGGTTGATATCCCCGGCCAGCCAGGGCCCGTAGTAGCGGGCACCTTCCTCCTGATCACTGCCGATGCGGAAGGCCTTCATGACGCGCGGGAATGCCTCGTTCAAGGTGACGCGGATGTAGGGATACTCCTTGTCATCCCGCATGAGGATGTTGTAGGGCGGCTGGTATTGCTTGATCAGGGTGGCTTCCAGGATCAGGGCCTCCAGTTCGTTGGCACAGACAATGGTGTCAAAGGAGGCAATCTTGGAGATCATGACCGCAATCCGGCGGTCGACGGCGGGCTTGGGCGTAAAATAGTTTCTCAGGCGCTGGCGCAGGGAGTTGGCTTTGCCCACATACAAAACAGAACCCTTGGCGTCGCGCATGATGTAGACGCCGGGTTCTTCAGTTACCAGTTCCACCTGTGGGTTGAATCGTTTTGTTTCTTTTATATCTTCTGTCATTCGGGAGACAATCTCCTCTTGTCACCCCTTGCGAGACTCCGACTCCGGTTTTTTCTAAGGCACTGCCGGTTCCATATAGCCTTTCAGCTGGCAGATGGCCAGTTCGCCGTCATTGCCGTCAGCCGTTATCTCCAGGCAATCACCGTCGGCGATTCCAAGAGACAGAACGCCCAAAAGGCTTTTCGCGTTGGCGCGCCGCCCTTGCTTGGCGATATAGATGCTGGCACTGAATCCCGAGGAAATCTGAATCAACATGGCAACGGCCTTCATCAGCGTCTCCTCTTTGCACCGAAAGATTACGTTTTCTTTCAACATGTCCCCTCCGAACACTGAATCTGTCTCGAATGCGAACTTGGGTATTACTAAGTATATGAACTAAGTATGACAAATGTCAATTACGGAATGGCCAGCTTCAAGTCTTTCCTGGCTTCCTTTTTTGTTCATTCTTCCAGCTGGCTGTCAATCGAACCGGTCATGAGCAGAGCTGTCTCGCCGGTATCCTTGTAGTAGCCGGCTCTCCTGCCGCTTTCCTCAAAACCAAATGAGCGGTAAAGGGCCAGGGCCTCCCGGTTTTTCTCCCGGACCTCCAGGATCCAGGTCCCGCAGCCGGCCTGGCCTGCTCTCTCTCTCATGGCTTCCATGAGCAGGCGGCCCAGGCCCCTGCCCCGTTTGGCAGGTGTCACGGCCAGATTGAGAATCTCCAGGGTGTCCTGCAGAAGGCGGGCCAGCCCGAATCCCAGGGCCTGACCAGGAAAGGCAGCGCTTGCGGCCACCAGAAAAACCAGATCATCCGCTTCCCTCAGATAGAGGCGGAAAGCCGCTTCCGACCAGGGGGTCACCTGGGACTCCCCTTCAATCCGGACCAGAGCCTCCAGGTCGGCCGGGACCGCGTCACGGACCATCCAGGCCATGCGATTACTCCTGGCCGGCAAGGCGGGCCCGTTCGGCAGACGAGGCAATCCCATAGCGGGCCTCGAGACGCAGAGGGCTGGTTTCTGCGGGCCCGGCGGCAAGGTCGGCCAGGACCAGTTCAATGACGGCCGAAGCCCGGATGAAACGAAAAGAAGGCGGAACCGCCAGAGCCCGGAAAGGCACCTGCCCACTGAGAGCAGGATCCTCCTCCAGGGCAGCCTCCCAGACGGCCAGGCCATCCCCGGCCAGGTAAACTTCATCCTCAGGGCCGACCAAGCCCTGGAGGGCTGTGAGCAGATCCCGGATGGAACGGGGTTCTTCTTCCAGGAGCTGAACATCCGACCGGAAAAGGGAGGAGAAGACCCGGCCGCCCCGAGCGTCCAGCATGGGCAGGACCAGCCTGTCCGCCTGACCGGCCGACCAGGCCAGAGCCCGCAGGGAAGAGACGCCCATGGCCTTGGCTCCTGTTGCCCAGGCCATTGCCTGGACGGCTGCCAGACCGATCCGGATGCCGGTGAAGGAGCCGGGACCGGCTGCCAGGGCAAACAGTTCAATATCCTGCAAAGTCATGCGGCAGCTGGTCAGCAGTTCATCCACGGTGGGCTGCAAGGTCAGGGAGTGGCGGTAACCGATTCCCAGCATGCGTTCACCCAAGAGCTCCCCGCCGCAGGCAAGGGCCGCAGACAGGGTCCGGCCGGAAGTGTCAAGACCCAGCGTAATCACGGACAGCAAGCTTCCTCCAGATCTATAACCCGTCCTGGGGGCAGGAAAAAAGTAAAGAGACGTCCCTCCGGAATTTGAGGATCACTCTCGATCCTTATTTCAATGGCCGGATCCGTCAGAACACTGCGAACCCGGTCGCCCCACTCGATCAAGGTGATCGCCTGGCCGCCCGTGTATTCATCCAAGCCGTTTTCCAGGAAATCGCTGGCCTTCTCCAGCCGGTAGACATCAAAGTGATGGAGGGGAATTCCCTGAGGATCCAGAGGTTCATGCAGGTGAAGAAGGGTGAAGGTAGGGCTGGACACATGGCCCCGAAGGTTCATGGCGGAAGCGATTCCCCGGGCCAGACAGGTCTTGCCCGCGCCCAGGCTCCCTGTCAGAAGGACAAGGTCACCCCGCCTGAGCTGTGAGGCCAGCCTGGCACCCAGCTGGAAGGTTTCTTCCGGCGAAGAGGTTTTGCAGCTTAATACAGATGACATGGCGGGGTTTTCCCTCCGGGCTGCCGGCAAACCGGCCGTCAGGGTCAAAAGCCCCGTACAGGGACGGGGCTTTTGCTCTTGTCCAATCCGTAAGCGGATTATCTCTTGGAGAACTGGGAAGCTTTTCTGGCCTTCTTGAGGCCGGGCTTCTTGCGTTCCTTGATGCGTGAATCGCGTGTCAGGAAGCCGGCCTTCTTGAGGATGGCCTTGTACTGCTCCTGATCGGCGTCGACCAGGGCACGCGAAATGCCGTGGCGGATGGCGCCCGCCTGGCCGGCGATGCCGCCCCCGCGGACGTTGACAATAATATCGTAGCGATCCTGTGAACCCGTGGCCACCATGGGCTGGCGGACGATGACGCGGAGCGTCTCCACGGGGAAGTAGTCTTCGAATCCCTTTTTATTGATGGTGATCTGTCCGGAACCCGGGTAGAGGCGGACACGCGCAACTGCCTCTTTCCTTCTCCCCGTCCCGTAGAAAAACCGTTTGGTCTGGTTAGCCATTCTCTTTGTCCCCCCAGTTAAAATTCAATCTTGACCGGCTGCTGAGCCTGATGCTTATGGTCCGGTCCTGCGTAAACCTTCAATTTGCGAAACATGGCGCGCCCCAGCGTGTTCTTGGGGAGCATGCCGCGGACGGCCTTCTCCAGAACGCGCTCGGGATGTTTTTCCATCATCCGCTCGTAAGGAACTTCACGCAAGCCGCCCGGGTAACCGGTATGGCGGCGGTATATTTTCTGCTGTTCTTTCTTGCCGGTCAAGATAAGCTTGTCGGCATTGACAACAACAACGAAGTCACCCATGTCCATATGGGGGGTGAATTCCGGTTTATTTTTCCCGCGTAGAATGCTCGCAATCTCTGTCGCCAAACGGCCCAGTACCTGGCCCTCTGCATCGACGACATACCATTTGCGATCGATATCTTCCGCTTTCGGCATATAGGTTTTCATGCTGAACGATCGTCCTCCCTAACTTTTAACGGCGCGGAACCTGGCCGCGGCGCGAACCACATCTTAGCAGGCATCCCGGTGTCTGTCAAGAAACAAATTAAAATAGGTCACGAAAGCTCTCGTTTCCGACTTATATGTGCCTTATTCACCTCGAATCGACGGCTGAAGACACGCTTTATCTGCCGCGCGGCCGACTTTTCATCCGCCATTTGTTGATAAAGATCAGAAAGGCTGTGATGCCGGTAACAATGGCTCCGATGATGGCCAGGGCGCCCAGGGCCGCAAGGACAAGGATCAGGGGCTTGGTCTGGCCGATGGCATTGGTGAAGAAGGGATCCTCTTCAATTCCCCCGCTGGGGCTGGTCTGATCCTGGCTTGAACCGCCCTGGGACTCCGAGGGAGCCGATTCTTCAGGAAGAGGAGGCGGGGCCAGAAGGTCGACGTCTTCCCTCAGGGGCGCCCCCTCCAGACGGGCTGCTTCCTCAAGAAGGGCCCGGACCGGCAGGGCCCGCGCCAGCAAGGGAGTTTCGGCCATATCCGTCGGGTTGATCCCCAAAGCCGCGGCGATAAAGCGGCGGCCATCCACCGTAATGCCGGAACCGACCAGGCATTTGCCTGCCTGTGGCGTCGTTCCGGTCTTTACACCGGTGTAGCTCTTGTAATAGCGGGACTGCAGGAAGTCCGCTCCGTAAATGACCAGGGCGTTGGTGGAGGACAAGGTCGCCCACCAGGCTTCCGGGTGATCCAGGCTGACAGGCAGCCGGTAGTACTGGAGAGAACAGGCCTGGGCGATCAGAGGATGCTTCATGGCCTCCGCGGCGATCAGGGCCAAGTCACGGGCTGTTGTATAGTGGCTTCCATCCATCTCGTCAAAGCCCGCCGGGTTGGTGAAGTGAGTGGACAGGGCTCCCAGCTCAGCCGCCCTTTTGTTCATCCGCTCCACAAAGAGGATCTGGGCAGCGGCCGGATCCGCCTTGCGTTCAGGGTCTACAGCCCCGAAGGTTCCGCCGTAGTTCTCGGCTATCACACGGGCGATATCATTGGCCGAGGCAACCAAGAGGGCCGCCAGGCAGTCTGCGCTCCGGAGCTGGTCGCCTGCCTTGAGGCCTTTGATGCGGACTGAGGCGGGGTCCGAGAAGATCAGAGACCTTTCGGATACGGTCAGAAGCTTGTCAGGATCAAAGTTCTCATCCTCCACAAGCAGGAGGGCTGTCATGATTTTGGTGGTGGAGGCATTCGCCCTGGACACATCCGGTTTGTAAGAGAGAATCTCCTTGCCGGTCTCCGCGTCGATGACACAGTAGGACTCGATCTGGACCTCGTCATAAGCGGGCCATCCATCCTGGTCGACTGCATGGACCCCCAGGGGCATAAACCAGGATGATCCCAGCCACAAGAGGGTGAGGATCAGGGCAAAAAGGCCGGTGGCCGTCCGGATTCCCTGAGTCTTTTTTGTAAGCTTGCCGTTCATTGCTTCCTCCTAAACTTCCGGGCCGCAGGCGGCCAGGAAGGAATCGATTGTCTGACGGATGGAACCCTGCAGGAGAGGCAGGGGGGCCGCCTCTTCCTCCCGGCCTGTCTCAAACAGGCCCGGCCAGGCCGGTACGCCTGTCTCTTCAATCAAGACCGCCAGGGCCTCCTGGCCGGTCAGGTCTTTTTGCCCGAATACCGCCCGGTAAGAGGCCAGGGGATCCAGCAGGGGCGACCGCAGCTGGACAAAACAGACCGGGTTGGTGTCCCTTTTCCTGGAATTCCTGGACCAGGCAGCCAGGGCGTCAGCCGTATCCCGGCCGAAAAGGTAGTCGGTCTGATCGTAAACGGTCCGCATGAGCTGGAGGCCGTATTTGTAGTCACAGGCCGCCACCACAATGGACTGATTGAGCAGCTGGATCTCTTCGTCGCGCAGGGGCGCTCCCTGAGGATTGGTCAGTTCCTCCATGAGGGCCCGGATCCTCTTCTCGTCCCGGCCGGTCACCTCAAAGAGCAGGCGTTCCAGGTTGACCGGGAAGGCTGCCCCGGAACCGGGATGCCGCCTGTTTTTGTCCTCAAGGGGGATTCTCCCGGATTTGAAAAGGGTGGTCAGGGAAGGGGGTTCACTCTCCCCGATATAGGCGACCCCCACCGGGATACCCAGGCTGCTGGCATCTACCAGTCCGGCCAGAAAAGACAGATGACCTTTGGGGACAACAAAATCCACCCGACAGTTCTCATCATCGGTTTCCAGGATATGGGCGACGGACGCCGTCGCCAGCGCCCCGGCTGTCAAAACGGCTGCCAGGTGACCCGGAGTCAGGAAAAGGGGTGCCAGCCCACGGCTTCGCAGGTCCGCCTCAAAAGCAAGGTCGCCCGCCAGGTCTGTCAATTCACGGTAGCGGGATCCCAGCTCCTCGGAAAAGACCCTGACTTCCTGGCCCGGCTTCAGCTGGCCCAAAAGTTCCCCAGCACGCAGCGGCGGGTCAGGTACAAGGAGCAGCTTGGGCGCGCCGGCCAGGCTTCCCCAAAAAGCAAGAGCCAGATCCCAGGAGCCCAGGCCAATGACAAGCGGCTGCAGGCCGCCGGACTGGCGCTGGATCCATTCGAAAAGTCCGGACAGGATGGCTGCGGTCAGATCGGCCATGCTGCCCGTCGGAAAATAATCGGTGTTGATCAGATAGTAGCGGTCCAGATAGGGATTGAGTTTTGCCAGGGGCAGGGCGGCTGTGTCTTCCTCTGGAGTCAGGGAAGCAAAGGCCTGCTCTACCAGGCTTTCCCATTCGCCCAGGGTCAGATCCGGAATATAGCCGTGGTAATACCTGGCCATGACCTGCTGAAAGGTCAGACCCCG
>JBBAEW010000027.1:0-26068 GCA_041655695.1 Saccharofermentanales bacterium
TAAGTTTTGGGATGTAAATTTGTTTTTTATTTTCACTTAATTTAACACCTTGTGGCAACTGAAATGATTGTTTACTATATTTTGATTTAAATTTTGGAAAACCAGCACCTCTAAAAAAATTTGTATACGCATTATCAAGGTTTCTCATTGTCATCTGTAAAGCTTGTGATGGACAATCGTTTAACCAAGTTAAATCTTTCTTTAAATCAGTGATTTGTTTGTTTAAATCAAAACAGGTTAAATGTTTTTTATTTCCTGTATATGCTTGGATTTTAGTTTCTAAACCTAGATTATACACAAACCTGACTTGTCCAAAAATTTTTGAAAGAAGTTCTTTTTGATTTTGATCAGGATATATTCTATATTTGTAAGACTTTAACATTTTTACAGAATTTTTTTATGTTATGTAATTATATATTAAATTCAAAAGGTCAATTTTTTCCATTTTTGATGAATTTAAGTGTTAAATTTATTTAAAATGTTAAAAATCAGTTGATTAAAATGTTAAAAATAATTAAAATTAATTTGAAATTCATCCAACAAACTGAAGATTTGTTGGTTTTCTTTCAAAAATCATATAAATATTTAATAACTTCTGTATTATTATAATCTGCGGCTAACCTGATTGTCCAATCATAAGTCATTGTTATATTATCACCTTTACTTATTGCATCTTTAACTATTTCTATAATACCAAATTTACAACCATTTATCAATTTGTCATTTGGTGACATTTCATTGTTATTTATAACATCTTGTATAACTTTATCTTTTGGATTAGGTTTCAAAAAATGCCTAATTGATTCACCAACAAAAGTATTATAATATTTTATATTTTCCATTTTCTATATGACCAAAAACTTTTTACTTATATATTAAAATTAACTTTTTAAAAAAGATCGTGCAGCATTATGATATATATATTTTAAATCTTTTTATTCTTTTTGGTATATATTATTAAAAAACTTTATGAATTTATTTTTTAAGAAACCTCTATTTGATATTTTTAAATCATTGTCTGTTAATAAGTTAATTGTTCTAGAAGGATGTGATGCAGCAGGTAAAGGAACCATAACTAATTTAATTAAAGATTATTATGAATCTATTGGTAAAACTGTAAAGTATATTCATTTCCCGATGTATGGACATAATGAATTTAGTTTGATAATTTCTAAATTTTTACAGGGTGAATATGGTGATATTAATAATGTTGATCCTATGTTTGTTGCTAATATTTATGCTATGGATAGATATATGTATAGAGAACAATTAATTAAAGATTTAAATGATTATGATATTGTATTGATGGATAGGTATGTTTATTCAAATTTATCTTTTCAGGGTGCTAAGTTATATGAAAAAGAAAGAGATAATATTATAGAATGGATATGGGATTTTGAATTTAATTTTTTAAAACTTCCTTATCCTAATACTATAATCTACTTAGACGTACCTATTAATGATATTGAAAATAGATTGAATAGTAATAGAACAGGTGATGATAGGGATTATTTAGAAGGTAAAAAAGATATACATGAGCAAGATATCAATTTTCAAAGTAGAGTTAGAGAAATTTATCTATCATTAGTAGATAATCCTAATTATTTCATTATCAACACTTATAATAAAGATTATAATATTTTAACACCTAAACAAATATTTCAAAAAATTAAAAAATTATTATGAAAAAATCAATTAGACAAATAGAAATAGAAAATAGATTATATTCTGATTTATCAAATATGGTATTAGAATTTCAATCAGGTCAATTAACAGAAGAATTAATTTATAATTATTTTAAATTATTTTTAAGTGATGCTAATGTTGATTCAGAAATAATTGTAAATGTATTAGAAAATGATAGATTCGGTAAATTAGGAAAAGAAGAGGCGTTAAGTATTAAAATAAATGAGGGTTGGTAAAATAAATGATGGTTGGTAAAATAAACTATTATTATTTTTTTACATATAATATAAAAATCATTATTATGTTTTACGAAAATTTATTTTACTTTGATATTGAAACAGTTGGACAATATAAAGATATCGAATCATTAAGAGAAAATGATGAAAAGGGTTATGATTTATTTGTTAAAAAATTTAAAAATAATCCATGGATGTCAGAAAGACACCAAGATATTGGTAATGCTTATTTAGAATATTCTCCTATTTTTTCATCATTTGGTAAAATTGTATGTATTAGTTTTGGTTATTTTCATAATAAAAACGACCAAGGATATACTATTATGTCTATATATGGAGATGATGAAGAAAAGATAGTAAAGGAATTTAATAATTTATTATATAAAGTAGGACAAAAAAATATGTTATTATCGGGTTATAGAATAACATCATTTGATATACCTTGGGTATTACATAAACTACATAAATATGATATTACACCATCTAAATTAATAGATATTTATGGATTAAAGCCATGGGAAATGAGATTTTTAGATTTAGCAGATGAATGGAAGCAAAAATTTAGATATTATAATACATTTGATGAAGTATGTTATGAATTAGGTGTAGAAAGTCCTAAAGATGATATTGATGGTAGTATGGTTCATTCTACATATTGGTATCAAAATGATTTAGATAGAATAAAAACATACTGCGAAAAAGATGTATACTCTTCCATGTTAGTTGGGAAAAAAATATTAAGTCATAAGTTGTAGAATTAAAATTATTATATTATCTTTGTATTTATAAATTATAATAAATGGATAAGATTGTTAATAGTTTTTTAGATTATCATTCACATATTAATTTTGGTGATTTTATTCTTTTTCAAGAATATAAAAATAATAATAATGAAATCATTGTATCTAAACCTATATTGGCTATATACTTAGGTAGTTTTTTAGTAGACCAGACATTAGGTTTTAATTATGTTAGATGGGTAAATGATAGAAGAGGAAAGATAAACGAAAAAGGTGTTTATATTTTTAATGAAGTAGAAAAAATAGATACACATATTGAATGGTTTAATTATATTGATATATTAGGACATTGGGATAAAAGACCAACAATGTTAGATATATTAAAATCATACAGAAAACAAAAATAAAATTATGAATATTGATATTAAACATAGAATAAATCTAAATTCATTTGTTGAACAAGATTTACCATACCAATGTCCAAATTGCCGAAATGAATTAACTGTTCGTGATATTATTGGTTTTGGTGATTATCCAGTAGGTGGTTATAGATCATCTATGAAACCTAATCATAAAATAGGATGCGGATTTGAATGTAATGTATGTTTTACTAAAAGTTGTTTTCATTCAGATCAATATGTTTATAGTATGTATTTAGATAATTTAAAATATAAATAATATGATAGATAATAGATTGGATAATGCGTTAGAATATATGAATAAACATAATATAAAAGTAGATAATTCCACATTTATTAAATATGTTGAATTTAATTCTAAATACGATTCTGATATTGATAGTATTGTTAATAATATTAATGATGATAAATATATTTATACGTGTGATTTGTCATCACTTATGAATATTATTTTGGATGATACAATAGATGATAAAGAACGAGAAAAACAATTAATTGACATTATAATATACTCATTAGATATAGATTATATTAAATATAAAGAAACAAGAGTATATAATAGTCCAGATGAAGAAGTAATTGATGTGTATGATATTTTATATGTAGATGGTAATGTAGATGAAATTACATCAGACGAATTACTAGAATTATACCAAAAAGGAGTTGTTGTTACAGATAATGGTATAATAGGAATAGATGAAGGAAGTATAATAAATTATATTGATAATTTTTAGTATGAAGACATTAGTAATACACCCAAAAGATCCAACAACTGATTTTTTATCAGATATTTATTCTGATAAAAAATGGACAGTAGTTAATACAAATATATCGAAAAAGTCTTTAAAGGAGCAAATTAAATCACATGATAGAATCGTAATGTTAGGTCATGGAACAGAATTAGGATTGATTGGATTTAATAAATTCATTATAAATAGTTCATTAGTTTATCTTTTAAGGGATAAGGTATGTATTTGTATTTGGTGTAATGCTGATATATTTGTTAAAAAATATAACCTTAAAGGTTTTTATACTGGTATGATAATATCAGAATATACAGAATCACTTATGTATAATATACCAACTAATAATTACTTTTTAACAGAATCAAATAAAGATTTTGCTAATTCAATTAAAGTATCCATAGATACAGATAATATACTAGATAATGTTATAAAACATTATGATGGTAATAGTGCAGTTGTATTATTTAACAAACAAAATCTTTTTCAAACTTAAAAATATAAAATATTATGGGATGCTGGAATGGAACGTGTATGATTTCTAATCTACCAATAATAGTTGGTGATAAAGTAAAATTGGTTTTTTATAAAACCATCATATTCTTTTAGAGAATTAAAACAATGTGGTTCTTATGTATATTCTAATGATGTTTTTTCACCATCTTTTTTACCTATATCTGCTACTTATGATGATTATGGTTCAGTAGAAAATATAGTAGAAGATTGGAATCACAATCTAATACTGAATGATTTAAAAAAGATTTTAGGTGATTATATCATTGTAGATGGTAAAAAGAAAACAGATTATTATTTAGGTGATATTATAAGGGGTATTGAAAGAAACTATTTAAGATATTTTGGTGTAGATCCAATAGATGTACAAAATAAATCATTTGCCGAAAGTGTCTGTGATGGTGATAAAAATATTAATGATGAATGGGAAGAATATCTTAATATAGATATAACACCAAAAGAAAGAAAATATTACATGTCATTCGTTATGATACGTGAAGATATATGGGATCATATTATAGATAATTATAAAGGTGAATTTTGGAATCATAATGAAGAAGAAAAAAATTCAGGTAAATATTATATTACAGCAAAAGAATGGTGTAGATATAAATTCGATAATTCATTTGAAGTAAGAGAAGTAATGGGTGAAAAATTTAATTTTAATAAATTATTTTCAAATACTGAAAGTGGTAATAGACTTATAACACCTTTTTCTTATAATAAATTATTAAGTGAATCAGATAAAAATTTAAAAGAAAGTATCTATAAACATTGGTCAGAATTTATAATTATAAATTCTTTTTTATCTAGTATACGTAAAGGGTGGATGATTCAACCAGGTGGTGGATCACAACATAATGGATGGGAAGATCATAAAATGTTATCTGAAAAAATTATTAATATATGTGATGAAAAATTAAAAGAGTACGAAGATGAATAAATTTATAAAATGGTTATTTGGTTATGAAACATCAAATATAAAATCACAAAATAATATTTTTAATCATCCATATCATCTATGTTTTTATTATCATCATTTTCAAATGGTTTTATAATATCACTAAAATTAGAATATAAATCATTATACATTTCTTTTGCTGCTTTATCATCATCAAAAACAATTTTGAATGTTTGGTCAATATCTAATTCTTTATTTAAATTTAAAATTTGTTTTAGTTTAAATACATATTTAGTATAATATAAAAATCTTTCATATTCTACTTTAGTTAAATCTAAAGTTATAGAATTATATGTTATCTGATATATGAAATAATATTTTTTATTTTTGATTATTAAATCACCATATAATAATTTGAATATTTTCAAATAAAAAGGTTTTTTATATAAATAATTTATTTTATCATTGTAATTTAATTTTGATATATTTTTTTTTATTTTATTATTTATGTATTTATAATATTTATCATTTATAATATTATCACTTAATTTATATCTTATTTTTTGTATACAAAAATTATGTTCATTATTATTTATTTTAGTACTTTCTACAATATCACTATTTAAATCTATATCATCGAATATAATATTTACATTAGTTTTTTTTAATATTTCTTTAAAAACTTCTCTAATTTTAACATTTAATTCTAAATCTATTTGGCTAATATCCATATGATATTTGTTTTTTATTTATATATTTAATAGTATAAGTTCTGTTAAACATTTTCAATATTTTATAATATATTATAAAAAATAATAATATAATAATGGTTAAAGTATCTGTTATAATGGCAAGTTATTTGGGGGTTTATCCAAATAGGTCATCAAATCCTGAACAAAAATTTATAAGGTCTGTAAAAAGTTTTATTACACAATCATATGAAAATAAAGAGTTGATAATCGTTTCAGATGGGTGTAATAAAACAAATGAAATTTATAAAAATATGTTTGATAAATTTTCAAATATTAAATTAGTATCAATTGATAAACAAAATATTTATTCTGGTGAGTGTAGAAATGCTGGATTAAGAGTTGCAACAGGTGATATTATAGTTTATTTAGATAACGATGATGTTTTAGGAAAAAAACATATAGAACTAATAGTGGAACAATATACTGAAGATATAGATTTAGTTTATTATGATGATTATTTAGTTAGATCTTCTGATTTTAAAAAATTAGAAAAAAGAATAGTAGAAACTAGATATGGTAGTATTGGTACTAGCTCAATAAGTCATAGAAATTTAAATAACGAAAAATATAAACATATAAAAAAATGGTGGCCAACTGGGTATGGTCATGATTGGGTTTTTTTAATGACATTAATAACTAATGGATTGAAATTTAAAAAATTAGAAAAAACCCCACAATATTTGGTATGTCATTATGGTTCAGGTGTTAATGGTGGTGATTTTTAAAAATTCATTTAATTTTTCTTCTATATTTTCATTATATTTAATTCTCAGTAAATGAATATTGTTATTTTTACAATATTCATTTTTTATTTGATCTCTTTCTTGTTGTTTTTTTAAAGTATCATCACCACCAAAAAAGGATATTGATTCATAATGTTGTTTACCATCATATTCTATACATATATTTTTATTTGGTAAATAATAATCAAACGATAATGTTTTTATATATTTACAATCTTTAAATTTCTTTTGGTATTCATATTTAATTTTTTTACGATTAAGTATAGTTTTTATTAATTTTTCACCGTTTGACTCATTACAAAATGGACAACCATTATTTAAATGGTTATCAGGTCTTTGTTCAAAAATACCATGTTCTTTACAAATAATTTTAATCTTGGTTTTATTATTTTTATAATCAATTAATGAATAATCATATTTATTATTATGTATTTTGTTGAAATTCATAATACAATCATCCTTTTTATTATTCCTATTACTACACTTGATGCACCCATATCCACTTAAATGATCATTTGGTCTTTGTTCAAATACACCATGTTCAGTGCAAATTATTTTAACTTTTTTGTGTGCATTAACATAATCAACTAAAGAATAATCATATCTATAACCATGTATAATAATAGATTTCGATATAAAATTATTTTTGTATTTATCTTTAGAACACAATGGGCAACCATCACCATGTAAATGTGTATATGGTAATTGTTCTACTTCACCGTGTATGTGACATATGAATCTTATTTTTGTTCTTCTGTTAATATAAATTGTAATTGAATAATCAATTTCTTTATCACCATGTATATTTTTAACCATTTTTAAATATTCGTCATTTGTTAATTTTTTTGGCATTTAATATATTTATTTTTATCGTCAATTTTTATATTATATATTAGTTTTTAATATATAAATAAAAGAAAATGAATATGAACAATAAAGAATTTATAAAAAAATCAAAAGATATACATAAAAATAAATATGACTATTCATTAGTTGAATATAAAAATGCACACACTAAAGTAAAAATAATCTGTAAAGAATATGGGATATTTGAACAAACACCTAATAGTCATTTAAATAAACATGGGTGTTCATATTGTTTTGGTAATAATAAAAAAGATACTAAACAGTTTATAAAAGAATCAAAAGAAATACATAAAGATAGATACGATTATTCTATATTAGAATACAAAAACTGTAAAACAAAAGTAAAAATTATTTGTAAAGAACATGGTATTTTTGAACAAAATCCAAATAAACACCTTATCGGACAAGGTTGCCCTATGTGTTATAATAAAAATAAAAAAATTAAACCATCAGAACAATTTATAAAAGAATCAATAGAAATACATGGTAATAAATATGATTATTCATTAGTTGAATATAAAGGATCATTTAATGATGTTAAAATTATATGTAAAAAACATGGTATTTTTAAACAAAAACCAGTTGTACATATTAACGGTTGTGGATGCAAGAAATGTTCTAATGAAAAATTATCAAAAATAAAAATATCTAACAATAAAGAATTTATAAAAAAATCAAAAGATATACATAAAAATAAATATGACTATTCATTAGTTGAATATAAAAATGCACACGCTAAAGTTAAAATAATCTGTAAAGAACACAGTGTATTTGAACAAACACCTAATAGTCATTTAAATGGTACAGGATGTCCAAATTGTCAAAAATCTAAAGGAGAATTGAAAATAAAAGAATATTTAGATAATAATAAATTTATATATAATGAACAATATAAATTTAAAGATTGTAAAAATATTTTACCATTACCTTTTGATTTTCATTTACCGGAATATAATATATGTATAGAATATGACGGTGAACAACACTTTAAAAGATATAAATTTGAAAAAGATGATAATAATTTAAATATTAGAAAATTAAGAGATAAAATAAAAACAGATTTTTGTAAGAAGAATAATATTAAATTAATTAGAATAAAATATACAGATTTTAAAAAAATTGAATCAATCTTAAATAAGAATTTTAAATTTTAATATATAATAAAAAAATCAATTAAAATAATATGTCAACTCCCTTATATAAAAGAATGAAACAAAGAGGTAGTACGTTTTATGCATTCCCTTCTACTAAACATCATACAAATCCAAATTTTAGTAAATTTGTATTATTAAATATACCAAAAAGAGAATCTGGTAATGTATTGGATTTTGACGATTTAGAGTCATTTGGAATTTATAGTGATGGAACAATACCAACTGAATCATATGCTGATGAATTAGTAGAATCATTAAGAAATTATGTTGCTAACCAAGATACCGTTTTCTTAGAAAGTAAAATATCATCCAGAAAAGAGTTTTATAATATACAAGAACCAAAAACACCAACAGAAAAGATTTTTTGGAAATGGTTAAAAAAGATGAGATCTATTGATCTTGAACCAGCTGTTCATAAGGTAGATTGGGATAAAAATTTACCAGATTTTGATAATCCATATGAGGATACTACAACTAATTCTGATTACTTTAGAAGATACTTATGGAAAGAAAGAGAACCAATTGATTATTTAATCACATCTGTTACAGAAAAAGGTGGTGGTGAATATGATATATTTATTGAATATACTGCTAGATTTAAAGAAGGTGATTATGTATATATACATGGTACTGATACTGGTTCGTTTCTAGATGAAACACCATATAAAATAATTAATGTATTATATGAAAATAATAATACAACTATAACAATTGAAACGGATGGTATAGTGGGGGAACAGGTATTAACAGAATCATATGTTAAATTAAAATATCATAGATTAGTACAGTATATAGGTGAGATAAATGTTAAAAGTGATGTAGTTACTGCATCAAAGAATCAATCAGAAGTAATTGCTTATATACCACATCAAGCTGGTAAAACACCTACTGTTTTATTTAAAATCAATGATGATACTAATTATTATCCAGGATTAAAGTTACCATTATTGGTAGAAGAAATACAATCTGAAATAAAAGGTGCTGAAAATTATTTATCACCAATAAGACAAAACCCAACAGATTATCCAGGTGGTTATTATGCACAATTTGATGATGATACTAAGACATATAATACTAGTTTTGGTGATAAAGTTAGACTAAGCGGGGAATATTATGGTATAGTTTTAAATAACAATGTTGGATTAAGTTCTAATGATTATATAGAAAAATTAAGTGATTTTAGATCAGATAATCTTGATGGTTTAACTTTAGATTTTGATTTAAATCATTATTTAAAAATGCAAATAATTGATGATCAAGTGGGATTTAATTTTGATGAATTTAATCAAATGCCAATAGATGATAATCCGCCAGAAGATTTTGAGTATAATGCTATACTTTGGTATTATGATACGGAAATAGAAGGTAGGATAGTATCTAATTTATATGGTATAACATTTCTTAATAATCCTAATGACGATGATGATAATGATCCTGATCATATATCAACATATGGTAAGTTAGTTAGTAAAAATGGACAAGATGGGATATCATATCAACATGTTTTGAATATAACAACGACGATTGATAATGATACTAGGTCTTTGTCTTTTGATCCATTATCATTAAATAATACATTTGGTTTTGATTTATATAGTAATGTGATGTCAAATGTTGGTAAATTAACAGAATCATTTATAAATATAATAAATGAACATATAAGATTAAATGATGAAGTAAATAATATGAAAAGTGTAATTTACACTCAAACTGATTTAGACTTAATTAAATCTAAATTAAAAAATATAGAAAACCTACTAAGATTATATTCTACTTTTCAATTTAAAGATTCAGAAACTATAAAAATTAATACTGATTATAATGATATTTACCCAACTATGTCATTTGATGCTAAAAATATAGAATATGAAAATATTATGAATATTAAATCATCAGATATTTATAATTATATGATAGCAACATATAGTGATATGGTTATTAATGTACCCAATAGTGGTAAAGTTTTATTAAACATAACTAATGATGATACTATAAACTTTTCAAATGAAACCGAATTTAATATACTATTTGATAAAGATTTGAAATATAAACAAGGTATTGAAATAATATTGAGTGCTAAAGATGCACAATATACAAATAAATTAAATTTTTATATTAATTATAATGATGGTTCTGGAAATGGTTCAAGTAGAACATCGGTTTTAAACGGTGTTCATTTACCAATAGATATAGGAAATGTAATACAAGGACAAACTATATATCATAGAAACAAATTTATTAATAATTCGATTATGCAAAATGTTGTATCTATACAAAATATAAGTGTAGATGGTGGTTTAAATAGAACAAGATTAAATATTTCATCTAATTTATTTGGTAATAGTCAATATTCTGAATATGTATATATTAGTGATTTTGTTTTTAGAACAACGAATGGTGATATTATAGATAAAAGCGGTATGTATTTAATAGATACAAATGATTTTGGTTCTAATTATATAGTTATAGATTTAGATTATATTAATATAGGTGATCCAATAAATATGCCAAAAGTATATTCTTATAAAAAATTGAAAATAAATATATTAAGAATACACGAATCTGATATATCATCATTAGAAGAAAGGTATTTAATAGAAAAAACGTTTATATAATTATGAAAATTAAAAAATATAATGAATATTTAAAAATACTAGAAAAATCTAATTTTATTATAAGTTTATCGACACTTGAAGATATTATAAGTAATATTTTTAATGATAAAAAAGTATCTTCTGTAAATACACTATATGAAGAATATGATAACGGTTATAAGTTTATATTAACAATAAATAACTTATATTATGACAAAACTAACATTATACATACTAAATTTATTTTTTATGTAGATAAAGAAAAAAGAAAATTAACAGAAAAATATTTTCATTATTTATATGATATAAATTGTAATTATAAGAAGATTAAATTTGATTATGATAGTGGATTAGAAACAGAAATAAATAATATTTTAGATAATAGGTTATTTGGTGATGATATTAAAGATATATCAGATGTAAGTATAGGGTTAGTTTCTAATGTCAATGAATGGTTAGTTGATAATAATGTAGAAAATTTGTCCATATATAGTATTCAATATAATCCTGTTGTAGATCATATACCTTGTGAATCTATGTTTTTTCAATTTGATATAAATATAGATGATATTAGATTTATTAAAATGAATCTAAAGAAGAATGATGATAATGATTATAAATTATCATTTTCAGAAGGTGATATTTTTAAGAATTTAACAATAGATGATATAAAATCCATACCACAAACAATAGGAAAAGTGGTTAAAAATAATTTAAAGTAAAATGAGATTTCTTGACTATGTAGAAATTAAATATGATAATTTAAAAAAACAAATAACCGATTATTTAAAAGGATTATACGGTAAATCGGATGAAAATTTTAGTAATGCATCTCCGTTTGGACAAGTATTAAATGTATTAAATAATTTTTGGAGATATAATGTATTGATGCAAAAAAGGATAGTATCCAATATAATAATAGATGAAACTGATAATAAAAAAGTAATAAATAGTTTATCAAGAATTGGTGGACATAATCCTACACGTGCAATATCAGCTACTGGAACTATAATTTTAAAAACAAAACCAAATACGAATATTAATAGTGATATATCAGGTGGTAGAATAAGAATAGGTAATAAAACTCGTATAAGAAATAAAACAAACGGGTTAAATTATTGTATATCAATAGGTAAAGATGAAGAAATTTATCAAGTTAGTCAATCAAATAATATTTATTTAAATGTAATACAGGGTAGGTATGAAACACAAACATATACAGGTAATGGTGAAATTAATCAATCAATAAGTGTGAATATACCTGTAATTAATTCTATTGATAATTTTGATGTTAAAGTTGAATACAATGGTAATAATTTAGATATATATGATTCCATATTAGATATGGGTAGATATGAATTATCGTGTGTAGTAAAAACTGGTATGAATGGTGGAATTGATATATGTTTTGGTAATGGTGATTTTGGGTTTATACCAAGAATTGGTACAAAAATAACAGTAACATATTTATTAACAGATGGTATATTGGGTAATATTAAAACACCGCAAATTAATGACTTTGATTTTGTAGATGATGTATACGATATGAATGGTGATAAAGTTGATATGGAATCGACTTTTGATATAGTTATACATAAACAAATAAATTTCGCATCAAATGGAGAAACGCCAGAATTCACTAAAAATTTAATGCCTTATGTATCAAGAAATTTTGTATTATCTACACCAAATCAATATATTTATGCTTTGAAAAAATTAAATTTATTTTCAAAAATAAATGTTTATAATACATTGAATGACAATGATTATGATAATGATAATATGGTATATCTATTTTTAGTACCAAATTTAAAAAATTATTTTTCGGGTAATATAAATTATTTTAATATACCAATAGATTCATTTTATTTAAGTGACGAAGAAAAAGATAAAACTATAACATATTTAAGAAAAATGGGGAATATATCGATAGGTACTGTGTTAGAGATAATTCAACCTAAAATAACAAGATATATAATGAATATTTATATTAGGAAATATAAAGGTTATCTAAAGGATAGTATCAAGTTAGATATAATAACAAGGGTATCAGATTATTTGTCATCACTTGATAGAGATGATAGAATTGTAAAATCTGATATAATAAGAATATTGGAATATGTAGAAGGTGTAGATAGTGTTAATATATCATTTATAAGTAAAAAAAATGAAGATTATCATAAAATAAATGCGGATAGTAAATATATTTACGGTATAGATCCAGTTTTAGGTGATATTGTTGTTAATAAAGATGAATTGGCTATTATAAGAGGTGGATGGTCAGATAGAAATGGTACATATTATAATGATAATATAGATGGTAATGGTTTAGGTCCAATAAATATAATGTTTGTTGGTGATATAGAAAAAAATATAAATACAAATGATAAATAATTTAGATAGAAAAACACATATATCAGAATTATATGATTTATCACATAAAAATGATAAAGAGATTCATATAGGGTACGATTATAAAAATAATCTTTTAAAAGATTCATTATCGAAACAGTTGTTTAAAAATGATGACCTATATAAATTTTTAAATTATATACAATCCATGATGGTTTGTATGTTAGAATCAAATTCTATATTAAGAAACTGGTTTAATCACAATGTACCAAAATGGTATGATAGACATGTAAATTAATTGGTATATTTTTCTTTTTAATTTTTGGTTTATTTTATTAAAATACTTCTTTAATTAAAATATTTTTACTGAAATAAAAATTTCAATGTGGTAATTTTTATCTTTATCTAATAGTATTTGATATTTTTATTTTTTTATTATAAACTTATAATTATATCTTTTATATAATTTATATAATAAAATTATATAAAAATATAAGTAATTGATTATGAATAAAAAAATAAAAGTTTTAGTAATATCACTCTGTAATGACGGTGTGGGATATTATAGGATAAACTCACCGTATCTATCGATTAACGAAGATGATATAGATATTAAATTTTTAAGTACTAGTGATTTCTACTTTAGATTTGATGAACAAACATTAAAGGATTATCAAATAATAATATATCATAAAGATATACCATTTAGAACATCTGATGAAGTTAATAATTTTAATAAGATAATTAAAAAATATGATATAAAATTAATATTTGATATAGATGATCATTGGATATTAAACTCGTCTCATATAAATTATAAGAATTGGAAAAATAGTAATTCTAAAGATAAGACTATTAATCATATAAAAAATGCAGATTATGTAACAACTACAACACCGTTGTTTGCTAATGATATAAAGGAATATAATAAAAATGTTTTGGTTATAGAGAATGCAATAAATGATAAAGAATACCAATGGATACCAAAAAAGATTGAGTCTGATAAGACTAGATTCATTTGGGGTGGTGGGATAACACATAAACCAGATTTAATGTTATTACAAGATAGTTTTAAAAATTTTAGTAATGATTTTATAAATAAAACACAATTGTATTTATGTGGATTTGATCTTAGAATGAGGACAAAAAATGGTATATTTAAAGATGATCCAACTAGAAGTATGTGGGTACAATTTGAATCAATATTCACTAATAATAAAATACACATTAAGAATAATAGTTATAAAAATTGGTTAGAACAGTATGATGATAATGGTAGATTAAATTATGGGTATAATGAAGAATTTAAAGATGAATTTTATCAAAGAAGATGGACTAAACCAATATTTTTATATGGTACTATGTATAATGAGTCAGATGTTGCTTTATCTCCTCTTAAATCGGGAACATTATTCAATATGGTTAAATCTCAAATAAAAGTATTAGAAGCTGGTATCCATAAGTGTCCAATTATTGCTAGTAATTATGGACCATATACTTTAGATGTTGTAGATGGTGTTAATGGATTTTTAATAGATGAAAATAACAAATATGAGTGGTATAATAAGATGAAATTTTTTGTTGATAATCCAAATGCCATTAAAGATATGGGATCATCATTAAATGAATTAGTTAAAAATAAATACACATTAGAAAAGATAAATAAAAAAAGAATAGAACTAATAAGATCCATAGTTTAATTTGATATTTTAAAAATATTAATTATCTTTGTATTCAAATAAAATAAGTAGGTGTTATTAAGTAAATGAAAAATTATATTAGAATAGATATAATAATATAATAGATAATTTAGCTGATATCGATAACTATCATAAATAGTATATTTGGTTTTTCATACCATCTTAATAACATCTACATTTTAATAATTTAAATTATGAATGATAACTTTAGAAATATAGATAATATTACTAATAAATTAATGGTAAATAGTCTTTTAAAAAGTAAAATAAACAAATTTTTAAAAATATCTAATATACCAGTTAATAAAATAAATGTTTTGTTAAAAATGGACAATAATACAAAACGATTGGGGTATATTTATCGCCTTGTTGTTTCTCATGCTCATTTTTATGGTGTTCCTAAAATTTATATTAATGACTGTATTAATAAAAAGAATATTTATAAATATTGGTCAAGTGGTAAATTTAAAATGTCATTAAATTTTTATGAAAATAAAATTAAAGTTGAAAAATTAAAAAAAGATATGAATAATTCATATGACATGTTAATTAGTGCAACAATTGATTGTTGTAATTATAAGAATTCTAGAAAGGGTAAGATTGAGAAATTATTAAATAAAATGGTTTAAATTGAGGTTGTTGGAAAAATAATAATAGACTTTTCCTAAAAGGATTATTTAAAATATGATTTTGGTTTGATTTTCCATCCAATAACCTTTATTTAGACTTAAATATAATTTAACTATGACCGAAAAAGAAAATTTAAAAAAGGATTTTATAAAACATTTATCATCAATTGTTATTGGTAATGATGTAAGATGGCAAATGACTTTATTTGTATTAGAATATCCATTCAAAGATAAGAAAATTAAGTTTTTTTTATCTTTGAAAAATGATAATGAAAAATTGGGATTTATTTATAAATATATTATGACAGCTGCATATCAATATGGTGTGCCTAAAGTTTATATCAATAAAGTTAGAAAAACTAAAGAATCTTATAATTTTTGGAAAAAAAATGGTTCAATTGATAATGTAGATAAAAGAAAAAGAGAAATGCAAGTCCAATATTATGAATTACTTTTAGCTACTAATGAGTTAATTCGTAGTAAAAATTCTAGAAAAGAAAAAATATTAAATATATTAGACAAAAAGAATAAAACTCTTAATTAAAAATTAAGAGTTTTATTTTTAATATATAAATTTAAAATTAATAATTTATTATGATACTAAAAGAATTTAATCAATATAAAAAGTATCTAGGTGATCATAAATTTATGTCATATTTTAATGAAATTAACGATAAAGTAAAAAATATGTTTCCGTATATTGATCCAAATTTAGAATTAGTAATAGATAAAATAAATTTATTATACCATGAAAAATATACAATAGATGATGCTATAAATAAATTATATTTAAGTGGAAATATATTTAAATTTTATTTTAATATAGGAGATGTATAAAACAAAAGTCACTATAAAGTGACTTTTTTAATGCAGTAATTTTATCAAATCATTAGTAAGAATAGTTATTAACTTTTGTCCATTTATTTCTACATCTGGTATATTTTTAATAATTGAAAATTTATCTTCTCCTTCAATTACTAAATTAGATATATGGGAAATCATATTTTCGTCTTTCATATAATATTGTTTTAATTCATTTACAAATTTACCTAAGTCAAATCCACTTTTATTATTATACTTAATAACTTGTAAACCATTATTATCCTTCTCTATAAGAATATACCATAATCTTTTTTTAGAAACTTTTATATTTTCTAAGAAATTATAGGCATTCTTAGCTTTTGTATTTTTTGGAAATTTTGCAACCTTTCCTATAAATCCAACATTTTTATCATTGTTTTTATCAACAGACATATAAAATATAATTTTATGTTTATATATAATAATTAAAAAGTTCAAAAATAATATTTTTATTTAAGATATTTTAATATCTATATATAAATATAGCATAAATATAAAATTAAAGTAGTATTATATAATAAATAGAAAAGAGTTAATAAAAAAGATGTTCATATTAAAAAATCATTTGATTTAAGTAAAACTGTTCATGAAATGATGATAAAAAGAAAAATATATAGAATATATAATTCTGGTAATTATAAATTTATATATACTAAAAATTAACTTCATTATAATATTATTTTTATTATAAAAAATTAACATATAATTAATGTCTAAATATTCAAAAAGATTAAACATACATCCTAATATTTTAATTGAATATATATTTGAAGATAGTCCATCACTATTAAGAGAATATAAAGTTCTAACAAATATTAAAGAGAATACTAAAAGTTTCATATCCGATAATGGAAATAATACAATTGATAATAACTTATTTTCAATTGATCCAATTTTAAATAAATTTTCTATTGTAGATACGGAAAATTTTAATTTTTTAAAAATACAAGACTATTCAACAACTATAAAATATGATAAAATTAAAATATATTTTTCTAGTGGTTTTAATTTTTATGATTATTTAGGGTTTTATATTAATATTTATACACAGGGGTATAACAATAATACCAAATATTCATTATCAAATTTTTATTATTTAAAATCAAATACAAATTCGATTGATATTTTTGATTTAAATATACCATTTTATTATAATGAAAAGTTTTGGGTAAGATATATTGAGTTAGAAATACCATCAATTAATATTGAATCATCTAATAGAATAGTTACTAATTCAATGGATGTTCCTACAAATGATACTTTAAATCAATTTTTAACATATGGTGAAGGTTTATCTACAAATAGCCCAATATTTATAGATTTTTCATTTATAACACATACAGAATCTATATTTAATATACCCTATTATTTTACTGGTGATGAATATAATACATCATTACCACAATCACCAGAATATACATCTGTGGGTATTAATATTGTAGAGTCAGAAATAGGTGATTTTTTTGAAATATATTCTACTTATATGGGTTCAAATGAATATATGGATACATTTGCATATAATGAGATGGTTAAAGGTGATAAGATCAGATTAGATTATATAATTAATTTATATGAAGAAAATATATTAACTAATAGTGAAACAAGAACAGTATATGATGATTTTAGTAAAAAAATATTATATAGACCAGTTATTCAATTTTCTAATACTACTGCTATGATTGAAGTAGAATTACGAATAATAAGTTTAGTGGACAATGGGTATATATCCAAGTTCGGAACATTAGGTATATTTAATAATATTAATAAATATGGTTTAAAATTATCTAAATTGGATATAAGTAAAAATACTATAAATCCAAATATTTATAATTTAAAAGTGGATAATAATATGACAGGTGGTGGTATAAATGATGGGATAATTGATGTTATGAAAGTACCATACCCCGTATTAATAGATAAATATAAAATTTTAACAAAAAGTGATAAAACTTTAAACGATAGAGGTTATTCCCCTAATGGAATATTAGAAATACTAATAAATCCATTCGATAATATAATAGAATTTAACATTGCACAAGATATTAATTCTGATGGTAATGTTGTACCATATGATATTTCTAATATAACAATAAATTCTAATTTAATATTAGTATTTAAATCAGACAGTGAAAAATTAGAATTGGAACCATATTACCAAGCAAATAATAATTACGAAAACGGTATAATATATTATAGAATATCTGAAAATAATTATAATGTCATAAGAAGAATATATGACAAAGGGTATGATAATTTTTATTTAGTTGTTAGTTCTGATAGTTCTAAAACACAATTATATTCAGGTAAATTTGCATTATATGAAGATATTACTTTTATATCAGAAGAATCAGATACCGGTACAACTAATATAACTACAAGTGATGTAATAACAACATCAACTGACAATTCTGACAATGTGATAGATACGGTTGATAGTGATATTGTACTTAATAATGATTTTATTACTGAAAAAATAGTTATGTCTGATAATTCTGATAAAAATTATTTTAATTTAATTGTTTATGTAAGATTTCAGCAAAATATAGATAGTATGAAATCATATTGTGATGTTAATGGATTAAAACCAAAAATAAATTATGGTAATTTATTCTATTTTGAAAAGGTTTATATTAACAGAGTAGAGGATTTAAAAAAACAAATTTTTATAGAAAAAGTTTTCCAATTAGAAATAGGAAAACCTAACATAATAGAAAAAGAAATAATTCCAAGACCAATTGTTAGTGTTACTAGAGAACCAGAAATTTCTCCACTTGTACCGAACGATATTACAACAAGAGATAAAAAAATAATAGGGATACCACCGAAAGTAACAATAGATACAAATAATAGAGATACTGATATTACAACATCAGTGACAAATAATATAGATGATGTGACAAAAAGTACAAGAGTAGATAGGAATAACATTAAAAAAATGCCACCACCTAGTCATAAATTTTAAAAAAATAAAAATTTATATGAGAATAAGTTCACAAAATAATCAGTTTTTATTTAATTTACCTGAGAATTTTATTTCTGATAGATTAGAGAAACAGTTTCAAGAATTAATGGATAAAAAATTTATACCATATAATACAATTATGGACTATATTAATAGTGGTATAAAGGATATTGTTTTCCCTAGTTTATCATATCAAACCGTTGAACAATCATTATACCATGGTAAAATAGTATCTTGGAGAGAATCAGGTAATATCATGGATAAGTTTCAAAATGAATTAGACGTGACATTTAGATCATTCGATTCACATTTAAATTATTTTATAATATTACAAATAATAAATGATTATTACTTAAATAATGAAAATTATTTAGACGTATTGAATATAAATGTTTTAGATAAAGATGGTGATATTTTATATACAGTTTTATTAAAAGAAATAATATATAAATCTTTATCAGAATTAAGAATGTCTTATAATAGTACAGAATATAGTGAACAAACATTTACATTAACATTCAAATATAATTTTATTGATGTGATATGGCAAATTGGTGATCAAGATGGAACATCTATATTTGACACTGGATTAGATTATGTTGATGGTAGAGATGTTTCTAAATTAGAATCATCTTATATCGAAAGAAAAACAAGTAAAAATAATTTTTAATTTTTAAAACTTTTGCGTAGATATATAATATATCATTTATAATTATAAAAACTATTTATTAACTAAAAATTAAAAATTATGTTCGAAACAAAAAATGCTAATGAACTAAGTGAAACAGGAAATTATTTTGATTTTGGGTCATTTGATGAAAATTATATACCCAAATATAAAGATTTATTAGATGAATCAAACAACCCAAGTGGTAAAATACCCAAAAATGTTATTAATCAATTTAAAAAATATGAGGGGTATGTTGATATCGATGAAATTAATAAAAATGATATCGTCAATGGTAAAATAATTGAAATTAATAAAAATTATGTTGTTGTTGACATTGGATATAAAGACAATGTTCTTATTAATAGAAGAGGACAAGAAGATAAGGTATGTAAACATTTACAAATTGATCAGATGGTAGATGTTATGATAACTGATATTAGTAATAACCCATATATAATCAGGGGATCTATTTCTGAACTTATTAAAATGAATGTAGATTCTAAAATGAAAGATTTCTATAAAAACAATGTATCGATTAATGCTACTGTTATAGATACTATACCAGCTGGATATAATCTTCTAATAGAAATTGATGGTATTACTATTGATGCGTTTATGCCAAATACCCTAGCAGATGTTAATAAAATATCAGATGTTAATTCCTTGGTTGGTAAGAATATTAAAGTTATGTTAGAAACTTTACAACAAGATAAAGGAGTATATGTAGTTAGTAGAAGAAAATATCTAAAGACGTTAATACCTGACAAGGTTAAAGAAATTAAAAATAATCCTAAAGATAAAGTTTATACAGGTCACGTTACCGGTACTAGGGATTTTGGTGTATTTATTCAATTTGAAGATTGTCTTACTGGTATGATACATAAAGCAAATATAAGAGAAGATTATCAAGATAAAATTAAAAGTATCGAACCAGGTACATTGATAGATTTTTATGTAAAAGATATAACAAAAGGAGGAAACCAAATTATACTTACTCAAATTCTTAAAGAATCACTATGGGATACTATAAGAGTAGGTGATATAATAAAGGGTAAAGTTATATCAGTTAAACCATTTGGTGCTTTAATCGAATTGGATTATGAAACTAATGGACTTATTCAAACAACATATATCAATAAAAATAATAGGAAATTGGTAGCTGGTGAAATTGTAGATGTTATAGTAATATCAATAATAAGAGATGATCGTAAGATATATTTAACATTTAAAGACGATGATGATATGATTAATAAACTTAAAGAGAAATCGGACGAATTAGAAAAACTTAAACAAAAATTCAATGATAATTAATTAAAACAAACCCCCGATTAACCGGGGGTTTTTTAAAAAATAAAATATGCAAAATACTAATATAGATTTTACTAAAAGAAAATTTAAAAAATTTGGTGGTGAAATAATAGAAAATATAGTTGAATATTTAAAACCTTTAGTAAATAAAGGTGATGATATGAGGATAATTGTTGGTTGTGATTCACAACAAAAAAGATCATATACATTATACGCGTTGGTTATTGTTTTATATGACCAAGGTTTGCATAATGGCGCACATATCGTATTTATGAGAATAAAAGATAAAAAAGAAAAATCACTTGTTAATAGATTAATGAATGAATCATTGTATTCGCTAGATTTAGCAGAATATTTAAATAATGAATTAAACGATTTTTATAATATGCCTAAATTTGGAAAATGTAAATATAATGATACTACACCAAGTAAAAAAATAGAAATCCATGTAGATGTTAATCCACAAGAAGGTAATAATAAACAGAATAAATCTAATGTTGTTTATAATTCTATAATGGGTATGGTAAGTTCTTATGGATTTATGGTAAAATGTAAACCAGATGCATTTGGTGCATCTTGTGCAGCTGATTTATTATGTAAATAACATTTTTTGATTTTTTGATTTTATATATACAATTAAATATAAAATATAATTATGAATAATATTAAAACATTTAATGATTACATTAAAGAGAACGTTAGTGAACTCCTTAGTGGGAAATCAATGGATGAATTTTTTAAAAAACCAAAAATAAATATTCTTCAATATTTTCAAGAATACGATGATGGTAAATATACAGGAGAACAAATAAATGATATACTTTCAAAAGTACCACAGATTAAAAAAATAAACTCATTATATAATGAAATAATGAGTTTATATGATAAAAGTAATTTTAAAATTGTATATGAACCAAATTTAGAAAAAGAATATGCAGAATATACGTTTTATTTAGAATTTTTTACTGACGAGAGAATTAGAATTGGTATAAAATATGATTCTGATATGCCAGAAATAGAAAATAATTATTTTTTAGATGATTTTAAAAGGTATTATGATTTCGATACATATTCAAAATTAAAAAATACAACACTTAAAGTTATAAAACGTAACATAGATGATTAAAAAACAGATGGATATTTAGAGTTATCATATAAAAAATAATAATATAGATATGAATAATATTAATACTTTTAATGAATATATTAACGAATCAAAATTACAAGATGATTATAGAGATTTTTTTTCGAGTGTACTTTGTTTACATGGTGTTAAATCACCTATGGAATTTAAAAACAATAAAGACAAATCAAAAAGTTTTTATGATGATATAAGAAAGGGGTGGTCTAAGGGTAATGGTTTGACAGATTATGGAAAAGAACTTATGAAAAAATGTGAAGAAGAAAATAAAAAATCTTCATAATAATATGAATTTTAATCAAATAGGAAGGTCTAACTGCAATTATAATTTTTGTAGTTAGACCTTTCTGTTTAAAAATAAATCCAATAATAAATATGGCTAGAAAAAAAAGTAACGGAAACGGAAACGGAAACGGAAACGATAGTGTAGAATTAATTCTAGAAAAGAATTTTATTACAAAATTAGATACAAATTTATATGGTAAAAAAGTAAAAATTAAATGCAAAAACCAAAATCAAAAAGAATTTATTAAATTAATAGATGAAAAAGAAATAATATTATGTAGTGGACCAGCTGGTTGTGGAAAAGCACAACCACTGTATTCTACTATTTATACGCCAAACGGACCAATTAAAATGAGGGATGTTAAAATTGGACAAGATATATGTGGAGTAAATGGTGATGTTATTAAAATAAACGGTATATATCCTCAAGGATTAAAAGATTGTTATAGAGTATATTTTACTGATGGTGTTTATGTAGATTGTTGTGATGAACATTTATGGTCGGTATCGACTAATAAAAATAGAGATTATGGTAAATATGATGTATATGATATTATACAAACAAAAAACATGTTAAATAATATTTATGCAAGAGACAATAGAAGAAATTATAAATTACCTATAACAAAACCCGTTTTTTATAAAAAAACACAATTACCATTTGATTCATATTTGATGGGGGTTTTAATAGGGGATGGATCAATGACACAACGAACAACAAGAATAACATCTAATGATAAACAAATAATAAATGAAGTTTCTAATATTGTTAAAAATTATAAATTAAAATTAGTACCAACTAAAAAAACACTATTAAATGAAGATTGTACTTATATAATAAGTGGTAAAAAAAATAATCCTAATTATATAACAAATGAAATTGATAAATTAAAAATTAGATGTAAATGTGAACATAAATTTATACCAAATGAATATTTATATTCATCGATTGAAGATAGAATTAAATTGTTACAGGGGTTAATGGATACAGATGGCACTGTAAGAAAAAAAAGCGGTTGTCCTATGTATAGTACATCTTCTTATCAATTAAAAGATAATTTTTGTGAATTGATTAGATCGTTAGGTGGAATTGCAACAGTTAGTATAAAAAAAACTAATAAATTAGATAATTATGTTATTAATATAAATTTACCAAATAATATAAAACCATTTAAATTGAAAAGAAAATTAAATTTATTAAAAGAAAAAACTAAGTATTTAACACCTAGATTTATAGATAAAATTGAATATATTGGTAAAATTGAACAACAGTGTATTTCAGTTAATTCGAATGAACATTTATATTTAACAGATAATCATGTAGTAACTCACAATTCGCATTTATCAATTGCTAAAGCATTAGAATATATACAAACTCCTGATAATGGTTATAATATAATTTATATAATAACACCTGCAGTAGAAGCAGAAGAAAAATTAGGTAGCCTTCCGGGAAATTTAGATCAAAAGTTAGAACCGTATTTATTTTCAACATACTATTTAATTGATAAGATAATAGGAAAAGAAACTAGAGAAAAATTAGTAGATAACGGTATAATACAGCCATTGGCATTAGGTTTTCTTAGAGGGGTAAATATTGATAACGCAATTTTAGTTTTTGAAGAGGCACAAAACTCATCACATAAACAAATGAAAACACTTTTAACTAGAATCGGATATAATTCAAAATTTATAATATCAGGTGATATAAAACAAATAGATAGGTTTGAATCGTATGAAAAGAGTGGACTATTAGATGCTATGGAAAGATTTAAAAATTTTGAAGAAATAGGTAAATTTAATTTTTGTGATGGTGATAGTGTTAGAAATGATATAATAAATAAATTATTAAAATATTATTAAATAAAAATAGTGCACTATTGTACTAATGCGTGCACTATTTTTATTATTGAATTTAAATTAAAATATTCATTATTTTTATATTAATTAAATTGGCTTAATTTTTGTATTTTAAATAAAAAAAATTAAATGAAAATAACAACATCGGATTTAAAAAATAGGGATTATTATTTAATACAGAATAATAAATTCGAGTACTATACTATTTCTATTCCTATTATAATAAATTATATTGATGATTATTTTGGTGGTGAATTAGAAGTATCCTTAAACGGTAACGATATTATATGTGGTAGTGCTAAATTTAGTTCATTTAATATAAACGATTATTTTATAAATAAATATGTTAAATATTTATATGATTTTTGAAAGAAAACCAACAAATCTTTACCCTTTAGGGTTTAATAGTTTGTTGGATGAATTTCAAATTAATTTTTAATTATTTTTAACATTTTAATCAACTGATTTTTAACATTTTAAATAAATTTAACGATTAAATCCATCAAAAATGGAAAAAGTGACCTTTTGAATTTAATATATAATTACATAACATAAAAAAATTCTGTAAAAATGTTAAAGTCTTACAAATATAGAATATATCCTGATCAGAATCAAAAAGAACTTCTTTCAAAAATTTTTGGACAAGTCAGGTTTGTGTATAATCTAGGTTTAGAAACTAAAATCCAAGCATATACAGGAAACAAAAAACATTTAACTTGTTTTGACTTAAATAAACAAATCACTGATTTAAAGAAAGATATAGAATGGCTAAATGAAAGTCCTTCACAGGCTTTACAAATGTCTATCAGGAACTTAGATAACGCCTATACAAATTTTTTTAGAGGTGCTGGTTTTCCAAAATTTAAATCAAAATATAGTAAACAATCATTTCAGTTGCCACAAGGTGTTAAATTAAGTGAAAATAAAAAACAAATTTACATCCCAAAACTTA
>JBBAEW010000028.1:0-24938 GCA_041655695.1 Saccharofermentanales bacterium
CCGGTCGTTGGCGAATTCAAAGATCATGCCTGGTGCAAAGGCCATGTTATCGGTGGCGGCCAGCTGCCAACGCCCCGTTAATTCGCGGTTGACGCCGCAAGAGGTCACCCAGGGGAGAACAAGGAAGAGGATGGCTGCCGCTATCCAAAGGCGGATCCGCTCAGGCTTTGCTGACATGGGGCTTCTCCTTCAATCAAGGCTTGGATTTCATCTTAGCAGATAGGTGAGCCACCTGGCCTTGGCACCATTTGTCACCATTCTGTAATAGTCAAACACAATCCTTGGTAGTATGATTAGCAGTAATACTCTACATAGTGTAGTTTCCATTAACCGTACCGGTCCTCGTACCAGTCAATCATCGGGAGAAGAAGAGAAGGAAGGTGTTGCCATGAGCGTGCTGTCACCGCTTATTAAGCGTCATTTTACCAAGGCAGTGGAAGAAGAGGGCGGGCAAGTCTTTGATCTCTTTCGTTGGAAGACCTGTGATGTCCTATTGAAAGACCACAAGACAGGCCGGGTCCTGACCGACCTCAAGGATCTGGAATTCCCTGAATCCTATTCACAGCAAGCCTGTGACATCATTGCCTCCAAGTATTTCCGCAAGGCAGGCCTGCCGGAGGAACCCGGCCATGAGACCTCCATGCGCCAACTGGCCGACCGCATGGTCTCCTTCTGGGTTGAGGCCCTGATCGATGAGGGCATGATTGACCGGGGCCAGGAGTCGCAAATCCTTTACGATGAACTGGTCTATGCCATTCTGGCCCAGATGTTCGCGCCCAACTCCCCCCAGTGGTTCAATACAGGCCTCAGGCTCAAGTACGGGATCAGGGGCGGCAAAAGCGAGTTCTACTATTACGACGAATCCACGGGCCAGGTGGTCATGAGCGAGGATGACTATACCCGGACCCAGGCCTCGGCCTGCTTCATCCTTTCCATCGAGGACAAGCTGCTGGGCCCCCACTCCATCACCGAAGGCTATGTATCGGAGACCAAGCTTTTCAAGGGAGGCTCCGGGACGGGGACCAACTTCTCGGCCATCCGGGCCGAGGGGGAGAGGCTCTCTGGCGGCGGCCATTCGTCCGGTCTCATGAGTTTCCTCAAGGGGCTGGACCGCAACGCCGGTGCCATCAAGTCGGGGGGAACGACCAGACGGGCAGCCAAGATGGTCTGCCTGGACGTCGATCATCCGGAAATTGAGGCCTTTATCACCTGGAAGGCCCGCGAGGAAGACAAGGTCATCGCCCTTGCCAAGATGGGTTATGACGCGGATATGGACGGCGAGGCCTACCAGACGGTATCGGGTCAGAACTCAAACAATTCAGTCCGTTTCAGTGATGAATTCATGCGGAAGGTAGCCGATCTGGACCGGAACCCGGCCGCCACCGTCCGCCTCAAGGGCCGCCTGGATGACCGGGTCGACCGGGATGTCCGGGTTGACTACCTGTGGGAACTCTTTAACGAGTCCGCCTGGCGGTGCGCCGATCCCGCCCCTCAGTTTGACGACACCTTTAATGCCTGGCACACCTGCCCGGCAGGCGAGGACGGCCAGCTGGGCGCCAAGCACAACCGGATCAACTCGACCAATCCCTGCGGCGAATACGCCTTTCTGGACGATACCAGCTGTAACCTGGCCTCCATTAATGTCATGCGTTTCTTCGACCCGGACAAGCGGCAATTCGATACCCAGGGCTACCTGCACCTGATCGCCATCGCTCAATTGGCTTTGGAGGCCTCCATCCACGGCGGTCAATTCCCGACACCCGCCATCGCCCGCAAGACCTGGGCTTTCCGTGCCACGGGCCTGGGTCTGGCCAACCTGGCTTCCCTCTTCATGAGCGCCGGTCTTCCCTACGATTCCGCTGAGGCCCGCGCTTTGGGAGGGGCTCTTGCCGGTGTCCTGACGGGTCAGAGCTACGCGGTCTCCGCCCGCATGGCCAAGCAGCTGACACCCTTCAGCCATTACCAGACCAACCGCGAACACATGCTGCGGGTCATCCGCAACCACAGCCGGGCCGCCGGGGTCCGCAAGGATGAGCCGGAAGCCATTGGTTATTCCCTGCCTGTCCTGGACCACGGCCTTCTTGAGCGGATCGGTTTTATGGATCTCTCCCAGGCGCTGGCCGACAGCTGGACCCGGGCCGAAGAATGGGGGGAGGCAGACGGTTTCCGCAATGCACAGGTTTCCGTCATGGCGCCGACCGGTACCATCTCCTTTGCCATGGACTGCTCTGCGACCAGCATTGAACCTTTCTTCTCACATGTTGTCTATAAAAAGCTTTCGGGCGGCGGCTACATGAAGCTGGTCAACCCGGTGGTCGAAGCAGGGCTTGCTGCCCTGGGCTATCCGGAGGAGGAGCGCCAGGCCATCATCGGTTACATCATGCGGGAAGGCGAAGACGGCATGATCCTGGACGGCAAGATCGAGGAGGCCCCCTTCCTGAAGGAGGAGCATCTGCCGGTCTTTGACACGGCCAATCAATGCGGGACAGGCACACGCTATATTTCCTGGCGGGGCCATGTGGGCATGGTGTCAGCCATTACCCCCCTGATTTCCGGCGCTGTATCCAAGACAGTCAATCTCCCCAATGAAGCCACGGTGCAGGATTTTGAGGATGTTGTACTGACCTCCTGGAATCAGGGAATCAAGGGAATCACTCTCTACCGGGATGGCTCCAAATATGCTCAGCCGCTCAATATCCGCCTGGCCGGTGCCGAAAGCCAGGATCTTCCCCTGGAGGATCTGACCTACCAGGATCTGCTCCATGTGGCCAGGAAATCCAGGGAAGATCTGGAAGAGTGCGAGGGCAGGCTGGAACGGGGCGAATGGGTCCACGGCAGGGTTAAACCTTTCGGGATCCGGACCGGGACCACCCATCCAGCCCAGATTGAGGATGTCAAGGTCTACATCACGGTCAACAGGGATGAGGACGGCCAGGTAACGGAGATCTTCATGACCACGGACCGTGAAGGTACCTTGATCACGGGTCTTCTGAACTCCCTTTCCAAGACCATCTCCGTCATGCTCCAGTATGGGATCAAACCGGAGGCCATCTCCAAGATGCTCCGGGGTCAAAAGTACGAACCCTACGGTTTTGTCCACCGCCATCCCTACATCAAGTACTGCACCTCGGTTTCCGACCTGATCAGCAAGGTTCTGGATATCGAGGCCGGCGATTTCTCCCGTGTCCAGGTCAAGCCGGGGGAAGGTCAGGAAGGGGAAGCGGAGGGGGCTCTGCTCCAGATCAGCATGGAAGAGTTCATCCACGAGAAGGCACGCGAAGCCAGCCGGACAGGGGAACGGCTCTATGACGGTTCCGTCTGCCCCAACTGTTCGGGCGCGCGCATGGTCCGCAACGGAACCTGCAAGGTATGCCTGGATTGCGGGGAGACAACCGGCTGTTCCTAAGTCAAAGAGGCAGGGTCTGCCTTGTAAAACCCGGATGCCCTCATGGGCATACCGGGTTTTCTTAGGCCCCGGCCGCGGTAAAGTGCCAAAAGCCGTATCGCAGCAGACCATTTATGAGGCTTATTCATTTAGCTGGTATAATTAAAGACCGGTTGCAGTGTTTGTTCCGGATCCTGCCAAAAGACGCAGAGTCACGGCCTTTCACCGGCAAGCGACCGTGAATTGATTGGATTTTCGTCAGGCGGTAAGCCGGGAGGAAGAGATCATGAAATATTGTCAACAGTGCGGTGCCGAGTTGCCCGCAGATTCCGTTTTTTGTGCCCAGTGCGGCAGCCGGGTCGAATCCGCTGAGCCCATGCCGGCAGAAGATCTCCAGCCAGTAAGCCAGGAGATCCAAGAGGCAGTTGAGGCCGCCCCTCCGGTCTACCCGCAAGGGCCCGTCCCCGGGCCAGTCCCGCCAGGCCCTCCGCCGCAAGTTGCCCAGCCGGTTTATGGCTATGGCGGCGGCCCGCCGCAAGCGCCTCCCCCCCCCTACGGCGGGGCTCAGGCGCCTTACCCCCCGCAAGCACCCTATCCCTACCCTCCGGGCGCCTACCCGCCTCCGGGATACGGAGCTCCCTATCAGGCACCCAAGCGCAAGAAGCGCTGGTGGATTCCCCTTGTCATTGTTGTGGTAATCCTGGGCCTGCTGGCTGGCTCCTGGGTTGTCTTCGGCGACCAGATTCAGCTTCTGTTCATGTCAACGGATAAGAAATGGAGGAAGGCTGAGGCCCAGTCCGCCCTGGTTCCGGACGATTCCCTGCTCAATGACCTGCAGGGCTCCCTGGACCGCATGCTCAAGCAGACCAAGCTGGGCTCGACCACTGAAATAGGCCTGGACATCAAAGCGGATACCCTGCCGGATGAGATGGCCGAACTCCTGACGGTACTGACCAGCCTGCGCTTCCGTTTGGACTACAAGGTAGACCGTAGCGAGACCGATCCCCGCTTCTATACACGGGTCGGCCTTGGCAAGCGCGATGAATCAGGCGATCTTCTCTCCATGGAGATCTATGACGTCAACCAGGCTTACGTGGTCGCTATCCCCGAGCTCTTTGACCGCCCCTTTGTCGCGGATAAGGATGCCCTGGCCAACCTGACAGGAATGGAAGGGGACGATCTCCTCAATGCCGGCAGCAAGGCAGGCTTGTTGGCTGACGACAGCATAGAGAAGATCTTCGACGGTCTGAAAGACATTTTCATGAAGTACGCCGGCGAACCCCAGCTGGTCAAGGGCCAGGAGGTGACCGTCGGAGATGTCAGGCAGACTTTGGACTACTATGATGTGACGGTGGAGGCCGACCAGTTCCCCGCCATGGCCAAGGAGATGCTCCTCTTCCTGCGCAAGAGCCCTGAGCTCAAGAACCTGCTGGCAGGTATGGGTTCGCCGGAAGACCTCATGATGGGGATGGCTACCTCAGAAGACGCCTATGACTCCTTTGTCGAGGGCATTGATGATTCTTTGAGGGATCTGGAAAGACACCCCGACGAATACAAGATCAAAGTCCGCCGCATGCTCTATGTTGACAAAAAGAATAAGCCGGCTGGCGGCCGTTTCACCCTCACCAAGGCGGAAGACGGGAAAGATGAAGTCATCACCATCGAGAGCCTGCACGTGACCGATGGCAGCCAGCATGGCCAGATCCTCAAACTTGATATGGCTGATGAAGGGGGTCTGGAGTTCCAGAGCAGCTACAAGCTGGAAAACGACCTTTACACCGGCACCTTCAGTCTCCGCTTCAAGGAGAGGGACTGGGGCCAGGGCTCGCGCTACATGGAGCTCATGGGCGGTGACTATACGGCTTTCGGCCTGCAGAAGGCCGGCAGTGAGGCTTATCCGGTCGGCAAGATGACACTCAAGATCACGAGCGGGGAAGACGATGAATACTACGACGCCCAGGAAATCAAACTGATTTACGAGGGCCGTCTGGAAGCCAGGGACGGGGTCCAGCATCTGCTGGCTACCCTTGAGATTGTCCCTGAGGTCGACGAACTGGCATTCTCCCTCATCATCCGCATTGATCACGCCCCCCTGCCTTTGGCCCAGGTGGTTTTCCCCTCTTCCCTGCCTTCTGACTACATTGATATCAGCGACGAAGAAGCTTTGGCGGAACTGATGGAAGGCAGTAATCTGGAAGAAAAACTGGCTGAGATCCTGGAAAAGTTCGGCCTTGATCCGGACGTGCTGGGCGGCATGGGCGGCGGTTATGACTGGGATGACTATGACGACGACTTTAACTGGGACGACTGGGACTGGGATTAGACCTCCCAGGCGGCCCGCAAACAGAAGCGGCAACCGGTATGAATAATGACACCTTGTCTGTGCGCGGCCTGTCCAAGGCATGGGCCGCGCAGCAGGCACTGGACCATATCTCTTTCGAGCAGGCTTCAGGAAGTATTCTTGGCTTCTCCGGCGATAACGGGGCCGGTAAGAGCACGCTTTTGAAGATTCTGGCCTCGGTTCTTGGCAGGGATCAGGGCCAGGTTTCCTTTGGCGGGATCAGCCTGGACGATCATGGCCCCTGGCGCCGGATGACCGGTTATGTCCCCCAGGATCTGGCCCTGGATGAACGTCTGCCCGTCCGAGACACCTTGAAGTTTTGGGCTGCCGCACGCGGCCTTTCGAAGACAGATCAGGCTTACATTCTGCAGGCGGCAGCCGCCGACCCTTTGATTTCCGGCTTTCTGGACAAGACCATCCGCCAGTGTTCCGGCGGCATGGCGCGCAGGGTCAGCCTGATTGTCGGCCTCCTGGGTGATCCCCGCCTTCTTCTTCTTGATGAACCTTTTGCGGGCGCCGATCAGGACAGCCGTGAAATGATGATCGGCCGTCTGCTCCAGCTACGCTCGCGCGGCTGCGCTATTCTGGTTGCCAGCCATGAACCGGAGGTTTTGGACCGCCTGTGCGACCGGATACTGGTGCTCAAGGACGGCAAACTGACCGAAGCCGCGGTCGGTTCCAACTAAGGGAGGCCGGCCATGAGGGAAGCCATGCCGTCCAGGGCTCCGGCCGCTTTCAGGGCCCGGACGCGCTGCCTGGCCAGGCTTGTGCGTCAGGAGCTTCTGGCCTCCCGGACCGCCCTCCTGGCAGCTCTGATCCTCTCCCTCCTTCTTTCTGCCACCGGTTTTGCCCTGGGTGCCCGCTATGAGAATGAGGAGACCCCGGGACTGATTCCGGACTTCACGGCTGCGGTTTCCATTGTTGATGAAGACCAATCCCTGGCAGGCAAGCTTCTGGTTGAGTACTTCGAGAGCATCCGCTACATCACGGCGGTTCACAAGGACACCCTGCCCCAGGCCCTTGAACGGCTGGACTCCGGCCAGGTCGCTGTCGTCCTCCGCCTGCCTCCTGACTTGTTTCAGGAACTTCGCACGGGCTCGACCCGCGAGCCCCTGGGTCTGTGGCTGAGTCCCAGGATGCCGGTTGAGTCCAGCCTGATCAAGATTATGATCGGCCAATATACCTCGGTCTTCAATTTCCTCTACGGCCACGTCTTTGGCTACCAGAAAACCTATGTGGCCCTGGGCGGCGATGAAGATGAGTCCTGGGGCCGGACGACCAATCATGCGCTCAATGCCCTGGCCATGTATTTCGGCCGCGACCGCTACCTGAAGACAGGCGAGCTGCTCATGACCGACATCATCTTTCACGTCTTTGCCGGTATCCTGATCATCTTTTCTCTCCTGCCCGCCATGGGTGTCCTGGCAGGCACCATCCGTCTTGCGGGAACTTCCTATGAGGACCGCCTGCTCCTGGCCTGCGGCCCGGGTCCTCTCCTCCTCTACAGGCTGACAGGCGGCCTGATCTGGTGGGCTGTCCTCATCCTGCCTCCCCTTATCGCCTTGAATCTGGCCGGTTTGCTGACAGCCCTCATCCCCATGGCAGCCATCCTCCTTGCTGCCTACCTGACCCTGGCTCTTCTGATGCTGGCACTGGGACGGATCAGGGCCCATGGGGTGACCCTGCTGCAATCGGGCTGGCTGATCTTCTTTGTCCTGCTGGTTCTGGGCGGGGTGCTTTACCCGATTGGGCGTTTCCCAGACTGGCTGGTCAAACCTGCAGCCTTTACGCCTGTCTATCCGGCCATGCAGGCTCTGTATCAGTCGCTTTACCAGGGCGGGACCATGAGCGGCCAGGCTCTCCTCTTTGCTTTTCTGCCCCTTCTGCCGGCAGGGGCTCTGGCCGTGCTCCTTGGCAGGAGGCGGCCATGAGAAATCTGCTGCTCCTTGTCCTGATCAAGCTCCGGCTTCTGGTGCGCCGCCCGCTCATGCTGGTCCTCTGCATCCTGATTCCTATTCTGCTTTCTCTTCTGGCGGGGGCAAGCGTCGTGGGCAGCGACCTGACTCAGATCCGCGGCGCTTATGTTGACCAGGCAGAAAACGAAGCCAGCGGGAAGCTGGTTGCCATGCTGGAGGGGGGAGTGCTGGCCTGGGACACCATTGATTCGTCTGCTGTCAGCCGTGCCCTTGAATTGTCCCTCTACGATGGCTACCTCCTGATTCCTCAAGATTTTGGCCAGATCTCGTCAGCCGGAGTAGATGAGGCCTTCAGCGGCGAATTTATCGCTGGCAAGGACCGCCTGGCCAGCGGAATCGTCCGGGAAAATGTCACCATCGCCATGATTGCCCTGGCCTTTGAAGCCAAGCTGACCAAGGATCTGTCCGGCATGGAGGGGGCGGCCCTGCTCCGGCCCGCTGACCTGGACAGACTTCTGGCCCATATGACTCAGGAGGCCGGCCAGGAAGGTGCCAAGCTTCCCCTGGTGGTACACAACCAGGATATGGAGGAACCCCAGACCCTCATGCTGGTCCCGGATGTAGCTATTGAAGTCCTTTTTCTGTCGGTCTTTTCTCTGCTCAGCAGCCTGATGCTGGCGGACGCGGCGACTCAAAGGCGGATGCGGTCTCTGCCGGGAGGCCTCCGGCGGGATTACCTGTCCACCCTCCTGGCTCTGGCCCTTTCCGGCCTCTTCCAGCTGGCTCTCATGGTCGGGTCATTAAAACTCCTTATGCCGTCCACCAGCCGGCCCTCAAACTACCTGCCGGTCATGGCGGTCCTGCTTCTCTGGATGCTGGCTTTTGGCCAGTTGACTGCCCTGATCCCGGGAGATCGGCGTTTTGTTCCCTCATCCCTCCTGCTCTTCGTCTCCGTCCTTGTTGGAGGCACTTTCCTGCGGATGCCCGCCATCTGGATGACGGCCATCGGCCAGTACACGCCCCACGGCTGGGCTCTGGCCCAATTGACAGGTATACCGGTTCACCTGTCCACCCCCCTGGCCTTCCCCCTGGCAGGCCTCCTGCTCTGGCTGGCTTACCTGGGACAAAAACACAGCACTTACCTGGCAGGCTGACAAGCGGTCACGTTCCGCTTTCGGTTAAAATAAAAGAGTCGGGAGGACCCACACCATGAATCATCAAGACAGACTGAGCAAAATCAGGGAGAACCTGGGCCTGATCCACCTGATCTGCGGCGACGGCAAAGGCAAGACCACGGCAGCGGCCGGCCTGGCCGTCCGGGCCAGAGGTTCCGGGCTTTCGGTCCGTTTCGTCCAGTTTTTAAAGGGCGGGACATCGGCTGAACTGGGCCCGCTAAAGGATCTGGGCATTGATGTCCGCTCGGGTCAGCCTTCAGGCAAGTTCGTCTTCCAGATGGATGAGCAGGAGAAAGCCATGACACGGGATTTCCATCAAAAACGCCTGGCAGACGCTTTTGAGGACAGCAAGGAAGGGACTGATCTTCTGGTCCTGGATGAAATTCTGGGCGCCCTGGCAACCGGCATGGTCGATGAATCAGATCTCCTGGCTCTGCTTGAATCCAAACCTGCCAATCTTGAAGTGGTTCTGACCGGCCGCGACCCCTCGGGGGCTCTTCTTGCCAAGGCCGATTACGTGTCTGAGGTTGTCATGCGAAAGCATCCTTACGAGACGTCCAGGACGCCGGCCAGGCCCGGCATCGAATACTGAAGGGAGAAAAGGGCCATGCGCCAGTTTCACGAGACCATCCTGATCATAGACGGCGGAGGCAGCCAGGCGCGAACCCTGATTCACGCCATCCGCGACCGGGAGGTGTACGGGGAGATTCTGTCCCTGACCCGCCTTCTGGAAGAAGGAAGCCTGCCTGACGGCGAGATCCGCGGCCTGATCATTCCGGAAGGGCCAACAGATTGCAAGGCAGGCCTGGAAGAGATTCTGGCTTCCGCCGGACTTCCGGTCCTGAGAGTGAATTCACTGCCATCTGATCAGATCCTGGAAGATTTCCTCTTCACAACCTGCGCCTTAAGCGGTGACTGGACGGTTGAAGCCTATATCGAAGAAGTGACCGATCAGATCCGTCGGAAGGTCGGCTCCAAGCGCGTTGTCTGCGGCCTTTCCGGAGGTGTCGATTCCTCGGTTGCCGCCATGCTGGTTTTTCGCGCCATCGGCGACCAGCTGACTTCCATCTTTGTTGACCACGGCTTCATGCGAAAAGACGAACCGGAGCTGGTCCGAAGTCTTTTCTCGGATCATCAGGGCATGCCGATGGTCTTTGTTGATGCCGCCGACCGCTTCATCGACAAGCTCCAGGGTGTCCTGGATCCGGAAGACAAGCGCAAGCGCATCGGATCCGAATTTATCCGGGTCTTTGAGGAAAAAGCCCGGACCATTGACGCCCAGTTTCTGGTCCAGGGGACCATCTACCCCGACGTGATCGAGAGCGGCCAGGACGGCAAAATTGTCAAGAGCCACCATAATGTCGGCGGCCTGCCCCCCGATATAGCCTTTGAAGGCCTCATCGAACCTCTTCGCATGCTCTTCAAGGAAGAGGTCCGAGCCGTAGGCCGCGCCCTGGGCCTGCCCTCCGCTATGGTTGACCGCCAGCCCTTCCCCGGCCCAGGCCTGGCCATCCGCTGTCTGGGCGGCATCACCCGGGAGAAGCTGCATATTCTCCGCGAAGCTGACGCCATCTTCCGTCAGGAGATCGAATCCAAAGGTTTCCGTGACCAGGTCTCCCAGTACTTCGCCGTCATGACCGGCCTTCAATCGGTCGGTGTTGAAGACGGTGCCCGCACCTACGATTACGCCATCGCCCTTCGCGCCGTCAAGACCGATGACTTCATGGTTGCCCATCCGGTACCCCTCCCCTGGGATTTCCTCCAGGAGGTGACTGCCCGCATTACCCGGGAAGTCCCCCATGTCAGCCGGGTGGTCTATGAGCTGACAGGCAAGCCTCCGGCGACCATTGAGTGGGAGTGAGATCAGCGCGCATAAGGAGCTCTTGAACCGGTAGGATCAAATTGTTGCCGTATTCTTTAGCTTGCTCTCGGCAGCAGTATGCTGTTTACCTTTTATAACTGGCCCTTCATAAATAATGTTAGTTCCGCCTATTGACAGAGAAAAGTTTGCACCAGTTGTCCCGAATAATATATACTATTCGGGACATAAAGAAAGGAGGATGGTTTCCATGATGCGTTCTTATGCAAAACAGATTCGACAGCGTATTAATAAGGCAGAAGATGGCGCAATGTTCATCAACGCAGATTTTGCTGATATTGCCAACGCCGAAACCATTAGACGAAATCTAAATCGCTTGGTGGAAGCCGGGTTTATTAACCGCGTACTTAAAGGAATTTACGAGAAACCCAAATTTAGCAAACTGCTTGGGGAGCCTATTGCCCCCAATCCGGAGATGGTAGCCAAAACTCTGGCCCGTAATTATCACTGGACGATTGCTCCAGCCGGGGATGCAGCCTTGAATCTGCTTGGACTCTCAACGCAGGTCCCCGCAACTTGGGTTTATTACAGTGATGGACCATATAAAACATACCAATGGGATAAGACAAAACTCATCTTCAAGAGAAGAACGAACAAGGAAATATCGAATTTATCACACATTTCAGTGATGGTCATCCAAGCACTGAAAGCTCTGGGGAAGGAACAGGTAACGCCAGAAATAGTTTCCGCGCTTTCGGCAAGATTGAGCGCTGGGGACATAGCTCTGCTGAAAAAGGAGGCGGCGACATCCACCGATTGGGTTTACGATGTGGTTCGAAAACTAAGAGGAGGTGACTAAAGTAAATGATATCTATTGAGGAAAAGCAGCGCGGCGGTAGAAGATACATACCCCATGCTTTCACTTAACAAGGAATAGCCAAATTATCGGCTGTTTTGAGAAGTGACCTTGCAGTAAATGTAAGCCTACAGATCATAGATGCTTTTGTAGAAATACCTCGTTTCCTGGCAAGTCAAACCGAAGCCAAGCGAATAATCGGATAGGTATTTGCAGGAGAAACCAGGAAGCTTGAATCAATATCTGCTGAAGCGTCCGAACTTTCTCTGAATAGCTACCGTCACAGCAAAAGAGATAGCAGCCACGATGAGAATGCCTCCGATTATTTCCAGTGACGAAGTGTTGTTGTTTGCCCTTCTGGCCTCATAGTCAAAGGAACTGTTAGTGCTATGAAGCACCAGGCTGTCCCTGTCGATTTGTCCTTTGCTTACCGTAAACTCAAGCCACATGGGATGTTTATCAGGAAGATAGACCGCCGATATCACGTGTTCTTCGGCTCTTCCATCAACCAAGGTGGATTCCATCTGGTCATAAAAGGAAACCATCAGACTCTGGGTGTTTGGGAAGTCATACCCATAAAAGCTGAAAGTATCGTAGAAGTCCAGAAAGGCATAGGGTTCGCCCACAATCCGCGTTACCCATACATACTCTCCCTGCTTGAAGGGATCTTCTTCTTTTACGGTTTCCTCAGAGAGTATCTCGCTGAAAAAGCTGATGTAAATATAGTTGCCGTCGAGAGAACTGACAATTTCTTGTACTTTCTCCGCTTTGTCCTTTCCGCCATAGTCAAGGTCATCAAGAGAAATGTCCGAAAGGCTTATGGTGCCGCGCATTTCACCCAGCGCATAGATGCGCCCATCCGTCTTAATCGCTTGGTCAAACTCCTCCTGGCTGTCGATAACAATTCTGATATCGGAGTCTTCCAAGTTCTTGACACTTGAATCCACATGAAAGAAGAGGATATAAGCAATTAAGGCGGCGGCCAAGACAAGATGGACGCACAAAGCGATGAAAGTCCGAAATTTAATTGAGTTTTTCTTGTCAAATAAGCTTCTGAATTTACTTCTCGGTTTGCCCAGGGCTTGGTTTATATCCATTGTCTTGAACAAGAAAGACGGTTTCACATACTTGACCGGCAGAGGCGGTGAATAGAGGGTGCATTCATCCGACATGATTGGAGGCGGATCAGGGTCAAGTGTGCGTGTGTAGTCCTTTTTGCCGGACTCCAAAAATAAGGCCGCAGCTTTTCCTGTCTGAGCGTTGACCGCCATTCGGGTCTGCAAATCCGACTCCCTGGACCAGCTTGCTTTATCAAGAAACCAGATGGGCAGATTGACAGAGGCATATTTGTGGCGCCTGAAATTTGTCACCCAACCCAGCATCTTGACCTCGTTCAGACCAAAGGTGGATTTGAGCATATCGGGAATATCCCGGTAGAGCATCCGATAGGGCGCTGTCACCCGCTCTTCATTATTCATGGGGGCGAAAATACGGACATCATCCTCCAGAAAGGCCGGGGTAAAGGGCGCGGACTCCCCGTAATCCCAAGGGTTCAACTGGTTGAGCAGATAGATATCAAAAAGTGAGCACTGAGGCCTTGCCCAATTGATTCTGTCCTGATAAAAAGTGAAGCGCCCGCGTTCGGTGTCCACCGTTGCTTTGACACTGAAATCCTCTACCCAGTGAGGCAAATAGATGGCCTGCAGCTCAGATCTTATCCTCTTTTCTATATCCTGGCCTTCGAAGTCGCTCCTGTTCTGCGCGACCAGGCGAAGCAGCTGTTCGATGGCCTGCTCCTTTGTAACCTTGAAGGGAAGCACAAGATCGTACATGTTAGGGTCGTAGCCATAGACCAGGTTTTCGCCGTAGAGGCCGCTTTCAAAGACCTCAGAGGGCATGATCTTGTTGCCGCAATAGGCGCACTTGAACACGCTCTGTGTTGAAAAGCCTGTGATCCTGGCGCTGCAATAGGGACAGTCATAGGACTTCTCTTCTCTTTGATCCCACTTTTCAAAGGTTCCCTTGTCATACTCAGAAAGCAGATCATCCAAGCTGCTTGTTCTTTTTTTCATCTCATCCGGGGAACGCATGTCTTTGACGGCGGTTTCGCCCACCCCCACATGAGTCAGTTTTAGAAGTCCGTCGATCACCGGAAGGGGGCGGTGCCTGAAAATCATATCCAGCGTATATCTGTAGTCAGCGGTCGCCCAGGGGGCAAAGTTTCCACAGTAAGGGCACATGAATCCCTCAGACTTCTGATCGAAGTAGGAGGGAGCGCCGCACTCTTGACATTTTATCGCTGTCGTATCCTGGTCCTGCATTCAGATCGTCTCCTCTTCATCAACTAGGGTTGATGGCTGTCCGCAGGGTCAGCCATTCCCTCATCCAGGGTCCGGGCAAGCTCAAGCAGATAGTCCGTCAGCCTTTGGTGGGCTGCCTTGAAGTTGTCGGGAAAGATCATGTAGCCTGAGGCGCGGATGCTGGTCTTCTCAAAGGCAGCCACAAGCTCAAAGCTGGTCCCGTCCCGGATTTCCTGGTGGTATTCTCTAAAACCGTTCCAGGAGAAAATCTGCTCCTCTTCCATCATGCGGGTGATGTCTTCCATGACGGCCTCCGGGATCTCTTCTTCTACTGAAAGGAAGCCCTTGACATAGGCCTCCAGCTTGAAGATGATTCGCTCTTCTCCTCTTTCATCCGCATCTCTTTCGATGACGCATTCAAAAGGCCGAGAACGAAAAGTGCTGTAACGATAGCTGAAAGAGAGCAGGCGGCCGGAGATGTCCGGTTCTTCCATGGGCGGGTCAGGGGCGGCACAGGCAGGCAGGAGCGTCAGTGCGGCCATGAGGGCCATGAAGAGGAGGAGCATGGTGAATGGTTTCCTTTCATCTGCAGGTTTCATGGTTCTGCCTCCAGTGTCGCCCAAGGTATGGAGCACGGCATGGATCCGGACGGAAATTCTCTGGCTCTTCCATTATAGAGAATGGAAGGGAGAAAACCTTGGGCCGCGGGGGAGGCTTTCCCGTCCAAAAGTTGTTGGCCTGCCGTCTTCTGGATGTGGTATAGAATTGAGGCAGGTATTTGTTCTGAATAAACAGATAAAGGCTGAAAGAATGAGAGAAACAATAGACGGCGCGGGCATCACCAATCTGAGAGATTTGGGAGGTTACCGTGGCAAGGATGGCTTGAAGGTCAGGGGAAAACGGCTCTACCGGAGCGGAACTCCCGCAGACGCCAGGGTGCCCATGGACAGCATCCTGCCTCCTTTGGATATATCATTGGTAATTGATCTCAGGACAGTTGACGAGACGGAGACGGAATCCTACAAGCTTCCAGCCTCGGTCCGCTACCTTCACCGCCCCATCCTTGATTCTCTGGACGGCGGTCTGCCCCTTAACTTCCCTTCGGATGGCCAGGGGAGCATGCATTTTATCCGTACGCTCAATTCACTGGACAGGGCAACCGTTGAGCAGGCCCGCGGTTTCATGCCTCAGGTCTACCAGGAGATGGGTCGCAGCTCCAATCGCTTCGGCGCCATCATACGGGAGATCGTCGCCCATGACGGGGCACCCCTTCTCTTCCATTGTTCAGCGGGCAAGGACCGGACAGGCGTTCTGGCAGCCCTGCTCCTTCTGGCCCTGGGCGTCCCCATGGCGACCGTGGTGGACGATTACCTTGAGTCCAACGCCCGCCGGAAGCTTGAAAACGACCGCCTCCTGACAGGTCTGGCCTCCAGGATGGACCGGCCCGATATTCTGGGGCTCGTTGAAGATATGCTGATGGTCAAGGAAGCTTACCTGGCACTGGCTCTCAGTGACTTGCAGGCCTATCCTTCCTTTGAGGATTATGCGCAAGCCCGGCTGGGTTTGGGACTCCATGAGCTTCAAACCTTGCGGCACTACTATCTGGAATCTGAGGAGAATTCCCATGAGTCTTAAAAAAGTGAACATTCCCTATCTGCTTCTGGCCGTGACCTACATCGTCTATTACTTCACGCACCTGCCGGAGCTTTACATCCTCATAGGCCTGACCTATGGATTTTTGGCCTTCCGCCACCATTAGGTCTAAGGAGAAACCCCAGGACCATGGATCGTGAAGCCCTGACTGTCTTCTATCATCAGCTGGACCGCTCCCTCTTTCTGGATGATGCCTATAAGGCGTATTCGGACAGAGACCGGCCGCTGCCCATTGGTTTTGGCCAGACCATTTCACAGCCCTCTCTGGTTCTTGAGATGACCTGGCTTTTATCTCCGGAAAAAGAAAGCAGGGTGCTGGAGATCGGGACGGGATCGGGGTACCAGACAGCCCTGCTGGCCGAGTTCTCAGGTCAGGTCTATACCATGGAACGGATTGAGGAGCTGGCCCGCAAGGCCAGGGCCCGGCTGGATCAGCTGGGATACGCCAATATCCATTACAGGACCGGGGACGGCAGCCAGGGCTGGCCGGAAGAGGCTCCCTTTGATCGGATTATCCTGACAGCCGCTGCCGGCAAACGGCCGCTTGAACTGATCGGGCAGCTGGCTCCGGGAGGTCGCATGGTCGCCCCGGTCGGGCCGCCCTCGGGCCAGGAGTTGCTCCTGATCACCAGGGACAAGTCCGGTCAGATCCAGGAAGAGAGGCGGGGTTTTGTGAGCTTCGTGGAAATGGTAGGTCCTTATGGCTGGGAAATCTGACAGTCTGGCCGTGCGGGCAGCGGCCATGGAAGCTTATGAAGCGCCTTTGGATCTCTTCGAAAGACTGGCCGCCGGTTTTCGAGAGGCGGGCGTCGACGATATAACGGACTTCGACAACGAAGACTGCCTGGAAGACAGTTTTCTGATCTCCCTCAACCCCGGGAAGATCAGGCTCCAGTCAGAGGAATTGGATGCGCTTCTTGTTACTCAAGATGCCTACTTCTTCAATGTCATGATTTCCCAGGAAAAACCGCTGGTCATGGGGCTTTTCTGGAAATATCCCCGGAGGTCTGGCGGCCGGGAACTGATCCTTTCCTGGGCGCCCTTCCTGGAAGAACAGATCTGGGTCCTGGACGCCTATCAGGAATTCGCAAAGGCAAACGGCCTTTGTATTGTGACCAAAGAGGATTGGAAAGAGCCGGTTCTTCTTGATGGAGACCGGCTTGGACTTTATACCCGCTTTTTTAACCGCTCGGCTGACGCTTTGAGAGAAATGGAGGCAATCATGCAAGAAACCGGAAGATGGGACCTCGGTCCCTTGTACAGCAGCCTGGAGGATCCCAGGATTGAAGAGGATTTGACGGGACTTACCCGCTTGGTGGAAGAGAGCCAGTCACTCCTGACCCTGGAAACAGACGGGGCTGACCAGATGGTCCAGGCCATGGGCCTGGCTGAGCAGGTGATTGATACCCTGCGGCCTCTGGCCTCATACTTTTCATTGCTTTCATCGGCCGATACCAGCCAGGGCAAACCGCTGGCCCTTCTCAACCAGATCAAGGGAATCATGTCCGGTTTCGCCGGTTTTGAAGTCCGGCTCAAACGTATGGCAGCCAAACTCCCCACGGAGGAACTTGTGGCTATGGACAGCCTGAAAGCTTATGACTTCTTTTTGCGCCAGAGCAAAAAGGAGGCCGCCCATCTCCTGGATCCTGAGCTGGAGGAATTGATCGCCCGGCTGGATATCTATGGCGCGGGAGCCTGGGGCAACCTCTTCCGCCAGCTGACTTCAACGGCCGCAAAGGAAGTTGACGGGGAGCAGAAGACTCTGACGGAAATCCGCAACCTGGCTTACAGTCCGGATCCCAGGGTCCGCAGGCAGGCCTACCAGGCGGAGCTGGCTCTCTACCCTGAGATTGAAAAACCCCTGGCGGGCGCTCTGGGCGCAATCAAGGGTCAGGTGGTTTACCTGAGCCGCAGGCGCGGTCACCAAAGCCCCCTGGACGAGGCCTTGTTCAAGAGCAAGATGGACCGCAAGACCCTGGATGCCATGATTGACGCCATGGTTGAAGGCAAGGGCGTCTTCATCCGCTATTTCAAGGCCAAGGCCGCCTGGCTGGGCCAGGAGCGCCTGCACTGGGCCGACCTTTTCGCACCCATCGGCCAGCTGCCCGACGGTTATTCCGTGGAGGACTCGCGGTCCATGCTGGTCCAATCCTTTGAGAAGCTCCATCCTCCCATAGCCCAGCTGATTGACACGGCCTACCGGGACCGCTGGATTGATTTCCATCCGCGCGCAAACAAGGTGGGAGGCGCCTTTTGCGCCAACCTGACCCAGATCCGCCAGAGCCGGGTTCTGACCAATTTCGACGGATCTTTCAGCGGGGTCAGCACCCTGGCGCATGAGCTGGGACACGCTTACCATGGCTTTCGCATCGAGGGGCACGCCCCGCTCAACCGCTCCTACTCCATGCCGGTTGCGGAAACTGCCTCCATCTTCAATGAAACACACTTCCTCCTGGAACAAGTCGGAGCCACCAGCGACAGGCTGGTCAAACTGGGTCTTCTGGACGGTTTTCTCATGAACAGCGGCCAGGTCATCTGCGATATCCTGTCCCGCTTCCTCTTCGAGCAGGAAGTATTCGAGAGAGTGGAAAGAGAGACCCTGAAGTCAGAGGATCTGCAGGCCATCATGCATAAGGCCCAGCTTGCCGCGTACGGGGACGGTCTGGATGAGGCCAGTCTCCATCCCTACATGTGGGCCTGCAAGCCTCATTACTATTCCGCCTCACTCAGTTACTACAACTTTCCCTACGCCTTTGGCGCCCTCTTCGCCTCAACTCTTTACCGCAAGGCGACAGAGGAGGGAAGCAGCTTCATGGCCCGCTACGACCAGATGTTAACGGCGACCACTGTTTCTTCGGTGGAGGAAACAGGCCGGCTGGTTGGGCTGAATCTTACGGACAAGGCGGTCTGGCTGGAAAGCATGGATTCTTTTGAGCCCTTTGTCAGCACTTTTGAGGCACTGGTTCAGGAAGCCGGTCCGGCACTTTAAGAAAGGGATCTGGAATGAAAAAGTATCTGTTTTACGGGATGACCGGAGAGAAGATGTGTTTTTTACATATCCTCATGAACGCACTGGATCTGACAGCGGCGGGCATGGAAAGCCGGATCATTTTTGAGGGCGCTTCGGTTCAATTGGTCGGAGTCCTGGAAGAAGAGGCCAACCCCCTCTACCTCAAGGCCAAGGAAGCGGGCTTGATTGCGGGGGTCTGTCTGGCCTGTTCCAAGGTGCTGGGTGTCTACGAGACCAACCTGGCTTCCGGCCTGCCCATGCTGGCGGACATGAACGGTCATGCGGGGATGAAGCCATTTGCGGAAGAGGGCTACCAAATAATCAGTCTGTGAGGCCTACGCACTGAACAGCATCCTGCAGAACTTTGATGCTTGAGGAACCGCTCTGATAAGGGTCAGCCCCAGGGCGCCACAAAGAAGCGGACCGCAGGCTCGGCATGCCGACGATCCTCTCGGTCGCCTGCATTCTACTGTAAGATCAGATCTGCTTTAGCGCCAATAGTTGTTGGCCGCCGCCACTGTCTGGAAGTGGACAGCAATGACCTGGGATGCTGCGGTCAGGCTGTCCGCGTTTTCAGCGTAGGACGAGCGCAGCTTGTCACGCACTTCTGCTGAGGGCTGCGTGTAGGCCACGCCTTTGCGGGCCAGAGTGATGGCCAGTTCAAAGCCTTCCTGAGGTGTGGGAGTAATGAGGGATTTAAGCCAAAGATCCATGATGAGCCTCCTGATCCTGTCTGTGCGCCAAAAGCGCACGATCCTTCTTCTATTATGGCGGGATTAACCGGCTTTGCCGGCTGCTATGTTACGGCGGGCTTAGTCTATGCTCTAATAGAGAGACCGGAGGTTTCTCATGTCCCTTAAACACCAGCCAATTGAAACCGCGCATTCCATCCTGCTGGATTATCAGCCGCCCTATGCCTGGGATCGCCTGATCGACTTTCTTGCCTTCCGGTCCATTGACGGCGTGGAAGCGGTCGACCAGGGCGTTTATTGGCGGACGGTCCGGGAAGAGACAGCTTCCGGCCAATCCCTGACAGGCTGGATTCGGGTGGAGAATCATCTCGGCCAGTCGTCCCTGCAATTGACCGTGCCCGAGAGCCTTTCTCCCGTCCTGCCTCAAATTGTTACCAAGGTCCGCAAGATGTTCGATCTGGACAGCGATCCTCAGGCCATTTACCAACACCTGGAATCAATGAATCAGATCCAGCCGGGCCTCTGTCAGCCGGGGACACGGATTCCAGGCAGCTACGATCCCTTCGAGATGTGCGTTCGCGCTGTCCTGGGTCAGCAGATTACGGTCAAGGCCGCCCGGACCCTGGCCCTTCGTCTGACGGCCAGCCTGGGCACACCCCTGGAGACGGGTATCCCGGGTCTGACCCACCTCTTCCCGTCGGCCGCAAGTCTTCTGGACCTGGGCCATCAAGTGGAAGATCAGCTGGGGGTTCTTGGCGTGACCAGCCAGCGGTCCGCAAGCATCCGTTCACTGGCCGGCTGGCTGGTCAGCGAATCCGGCGATCTGACCGAGCCGGCAGCTGTGGGAGCCAGAATGGACAAGTGGCTGGCCATCAAGGGAATCGGACCCTGGACGGCCCAATACCTGGCCATGCGGATCCTCAATTGGCCCGACGCCTTCCCTTCGACCGACTATGGTGTACGAAAAACCCTGGAACCCATGACGCAAAAGGAGATCGACCAGCTGGCCGAGAGCTGGCGGCCCTGGCGCGCCTATGCGACCATCAATATCTGGAATTACCGTTAGGAGAAGAGCCATGTATCTGACATCCTATCCCTCACCCATCGGCCATCTGACCTTGTCAAGCGACGGCCGGGCCCTGACCGGTATCTGGGTTGACGGACAAAGGCACTACGGCTGGTCTTTGCCGCAGGAGAACCGTCACGAGCGGGATCTTGAGATCTTCGACCAGGCAATCAAGTGGCTTGACCGCTACTTCGCGGGCCAACGCCCGGACCCCATGGAGGTGCCGCTGGCCCTGGGCGGGACCGCATTCAGGGAGGCCGTCTGGGCCATCCTGCTTCAGATCCCCTATGGCCAGACGGTGACCTACCGGGACATCGCCCTGCAGCTGGCCCGGGCAAGCGGCCGTAACTCGTCCGCCCGGGCAGTTGGTGGTGCGGTCGGCCATAACCCGGTCTCCATCCTGGTTCCCTGTCATCGGGTCATCGGATCGGACGGCAGCCTGACAGGTTTCGCCAGCGGCCTCCACACCAAGATCTGGCTTCTGGAGCATGAAGGGTATTCCTGTCAGGGCCGATTGTAAGGGACAGCACCAGGGCGTACAATCAAAGGGAGAGAGAAAGGGAGCCAAGCTTTCCATGAAGGATTTCTTTGACCCGAAAAAACCCGCCTTGTGGATCACCGCCGGCCTTGCGGCAGCCAGTCTTGTGCCTGCCGTCATGATTCTGAAAAAACCCAGAAGGTACCTGATCCGCTTGTTCGACAAGGATCTTCGGGTTGATGACCGGATTTACTGCGCGCCCTTCTATTCCTTTGCTCAATGCCCGGACAAGGCCCCCCTCTTTCGCTTGACTGCCCGTCAACATCTGCTGGTCAAAGGTGATATCCTGTCCGATCAGCCCGGCTCCAAGTGGCAGGATCTGGGAGCCATGACCCTCTTTGACCTCAACAGCCTGAATTTCGACAGCCTCTTCTTCACCGGCCTGGAGACAGAGATTGCCCGAATGCGCCGGCGCAATTACAAGGCCTGGCAGCTGGATGTTCCAGACCAGCCCCACGCGGCCTTTTACTATTTGCTGCAGCAAAGAAACGGCGATATTCTGCTGGCCTACGGTCATCATACGGGTGATAACGAAGAGGACGGACAGTCGGCCTCCATCATCCGCTGGCTCTTCCGCCTCCTTCCCCTTGAGCCGGAAACAGCGCCCTAGAGTCTCAAGCCAGGCGGCGCGGGGAAAGGGGGATCCATTGGATTTAATTCTCAAGCAGGCAAAAGAACTGCAGCCGCGTCTGCTGCCCCTTTTCGAGGAGCTTCACCGTCATCCGGAATTGAGTTTCGATGAAGTCAGGACCACACGCTTTCTGAGGAAGGTTCTTGAAGACCTGGGATTGGAGATTCTGGACCTGCCTGTGGAAACGGGTTTGGCGGCCCTCCTGAAAGGGTCAGGTTCCGGCGGTCTGGTCGGCCTGCGGGCAGACCTTGACGCAGTCGTCGTGCAAGAGCATCCGGATCATAATCCCTGTTCTGAGACACCCGGTGTCATGCATGCCTGCGGCCACGACTACCATATGACCTGCGCTCTGGGAGCGGCCATGCTTTTGTCCGAAAGGAAACCGGGAGGGGATGTGGCCCTGATCTTCCAGCCAGCCGAGGAGATCACCCGTGGAGCCGCGGCCATGCTTGAACAGGGCCTTCTGGAGCGTCTTCCCGGAAAAATGCGGGCTCTCTTCGCCCTTCACGCGGAACCCCGCCTCCCTGCCGGTCAGGTAATCTCCAGCAGATCTTATGCCTCGGCCGCCAAAACCAACTTCCGTATCAGGCTGACCGGAACGGTGGGCCACAGCGGTTCTCCCCAGAGCTATCAGGATGTGATCCCGGCCGGTGCGGCGCTCATTCAGGGGGTGCAGAATCTGGTCAGCCGTCAGTCCGACCCGCAAAAGGCACTGGTCTGTGCCATACACACCATCCAGGCAGGTGAGTTGGAGTTCTTTGTCACGGACCAGATGGTCATGAGCGGCACCATGAGGGCCTTTGATGAGGAGCTTCTCAAGGGGACCATCGAAAGGCTGCGAAAACTGGTCCAAGGAGTCGCGGAAACTTATGGCTGCTCTGGCCAGGTAGAGATCATCCCCGAGGTGCCCGCCCAGCTCAATCACCCGGATCTGTATCCGGCAGCCCGACAAGCCTGTCTGCAGATCTTCGGCCAGGAAAATACCATGGAATCCGAGCCCCTCTTCATGGGAGCTGAGGACTTTGCTCTTTTCGGAGCCCGAATCCCCTCGCACTTTTATTGGATCGGAACGGGCTTCCCCGACAGGCCCAACGCTTCCCAGCATCAGCCCGCCTTTCAGATCAACCCTCAGGCCATCCCCTATGGGGTTGCCTTGTTGGTTTCGTCAATACGTTTTATGCAGGATATCATTCAAGGGAAAGAATAACAGGTGAAGAGATTTGGCCTCCCAGGGGCGGTTCAGGGCCCGGCTCTTTGCTTGCCATGATATGCATATGCATAAGTATTCATCTACAATACCAAAGAATCCACTAAAGAGAATGGAATTGCTGGCTATATAGCGCATTGAATCCGTCTTCACACTTACTTATCATTTGTCGTAATTCAGTTTCTTCCATAGCCCTAGACGCTTAGGCGCCATGCGACCGAAACCGATAAAAAAAGACAGGAGATAAGTAAGATGAGAAAATTCACAAGCGTGCTCTTGGTCATCTTGATGCTGGTAGCATTGACCGCCTGCAAGCCGTCCGAACAACCTTCTGCCCCGTCGAACTCAAATGAGGCGGGCGGGGCACTCCCCGATGAGATTATTATTGGCGGTCTTGCGCCTTTAACAGGCGGCGTTGCCCAGTACGGCATCGCCTCCAATAATGGCACCAAGCTGGCGGTCGATGAAATCAACCGGGCTGGCGGCATTCTGGGAAAAAAGATCAAATATATCCCCTATGATGAGCGGGGAGACGCGACGGAAGCGACCCTGGCCTATAACCGGCTGGTCAAAGACGGCATGGTCGCCCTGATTGGTGACATCACCACGGTTCCGACCATTGCGGTCGCCCAGAAGGCCGTAGAGGATCAGATCCCCATGATCACGCCGACCGGAACCGGCGCGGCCATCACCCAGGCGGGTGACAATATCTTCCGGGCCTGCTTTACCGATCCCTATCAAGGTGAACTCATGGCTCATTACGCCAAGGAGAAACTGGGTGCGGCAAGCGTCGCAGTCCTTTACGATACGGGTGACGACTATTCCAAGGGCGTTGCCGATGCTTTCTGGGCTTCAGCTGAGACCCTGGGCATGGCACGTACTGACAAGGAAGGCTATCAGTCGGGAGCAACCGATTTCAACGCCCAGCTGACCAAGATCAAGGCGGGCAACCCGGATGTAGTGATGGTTCCCGGTTATTACGGGGACGGTGCCATGATCCTGACCCAGGCCCGTGAATTGGGCATCACTGCCAAATTCCTGGGTTCCGATGGCTGGGACGGCCTTTTGAACCAGGTCGATGCCTCCAATTACGGTGTCCTCAACAACGCCTTCTATTGCACCCAGTACTCATTGCGTGAGCCGGGAGCAGAGCTGCAGCGTGTCATGGATAACTACAGGGCCTTCTATGCCGACAGCGACCCGGAGGCTGAATACCTGAACATGTTCACCATCCTGGGTTACGAGGCCATGCATATCATGGCGGCAGCCATTGAAAAAGCCGGCAGTGTCGACTCGGCGCGTATTGTTGAAGCCCTGAAGAATCTCGATTATAACGGCGTTTCCGGCAGCATCGCTTATAAGGGCGGCCAGGATCCGGCCAGAGAAGCCTACATCGTTGAGTTTGTCGACGGACAGGAAGTGATGCGAGGCGTCTTTTCCTTCTGAGGTAATCTTTGCGTTTGCGGAGGAGAGGGTTGATTCAACCCTCTTCTTCGCCTTTGCCTGAATGAAGGGGAGACTTCTATGTATCTGTTAACGCAGATGTTGAACGGCCTGGGCGCCGGCAGCATCTATGCTCTGATCGCCCTGGGCTACAGTATGGTCTACGGCGTCGTCAAATTGATTAATTTTGCCCACGGCGACATCATCATGGTAGGCAGCTACCTGATTTTTCTGACCATGGGCGCCGGACAGCCGCTTTGGGTTGCGGTTCTGGCTTCACTGGTTTTCAGCGCTGTCATGGGTGTTCTGATCGAACAGGTTGCCTACCGGCGGCTGCTCAACAGCGGAGCCCCCCGGATCGCCCTCCTGATCACGGCCATCGGCGCCTCCATTTTCCTTCAGAATCTGGCACAGCTGGTCTTTGGCACCAATCAGAAATCCATGCCCAAGATGTTTGTCCTGCCGCCAATCCGGGTCGGCGATTTGAATGTCAGCAACACGCTTCTGAATATCACCGTAGCCATCCTCATGATGTTCTTTTTGCAAATACTGGTCCGTATCACCAAGACCGGCAAGGCCATGCGGGCGACCAGCGAGGATGCGGGTGCCGCCCGGCTGATGGGTATTCCTATTAACCGCATTATTGTGTTTACCTTTGCGGTGGGTTCAGCCCTGGCCGCGGTCGGCGCGGTTCTCTACACCAACACCTACATGCAGATCAAGCCGCTCATGGGCAGCATGCTGGGTCTCAAGGCCTTTGTCGCTGCCGTTCTGGGCGGGATCGGAAGCATTCCCGGCGCCATGCTGGGCGGTTTCCTGCTGGGACTGGCCGAAAGCCTTTCCGTTGTTGCCGGCCAGTCCCTCTGGATGGACGCGGCGGTCTTTGCCGTTCTCATTTTGATTCTG
>JBBAEW010000029.1:0-23375 GCA_041655695.1 Saccharofermentanales bacterium
TAATGTCATCTGATAATGACTTTCAACAATTGGTAAAATTTGATTTAGGATTAGAATATATTAATTTAATTTACAATTATAGGTTATCTGACGAAAAAACATATTTTCCACAAAATTATAATATTTTTATTGAAGAAATGTATGGTAGATCCAAAACCAGTTTATTTGATATGAATGAAGATACAGAATTCTTAGAATTTATAGAATATCTTAAAACAAAAACCAAAATAACCGAAGTTAATAACGAAAAATCATTATTTAGTAAAATAATATCAGGTGATAAAAAAGACAATGTATCATCAGTTTATATAAAAAATGATAGAGGTATAGGTATAAAAGGAGCTGAATCAATATATAAATTATATAAAGAAACAAATGATGATTATATTAATTTCCATTCAAATGATATAATAGATGAAATGGTTAATGTTGTTGCATTTAATAAAAAGATAAAAGATGATGAAATTAAAAAAGACATTAAAAATAAAATATTAAGAAACAGAGAATTAATAATGTTGTCTGAAAAATATTTACCAAAAGATTTATATGAAAATATAAAAAATACGGTTAAAATTTACTAATTTTTAATGATTTGGGTAGAAAGAAATGAAAACGATAAAGTTGTATATTTAACATCCGATGGTAAAGTTTTTGAAACTTTAAAGAGTGCATCTGTCTATTTATCATATAGTTTAGAAGTCTTACTTCAGAATGAACAATCCTTTGATTTATTAATGAATAGATTTAAGAAGATTAAAAAAATAATATCTAACATTTAATATATACTAAAAAAATATTAAATTCAATGAGATATTTAAAATCATATAACGAATCCATAAAACATCTTTTAAAACCAAAAAGTGATGAACAAGTTTTAAAAGAGTTAGAAAAATTATCTGGTTCAGATAAAATTATAAAAATAAATAAATATAACTTGCCGTATGAATTTTTACCTGTTAATTTAACTGTTAAAGGTAATTTAAACTATTCTCATAATCAACTAACTAAACTACCTGATAATCTAACTGTTAATGGTCATTTAGACTGTTCAAGTAATCAACTAACTGAACTACCTGATAATCTAACTGTTAATGGTTCTTTAAAGTGTTCTGATAATCAACTAACTGAACTACCTGATAATCTAACTGTTAATGGTAATTTAGACTGTTGTCATAATCAACTAACTAAACTACCTGATAATTTAACTGTTAAAGGTAATTTGAAGTGTTCTTATAATCAACTAACTAAACTACCTGATAATCTAACTGTTAATGGTTATTTAAACTGTTCAAGTAATCAACTAACTAAACTAACTGATAATCTAACTGTTAATGGTTATTTAAACTGTTCTTATAATCAACTAACTGAACTACCTGATAATTTAAATGTTAAAGGTGGTTTATACTGTTCTCATAATCAACTACCAAAAAATACTAAAAAACCAAAAGGTGTTAAAGGTGAATTGTATTTATAAAATAATATTAAAACATGAGATATTTAAAATCATATAACGAATCCATAAAACATCTTTTAAAACCAAAAAGTGATGATCATGTTTTAAAAGAGTTAGAAAAATTATCTGATTATGGTAAATTTATAAAAATAATTAAATACAATTTACCTTACAGTCTTTTACCTGATAATCTAACTATTAATGGTAATTTATACTGGTCTGATAATAAATTAACTAAACTACCTGATAATCTAACTATTAATGGTGATTTATACTGTTCTAAAAATCAACTAACTAAACTACCTGATAATTTAACTGTTAAAGGTACTTTAAATTGTTCTGATAATCAACTAACTGAACTACCTGATAATTTAACTGTTAAAGGTAATTTATACTGTTCTAATAATCAACTAACTAAACTACCTGATAATCTAACTGTTAATGGTAATTTAGACTGTTGTCATAATCAACTAACTAAACTACCTGATAATTTAACTGTTAAAGGTAATTTATACTGTTCTAATAATCAACTAACTGAACTACCTGATAATTTAACTGTTAAAGGTGATTTATACTGTTCTAATAATCAACTAACTAAACTACCTGATAATTTAACTGTTAAAGGTGGTTTATACTGTTCTCATAATCAACTAACTAAACTACCTGATAATCTAACTGTTAATGGTTATTTAAACTGTTCTCATAATCAACTACCAAAAAATACTAAAAAACCAAAAGGTGTTAAAGGTGAAATGTATTTATAAAAATATATATTATATATATGAAATATTTATTAACATATAAACTATTTGAAAATAAGGAAGAAACAACCCCCCAACAACTTAAAAAAAGATGGGATAAGAAAAGAAATGCAATAAAACAACTACAAAAAAATATATTATCACTTAGAAATAGAGTTAGTAGAGATATGGATTCTAATGATGAAAAAACCAAAATTATAGCCACAATTATTAGAGTAATTGATAAAACAGGTGAAAGAGTTGGTAATGAACAATCTAAAGAACAAGGACATCATGGTATTACAAATTTAATGAAAAAACATATTAGTGTTAATGGTAATAATATTACATTAAAATATACTGGTAAATCAGGTATGAAACATGATGTAACAATATCCGATTCTAAAGCTGCTAGTATATTAAAAAATCTATTAAAACAAAAAAGTAATGAAGTTTTTGTAACATCTGATGGATTAAGTATTAAAGCTCATCATGTTAATGATTACTTATCTAATTTTAATATTACAGCAAAAGATTTAAGAGGTTATAAATGTAATAAATTAATGACAGAAAAATTAAGAAAAATTAAAAAACCAAAAACATTACCAGAAATAAAAAGAGTTTTTAATCAAGTTTTAAGGGATGTTGCTGAAATAATTGGGCATACACCTGGTATTTTAAGAAAAAATTATTTACTACCTGAAATAGAAGAAGATTTTTATAATGGTAAAAAAGTACAAAAAATATAATGAAATATTTAAAATCATATAGGAAACAAAGTAACCTTTGTAACGAATCTATAAGACATCTTTTAAAACCTAAAAATGATGAAGAATTGATAAAATCATTAAAATCAAAAGGATATGTTAAAAGGGATATTTTTATATACTTCATAGAAAATGGTATTCCAATTGATAATATAATAAATAAAATGAACTCATATTTTTCAGCAAGATCAATTTATCATATTTTATTTGTTCATGGTAAATCTTTACCATTTACTGATGAAGAAAAAGATAAACTAGATTATGAATTTATCGAAACATTTAAATCTATTTATTATGAATATGATTTTATAAATAAAGATAACAAAAAATTTGTAAGTCTATATATAAAGGAAGATGATATGGATATGTATTATGAAATTAATAAATTAGACAAATACATAACAGTGAGCGCACATAACAATAATAGAATATTGGAATCATTTGTTATATGTCCAAATATAGATCATTTAATAGATTATTTAAAATCACATGCGATTATTTAAAAAAATTAAAAATTATGAAATATTTAAAATCATACAACGAATCTATAAGACATTTTTTAAAACCTAAAAGTAGAGAACAAATTGAAAAAGGATTAGAAGGATTAGATTACTTTGAAAGAATTCAAGTAATATTAAAAAGACAATTATATCCAACCAAAGAAATTCAAAAAATAATAGATTCTTTATCCGATGATGATGTTATAAAATTAATAAAAAATTATTCTGTAAAAGATTATTTAAGAAATTACGTACCTGAAAATAGATTAAAAAGGATATATTCTACTATTACCGAAATATATAATTTAATAAAAAATTCACCAATTTGGCATATTAAAAATTTAAGAGATTATCAAGCATTAGAATATGGAAAACTATCATATATATTACCAATACGATATGAACTAGGTGGTTCCCAATTTACTATTATGTTCTTTAATGGTTATAAAAAGATAAATATAAGTATAAGACAATCTACATATTCTAGTCATAATGTTTTTGATAATAATATTTACTATAGTTATGGAATTTTTGATAAAAAATCAGAACAACAAGAATTTACAGATGTAGATGATTTTTTTAATAAACTAACAGAAAGTAAATATTTCCCAGAACCATTAAAAAAATATTTTACTATTGAAAGTTTTAACAAAAATAAAGAAAAAATATATTATAAAGATAAAAGTAAATTACCATTTAGGGATAGAAAAAGATTATCATCTAAAGATATAATTGACGAAAATATTAAAACTCCCCCTCAATATTTAGATAATCCAATTAATATTAACGAATTTTTAACTAAAATTGGATATGATAAAAACAGAAAAGTAAATATAATTGAATGGTGGAATAAAAATAGAAAAGATATGAAAATATATTATTTCCATTTTAATACAATAGAAAATATCGCAGCAGTATGTATAGGGGTTAATGAGGTTGCTATAAACGAATCTTTAGGTACAAGAATACCTGATAAGATTTTATTATTTTTATTATTACATGAATCAAAACATTCAGATCAACACAAAAATAATACATTTGATAAAAAATACTTTCAAACTGTTTTAAATGAAGATAAAGACAACTTTTTAAAGTATTATAAAGAATTAGAAAAAGAAGCAAATGATTATGCATTTAGTGTTATGGAAGAACTAAATTTTGATTTTTCAATTTATGAAAAAAGATGGTTAAGACAAAACGAAGATGCTGGTGAAATGGTATATAAAATGATGATAAATGATATAAAGATAACTAAATCAAACAGTTTTGTTGAATTAATTAGAAAACAAATTGTTGGTTAACAAAATTAACCAACAATATAACTCATTTTTCCTATTTTGGTATTACCATCATCACCAATATAACTATAAAGAATATGAATTTTTTTTAGTTCGTGTTTTCTTTCTTCATCACCAGTTGATTCATTTAATACATAATCTACACCGTATTCAAAATCAACTGCTGGTTTTTCTTGTAATATAGTAGATAATCCTTCTTCTATTTGATCAACATCGATATCATTTAAGTCATTAAAACTAGAAATAAAATCATTTATTTGTTGGGTTCTTAATTGTACAATTTCGTTCATTTTTATAATTTATTTTTTAATTATATATAAATTATTTACTGTTTCTTATTTAGCTTCTTTAATTCTTGTAAAATTTCTGATAAAATTGCATAAAATACACCTAAAAGTATTGATACTGTCATTCTAACACTACCTTCTAAAATATCACCTAATATTAAATATATAAAAAATACTGATATTAAAAACACTATTACATACGTAATTAATTCTTTCATGGTATTTAGTTTTTTATATATATACTAAAAAACATAAAAATAGTTTAAAAGTAATTTTAAAATTTAATATATAAGTAAAAAATAAATCATAAAAGATATGAAAAAGTTCTCAAGTTTAAATGAAAGTAATAAAATAGAAAATACTCCATTAACAAAAGATGATCTAATTAAGAATATAATAAATGAAAGTTTATCTATATCTAATGGTGAAATCTTAGGAAAAGATAATTTGATTAATATTATTAATAAGATTATTAAAATTAACGAATGTAAAACTACTATTAAAACATTAGAAAATGTTAAAATAATGTCAAGGCATTCTTTTAGTTATCAAACAATAAATGAAGCTATTGAAAACGAAAAAAAGAATATGGACCTTATTATAACTGAAAAAGTTGTCAAAATAGAAGAAATTAAAAATGATAAAATGATAAATGAATCTCAATCAGATGACGATGATGATGATGTTCAAGAAGACGAACCAAACAAAGAATGCAAAGATGACGATTGTGATGATGACAAAAAGAAAATATCTAAAAAAGATAAACCAGAAGAAGAAGATGATACAGAAGTTGTAGAAAAAGTTGGTAATAATGTACATATACCAGATTATAATAATGGTTCTATGAAGGATATTTTAGAATTATCATCATTAATGGAAAAAATTAAAAATTCAGTTAATGAAGAACATCATTTAGTATCAAAAAATGAAAGAATTAAATTTATACTTGAACATATTGATAAAAGAGGTGTTAAAACAGTAGTCCTTAACTATATTAAAAATCACCCAATTTATATTGATACTAACAATATAGAAGAAACTTTAAATAAATTAAACGATAAACAAGTTGAAGATATTTACTTAAAAGTTGAAGAAGTTCCATCAGTAATAAAGGTATTAGATGTACCTATTAAAGAACATCATTTAGATTCAAGAGAAGATAGAGTTAATTTTATATTAGATGCTTTAGATAATCCTAAAGTAAAAGGTAAAATAATAGAATATATATCAAAAATTCCTAGTTATGTTAAGACATCTGATATTGATTTAACAATTCATGAACTTAATGATGCAGAAGTTGAAGAACTATATCTATTAATAGAAGAAGAAATTTATCCTGTTTAAAAACGGAAAAAAAAAAACAAAATGACATGAAACACATTAAAAAATTTAACGAACTAAGTGATAATGATATTATCAATGAAGGCGAAGGAGGATCAATTGGAAATTTATTATTAGCAACTATTCCTATGTTAGCACCTCTTGTTTGGTATGGTGCTATGCACGGTTATGTTAAAATCCAAAATCTGATCAATTTTGTACAATTCAGAAGAGCATTATCTAAAATAGAACCAATTTTTGATAAAATAAAAGATGATGAAGAAATACAAGAATTATTAGAAGAATTATATAAATATAAAGATTATTTATATTCTGGAGAGGAAGCAGAAGGAATAAGAACAATAAAAAGAGATAAAGCATATAAAATTAGAGATAATATTTATAAAAGAGCTAAAGAAATACTTAACGACAAAGAATATAATATTTTTGTATCATCTGCTAAAGAAATAGAGGCAGGTGCCGGAAAACCAGCTAGTTATTTTACTAATAAAGATAACAAATTCCAAGGTTGGAAATATACATTTTAAATAAAAAATCCCTCAATTGAGGGATTTTTTATTTTTTAAAATCTTGTAAATTCATAGCGATATTAAAATTCTTATATTTAGAATCTTCTGTTATATCTTTAATAAACCATTCTTCTGGTATAAGAGTATCAACATCTATTTCTGATTCTCCTTCATATTCACATACGATTAAGTCTATATCACTATAAATATCTAATTCTAATATTTTTGAATTATCTTTTGAGTGTGGTATTTTATATCTAGTTTTATTTATTATTTTATTACCACATAATTGAATAGATATATCAAATTCGTCTTTTGATATTTTATAACAAATCTCATTTCTTATCTTTGTTCCACTATCTTTTAATATCAAATAATATTCAATATTATTATCTATTTCCTCTGACCTAACTCTTACTTCAAGTAAATCGTAAATACTACTAAGATACCCTTGTAATATTTTAATTGGTTTAATACTTGATATATCTGGTATTAAACTTCTATTAACCAAGAATTTTCTTTCTATTTCCTTTTTATACATATAATTATATTAATTTTCTGGTAAAACTATCCATAAAATTATATATACTAAACTAAAAGGAAAAGTTGTTAATAACATCCCTATTAGAAATATTATTCTCCAAATGGTTACATCTATACCAGTATAATCTTCTAAACCGGCACAAACTCCACCGATCATAGAATTTTTTGAATCTAATTTGAATTTTGCCATAGTTTTAAATTTTTACAAAAATAATAAAATTATTTAAAATATCATATTATTTAATTCCTAGTATATCAATAAAAAGTGTTCATGTAACTTTTTTATTTTAAATAGAAATCAATTTCTTTAAATGGTATATTAGCCATTTTATATAAATATTTTACTATTGCTTTATCTATTTTATTATAATTATCTTTATTTGGTAAAACTGAAGCAGGTCCAACAACATTATTAATATCAATAACAACAGGATTACCATTATCTATTAAAACATCAACATCACCTAAATCAAATCCAAAAATTTTACATTTATTATTAAAATCTATTTCTTGTTCTTCTGAAAAAATATTTCTAATTGGAACTAATTCATCTTTAATAACATTCGTTTCAAATGGGTGTTTTTGGTATATTTTCCTAATATAAGTAATTTCACCTGCATAAGATACTCTATATCTAACATATAAACCATTTTCTATAGTTTTAATATATTTTTGATAAATATAATCTGGTTTTTTTAATGTAGGACAATTAACAATTTTATGAAAATTATGCATACCTTGTCTATCATATTTTTCGACACACTCACCAATATATTCTGTTGGATCAATAGAAATATCATTAAAAATATTATTAACTTTTATTTTACTAATATCCCAACATCCTCTATTAATAATATTTGGATATCCCAATGTGATTTTATCTGGTTTTATACTATGCCTAGTAAAACTCCAAAATATGTGCAAATCATGATATTTATTAGGGTCATTATGAACTTTAATATCTTTAACTTCAGATATTATTCTACTTATTCTACTTTTTTTATTATTAGGTTCTAATTTTTCAGGATAAAAAAGTATTTCCATTTTATATAATTTTTTTTATTTGTATATTTAAATTATCAATCTTATTAAAATTTTTAAAATATTGAAAACTAGTTATCTGTTCATCACCCCCTTTAATATCAATTAAATATTCATTATTTATAATTTGTGTAGTATATATATTAAATTTTTTAATATTTTTAATCTTATTAAAGATATTAATGTCTAATCCTTTATTTTTATTATCATCCCATAATTTATAATTAAAATATTCTACTAGTTTTTTAGTATAAAATCTTCCTGATCCAACTGTTTCGCCTAATCTACCTGATTTTTGATTATAACCAGTCCAATGTACACCAATATCATCATTAATATCATAAAAATAAATATCCTTTAATCCACATACATCATAATTATTGTTATCCATTATTTTTATTAAACGATTTAATAAATTTGTACTTATAATATCATCCGAACCCAAAACAACTAAATATTTAAAATCGTATTTTTTTAATAATGATACACCATAATTCCATTTATTTGATAATGGTTTATTTTTAAAATAAACATATTCAAAACCATATGATTCAACTAAATCCTTTTCATTTTCTATTGAATTTGAACCAATTAATATAGCATGTAAATTTATACCATCTTCTTTGTTTTTTTTTAAGATGTTTTAAAAATATTTTAAAAATATTTTCTCTTTTATAAAAAGGGGTTACTATTATAATATCATAAATCATTTTATATTTTTATGTTTTGTTTTTTCTACTCCCCTTCTATTATTATAATCTATATATAAATATTCTAGTGATAATTTAGATTTATTCATTTGTATAGAATATGGTGGTATTGTACAATATTGTTTATTTCTTTTTAATTTTGTTTGATTACATCTTATACTAAAATTACCAGCAAAAAGTCCCATTTTTATACCTATTGGTAAAAAGAAACCATCCACATCATCAAATAATTTTCTATACACCATTGATGATCCCATTCCAGTTGCTTTTATTTTATAAGAATGTTTATTTATTTTAATAATACCGTTTTTATCATTTAATATGGAATCATAAAATGTTGATATCCCACAATCAGGATATTCATTTACTAGTCCAATTGCCGCATCATCCCATCCTCTATGAAAATACATATCATCACATGACATAACAAACCATTCAGAATCAGTAGACCTTATTACTTTATTAAAAGAATTCGCAGTTCCTATATTTTCTTCATTTATTATAACTTCATCAATCTTACCATTTTTCTTCATTTCCAATAACCATTCATTAGTACCATCAGTTGAACAATCAGATAATACAAATAATCTATAATTAATCTTAGTTGATGCTAAAATTGACCATATACACAATTTTAAATATTCTAATCTATTATATGTTACTACACAAATATCAATATTTTTTATATCTTCCACTTATATTAATTTATTTTTACAACTAATATTATCACCATGTATAACCCATTTTGTATATCCTTCTGGTAATGTTATTATCTTTTTAACTAATTGATACATATCATTATGTTTTTTACTATGTATATTATTAATTACATTTTTTTGACATAATGTTAGATGCATAGAAGTTCTTCTATTAGTATATTTTGATAATGATGTTTCTTTTTTTGTTTTATAATCAATTTTAATGGGTTGTGATTGAATTAAAAAAGAATCATATTTATCTATATTTTCTAAATAAATTTCTTGTATTTTATCCACATAATCAATAGACATCCAATCATCAATATCGTGTCTTGTTTGTATATTTATATTATTTTCTTTAGCGTATTTTTCAAATGCATTATTATTTTTAAATGATAAAAAATTAAAATCTAACTCATTCTTAATATATTCTATATCTTCGTCATTTATTATTAACCCCCAAACAAAATTTTTATTTGTTTGTGTTTTTAAAGATGGTATTAAAATATCTTTAGTTATTACTAAATATTTTTTTAATAATTCTTTATCATCAAATTTCATTCGAGATATTATTATATGTTTCATATTTTATATATTAAATTTCAATTACTTTTTCATATAGTTGAAAACTATCCAATTTAAATTTTTTTCTATTATATATTATTTTTTTTATTTTATTTCTATATTCACTATTATGTCCATATTTTTTAATCTTTGTTAAACTATTAATATGTATTCTTCTTAATGATGTTGATTTTTTGTTAATATAAAGTTTAATGTTATTAGATTTTAATCTATTATTTAGGTCTGTATCCGCACCACATCTCCAATTATCATATCCATTTATACTAAAAAATTCATTTTTATTAAAAAATATTAAACCATCTGGTGAGTATGTCATTTGTATTTTATTTTTATCTGGATGATTAAAATTACTACAAGTTGTTTTTATAAACATACCGATTGTCATGAATTTAATATTTGATTCTATATGATCATTTTTCATTATATCATCAGCGCCAAATATACAAATTATATCATATTTTGATTTTGATATTAATGTATTAAAAACTAGATATGGACCATTATTTTCTTCAAACCAAAATAATCTTAAATTCTTATATCTATTTTTAATTTCTAATACTTTATTTTTGGTTTCTTCACACCCATCAAATCCCAATAATATTTCATAATCGTTAAAATCTTTAAAATATGTTTGTTTTTCTATTGAATCTAAACATTCTTCTATAAATTCATGGGCTTTATATGCAGATATCACTATACTTATCGCTTTTTTATTCATTAATTAATATTATTTTTTCATCATATATATAGGAAGATGACCATATTTATTTATAAATTTTTGTATGCCACCATTTGTATATTTTCTGGAAGTTTCTATATCTAAATTTTTTAAAGATTTTCCTCCATTATTTTCATGATGAACAACTGAATTTTTTATTAATGCGTGTTTTATATTATAATACCTTAAAGACATTCCATAATCATCATCACAACACCAAAAATCAAAATTTTCATCCAAATCACCTATAATATCATATATCTTTCTTCGTTGAAAAATACACCATCCATTCATATGAGTTCTTGTTTCATAACCATATACAATATTACCTGACGATTGCAAATTCTTATTTGTATTAGGCTCATATGGACAAGCACTTAATAAATCTTTATCTTTTTCCATTTCTAATATTATATTACTTACCCAATTTTTAGTAAATCTTAAATCATTATTACACAATACTACATATTCTGAATTTCCTAGTTTTCTACCAATATTCATAAACTTATGATAACCAAATGATTCATTCATATATTTTACATGCACATTATTATTAAATTTATATTGAACACCTGAATTACTTTCCAATAAGAAAACATTAAAATTTATATCCTTTTCTGTTTTAAATAAATTTTTAATACAAAAAACAGTCATGTTTTTTAAATATTCTGTTTTTGCCCATGATAGTATAACAATATCTACATTTTTCATTTTATTTATCATCTTTTTTACCAAAACCTCCCATTGAAGTACGTCTTTGTATTTGTGTATATATCGAATCTATCCATATTTTTTCTGGTATTATTTTTTCTAATTGTTTAATAAAAAAATAATCTCCCCCACTATACATTTCCCATTCTGAATATATATCATACTTACTGTGATATATGAACCCAATTCCACTAAAATGATTCAATACTATCTGTTTCCTATCAAAATATATTTGATCTGGTATAACTCTATTAGGAAATAGAACTCTCCAAATTATTAATTGATCTTCATTTTTAATATTACTAACTATTTTTTCTAATGATGTATTGTTTATAAATGAATCATCATCATCTAAATACATAATCCACCCTTCTTTTAACTGTTTTCTCAATTCATTTAAATATAAATTATAAGGAGCATACCTTCTACCTTGAACTGTTTTTGGATTATTTTCAATAGGTATATTAACCCTGATATAATTATCAGTATATTGTTTTACATATTCTTCAGTTTCATCATTATCAACACTTATAATGTGATTAATATTTTTATATGTCTGTGTTTTAACACTATTAAAACATTCTTTAAAGTAGTTAGGTCTATTTGAAGTTCTTGTTAATATATTTATTAATGGTTGTTTCATAATTTATTCTTATTTTTTATAATTCTTCATATCCATTTACAATCCTTTTTATTTTTATAGTTTCGTGTTTACCAATCATGTTTCTATACATTTCTCTGTTTTTTGATTTAAAACCAAATTCTAAATTATTTGTTAAACTATTAGAATGTATTCTTCTATAAAATATTGCTTCATCTATTGTTTTTTCAATTAATAATTCCTTAGATCTAACCATTAATTCACTATCTGATGCACATGACCAAGGCTGATATCCACCTATTTCATCAATTAATGATTTTTTAATAAATACAACACCATGAGCATAATCACTATGATGATTCATAGTAAATTTACCATTACTATCAACTTTCATATTATAATATTTAAACCTTATAAAATTATAATCATTAGAATATGACATGATTTTACTAATCATATTTGGTCTCATTATATCATCACTATCAAACCTAATTATATTATCAAACTTAACAATATCTAATAATGTATTTGTTGTTATATATGTTCCCTTATTTTCATTCATCATAAATATTCTAATATTTCTATACTTATGCCTTATTTCCAATAATTTATCTAATGTTTCTTGACAATGATCAACCCCTATTAAAACTTCATAATTATCATTATTATTAAAATATTTTTGATTTTCTATTGACATTAAACATTCCTCTATGTAATCTTTTACTTGATAAGCCGTTATGATTATACTAACAGGTTTTTTATCGGTATAATTACCTACTACATAAGTATATTCCGAAACCTTTTTATTTATATTTATTATTCCTAATGTTTTATTTTCTTTGATTTTACAATTATATATGTCTTTTATATCATTATTTATAGATATTTTATTATTTTTATACAATACTTTTTTTATATCTTTAATGGTTAACATATTCTTAGATCTATCTAATAAATCTTCCGTATATAAATATTCCCAATCTTTATATCCACCTAATATTTCAAATATAGGTTTTTTATAAAATAAAACATCATCATAAACAGAACTATTATCATTAAATGTTCCTTTAATTCTTATAATATCATTATTTATGTTTTCTAAAACAACATTTATCATTTCTGATGTCATAATTGAACAACCATCAAATGTTATAATACTATCATGTGTAGTTAAATCTAATAATGTATTATATACAACCGATTTATTTTGTTCAGATTGCATCATATAAACTTTTAGATTATTATATCTATTATATATTTTATTTATTTTAAAAAGTGTATCATAACATCCATTTACGCCAATTAAAACTTCAAAATTACCATCATTAAAATATGGTTGTTCATATATTGAATTTAAACAATTTTCAATATTATCCTGATCATCTTTTGTTGTTATTATAATACTAAATGGAATTTTATCATCATCTATTATGTTAGGTAAATGTGTTTTATAATTTGTTAATTTAACAATAGAATCTTTGACATTTTTAATTTTAATTCTATATTTCTTTAATTTTTTATTAAAAATAAATTCTTCGTGTTTATTATTATGATAATTACTATCAAATCCACCTATATTTAAAAATAAATTTTTCTTAATTATAAAAATATCATTTAAGAAATTATTTTCATTAAATAACTTAAATTCATCATTAATATATAAATTGAAATTAAAATTTGATGATATAAATTTATCGGTTAAATATTTATTTGAACTATAAATATGAGAATATGGTACAACTAATGTATTACTAAAATTTAAAAATCTATTTATCTCTGATATGCCAAAATTATAACTATTTAATTTGATATATGAATTAATATCATTAAAAATTAATATATTAGATGATGAATGGTTTGCACCAATATTATATCCTTTAAATTTATTAAATGTTAATTTATCTTCTATAAATACGTGTTTTATGAATTGATTCTTTTTTATTTTATCTAACCAATTAATAGTCGATAACTTATCCATTTCAACTAATATAATATCAGTATCTTTGTTAGTTAACCATGATAAATAATTTAATAGGTTTATCAAATTATTTTCTAATTCTTTATTAAACCATCTGTAAGATATTATTATGGATATGTTCACTAAATAAATATTAATTTTAAATAATTATATTAATATAATTATATTATGTTTTTATATATTATGAACTACAAACAAACTGAAGATTTATTTGTTTCACGTTTCATAGACTTCTCTAACGAGAACGACTCACCGTGTTTTTGTTTTAAGTCCGTTGATCAGTCCCTGATCCAGACTGTATTTTATTATTTTAACTTTCATGATTTTACCTGAAACAAGATTTTATTTCAGAACCACATATCATTCCAAAGAACTTTTAATTTACTTTAATATATATTAAATATATATTAAATATTTAAAGTCCTTTTGAATATTTTAATGATTTTAAATGTTAAATTCATCCAACTGACTGAATATCAGTTGGTTTTCTTTAACAAAATTTTATAACATAATAAACCTAATTGTATTTTATTTATAACATTTATCACATTTTTGATTTTGTATTAAAATTCCTACTACAACTGGACAATCATCATTACCAAATTTACAACCATGTTCTCTACAACATTGTTGTCTATGTAAATCCCATTCACTTGTTGATATAGATGTATTTTTAATACTTCTAATTCTTTTTTGTTCTAACTCATATTGGTTAATAATTGATTTAGCGTTTAAATATTCATCTCTAGTTATCATACTATTTTATATTTTTTAATAGATTTTTTTAATTCTGATAAATCATTTAACCACATTTTTTCTAAACTAGTTTTGGATACTAATTCTAATTCATTATTATATGTTTCAAATTCATTTTTCAATTTAATTAGATTTTCTTTTGTAAATTTATATAATGATAAATTTAACAAATAATCGTAAGATTCATTAATTTTTTCAAATTTATATTTTTCAATTGATTTAATAATTGTATTAATTGGTATATTATTTATTTTAATCTTACCACTTATAACCATATCAATAAATTTAATTAAATTATCTAATTTATTTATTTTAAAATTCAATTCATCTATCTGATAATTTTTTCTTAATTCATAATAATATAATCTATTTTCGTAATAATAATCAATTATTTCATACTGATTATTATATTTTTTAATTTTACCATCTTTATCAAAGAGGTGCATATTTGTTAATCTGATTTTAGATGTCAATTTAAAAATATTTATTAAATCATCATCATTTAATTTTTCTAATGATTCTCTTGTCATCCTAACTGTAATATTTACATCAGTATCTGTACAATTTTTACTAAATGTTTTAATTACCTTATCATCTATTAATTTATCCAAAAACGAATAGTAATTATCATTCCATACCCCAATAGGTAATTCTGTTATAGTTAAAGTTGTTGTATTTACTCTATTAATTATACCTTTTGACGTATATGTTAATCCATCATCATCCATTATAATATCACCTTTAAAACCATTATAAAAGGGATGTAATTCAATATTTTTTCTTTTATTTTTTAATTTATTTTCTATATATGTTACTAAATCTAAAATATTAAATTTAGGAATAGATGTTGACCATCCTGTACCTATTCCCTCTGTACCATTTAATAAAATATTAGGAATTATAGGTACATAATAATTTGGTTCAACTATTTTACCATCCTCATTATTATAATTTATTATATTATTATCAATAGGTATAAATATATCCTTTGTTATATTATTTATTTTTGTATTAATATATCTAGCAGCTGAACAATCTGCACCACCAGATAACCTCGTACCAAATCCACCAATTGGTTCTAATAAACTTACATTATTTGAACCAAGAAAATTTTGAGCCATCCCAATTATACCTTGTTCAAGTGATTGTGGACCATGATGATAGTTGGCGTTCGCTTTTACTAATCCAAATAATTCACCTACATTTAATTCATTACCTTTATCTACTTTGAATAAAGTATATAATATCTTTCGTTGTGATGGTTTTAAACCATCCATTACAGATGGAATAGAACGAATATTATCCGCCATACTAAACTCAATGAACTCTTTATTCATAAATGATAAATAAGTAGTTTTACTGGCAAATTTATCAATTACATTATCCGGATTATAATTTAATAACCATTCTTTTCTATCATTTTCTCTCTTTTTTCTAAATGCTAAATCTATAATATCTTTAGTTTTTTCTTCCTCATTATAATTAAATTTTATTAAATGTTTATCTATATTTTTAAAAAATAATTTAATATTAGATGGTTCTGATGTACCCAAACCCTTATAATATTTAACCTTATATCCTATACCATTATTATTTTCGAATAACCATTTATTATAATCTGATAATTTATAAAAAAATTTATCCTTATTATTTTTTGTTATTTTTAAAATAGGTGTTATAAATTCATATAAAAAATCAATTTTTAATAGTTCTGGCCAAAAATGTTCAAATAAATTTATTAATAATCCCTTTATGTGATAACCATCACAATTATGTACAAGAATTTTATCATTACTTTTTGATACTATATGAAATGAATTATCTTCATAAACTTCTATGTCATAAAAATTAGTATCGCTACTTTCTACTATATCTATACTATTTGGCTTAACTAAATAGTAATCTTTTAAATTTATATTCATATCAAATATATATTATATTATTTTTTTCTTTATTATCTATTAATATTTTTAATAGATAATCTTTATCTATAACTGAACTCTCCCATATTATTATTATATTAACTTTTTCATTGAAGTTTTTATAAATATCATCAATTCTTTTTTTATCTTTTTCCCATATATCTTCTGCTGACATTTTTATATAATGATGATAAAATTTTTTTTCAAATATTAACGGATTACAATGCCAATAATTACCATAAAACTCTATGATAGTGTTATAATCCTCTATATAATAATCACTAAATCTTTGTGTATCATTTATCTGAAATTCCTCTATATATTTTATTTTTAATTCATCTAATATTTTTTTAATTTTTAAAGACGATTTACTTTGTCTTTTTTTACTTATATTTCTAATTTTATTTATATAGTTATTCCATTTTTTATTACCTTCTTTTTCCCCATATTTTTCAATATACCAATCTAATTTATTACTTTTACCTATTTTATTACATCTATCATTATATCTTTTTAATCCTTCTTTTTCTCCATATTTTTTAATAAAACCATCAATCGAAGAATTGTGTCTAAATTTATATTCCCATTTTATACTACCTTCTTTCTCACCGTATTTTTCAATATACCAATCTTTTTTAGATGTTTTCGATATTTTATCACATCTATCATTATATCTTTTTAATCCTTCTTCATCACCGTATCTTTTAATATACCCATTTAAATTTGTTTTGCTTTTTTCCTTTACTTTATAATTAAGATTTCTCTTTTTATTTTTGGCATCATTAATATCTATCTTATATAACATTGATAAATAATTAGATTTACTACCAATATGATCATATGATGATTTATCATATGGTTTATTCAATATCATTAATGAAATATTATTTCTACATTTATCATCTCCACATAAATACCCATTATCATAATTATATTCATAGGTTTTTTCAATATGGTTTATTTTCATGTTAGGTATCGCTAAATTATCACAAAAACCACATTTTTCTTTTTTAAAATCAATATTTATATTTTTATAATACTTTTGAACATAATCATTTAATAGTATGTTATGAATTCTCTTAACATGTGATCCAATATAAGAATTATTATTAGTAAATAATTTATTACAAATTAAACAATTTATTTTATTTTGTTTTCCATCCATATATTTTATTTTATTTTTTATTTATATATAAAAATATATAGATGGAAAATATATTATTTTTTAACTAATATTAAATCAGTCTTTAAAACATCTTTAGCATAAATGTTTTTGACATTACCATCTCTATAAACAGGAATTTTATGATATTCTCCAAATTTAAAATCAGTACCATTTATATTTATAACAACATATTTATTTTTTACACTTTTTATAATTTTTAAAATATCTTTATATTCACCAGTATGTGTTAAAACTTTATCAGTATAAGTTAAATCTTTTATTTTTTTATTACCATCGATTGTTTTAACTATAGTGTCTTCATGTAAACAATCGGAATCTGATAAAATTACAACTTTACCATATCTTAGATTTTTGGTATTTTTATATTTCTTACCGAATTCTAAACCTAGTATTTGAATAATATTTTTAATTTCATCGTTATCTTTTATTTTTGAAATAGATACATCTCTTACATTTAATGGTTTACCTCTTAATGGAAATGCACCAAAATAATCTCTTCCAGTTTGAGAAAAACCAGTAACTGCAAAAGATCTTGCGCTATCACCTTCAGTTAACATAAGATGACATTTATCAGATTCGTTTGTACCTGCTTTATTAGCATCTAATAATTTATCAATTCTAACTCTTTTATTTACAACCTTATTTAATTCTTTACTTAAATTTATTTTTTCTCTTAATAGTGATAACTCTATAATATCAGAAAACATATCATCTTTTGATAATCGTTTTATTAAATTATCATTAATATTAAAATCCTTTGTTGATCCATTTAATTTTGATGTTAAATTCTCTTTTGTTTGATTATCAAAAACTGGATTAACAATTTTACAATTTACAAATAATAATATTCTATTTTTAATATCAAATGGTTTGATATTAATATCTTTATTTGTTTTTGTTATATTATCTTTTATAGAATTTACTAGTTGATTACTAATGAAATTAACATGTGTACCACCAATTATTGTAGATATACCATTTACCATACTAACTTGATTAAATGAATCAGTAGGTGATTTTAATATACCTATTTCCCACTCATCATTTATTTTATCATAATATAAATTATCATTATCGTTAACATATAATTTCATATAATCTCTAAATGTGTTAATTGGTGTTTTTTTACCATTCAAATACACTTTAACTGATGGATTATATGCAGCAATATCCAATACTCTTCTCACTAAAACAGATTTTAAATCTTCTGTTATACCATCTAATTCAAATTTTTCAAAATCTGGAAAGTATGTTACTTTAACATAATTTTTTTTTGATTTTCTAATTATTGGTTTATTTATTGATGATAAATTATTTTTAAATTCTTGTTTATATGATTTGTTACCATCTGCAGTTTCTATTATTAATTTTTTAGAATAAATATTAACTAATTTAACACCTAACCCATTTCTACCACCACCAAATCTTTCTTCTGAATCATCATAATTAGAACCTGTTAACATATGTCCGAAAATCATTTCAGGAATATAAATTTTTTCTTTATCGTGAATTACAACCGGTATACCTGGTCCATCATTTTCAACTGATATACAGTCTTCACCTATATCTACTTTTATATATGTTACTTTACCGGTATTTATAGAATAATCAGATGCGTTAGTTATTACTTCATCGAATAACTTAACGAACCCCGAATTATAATTTATATTTTTAAGTTCTATTTTAGTATCACTAATTTTATCATAATTTGTAGCTACAAATATATCTCTTTGTTCAGATGATACTGAACCTATATAAGTATCAGGTCTTAATAATACGTGTTCTATTTGAGTTAATTTTACATACTTCTCACTTGCTGTTTTTCGTGTCATTTTTATCTATTATTAATTTTTTAAAATCCATTTTTGTATACCAACTCCCCAAATTCTAAAATATCCTATTTCCTTCATTATTTCTACTTCAGTTAAATTTGGATCAAATCCTTCTTTAATTAATTTTTTCTTATTATAATTAAATCGATGTTTTCTTATACCATTTATAACCCAATAATATTGAGGAGTTATATTATCACATTTTATAAAATTATATTTATTATATACATCTCCACTAAATATAGATAAATCAGCATAAGTAATAATATTTTCACTATTTTTATAATTATTTTTAAAATAATTCATTAATTTATTAAATGACCCAATAACATTAGTATTTAATAGATTACAAAAACGAACTAATTCTAATGTTTTTATTTTATTTATATATCTATATGAAAATGTCATAATTGATACAATTTCATTATTATAATAAAGTCCTATTTTTATGGTAGAAGGTGCAAATCCTTGTATGTGGTTTTTATTCAAAAAATTTCTTATCGATTTAATATCATTAATTGGTTTTATTTCACATTTTCTTGCAAATATTTTATTTTGTGTTTTATTTAATTTATTTAAGATAATAGATTTTATTATTTCTTTTTTATATATCCAGTCATCTTCCCATATATTTATTAATTGTATATTTTTGTTTTTACACTCTAAATATTTATTAAGATGATAATTTTTATCTAAAAAAATTTCACTATGCCAATATATACCATTGCATTCCAATGCAATATTACTGTCTGTAATGTATATATCTAATTCTTTTCCATTTAATATTTTTCTATTGTTTGATTCATATTTAATATTATTATCATCTAAAAATTTTTTAACTTCTAGTTCAAAACTAGATATATGTTTGATTTTTGGATCGTTACATTTTGTACATAAAATAGAATTGTGTAATTTTCTTAAAAAAAATAAGTTAAAATTAATTTCAAATATATGATCATGTCCAATATCACATTTTATATAATAATTTCCGTTTTTTTTATCTATAAATTCTAAATCCGTATATTTTTTTTTTATTTTATTAAAATCTGTTTTTGATTTGGTCAATGATTGTATTTTTCTAAATTCATCTAACTTCACAATATAATCACCATATTTATTAATTATTGATTCAATTGTTTTGTTATAAATGTCTACATTTTGTAATGGGTAATCAACACCATATTTCTTTTTATTTGTTTTTTTAGTTTTTTCAAAATTGGTGTAGTTTTTATCTCCATATTTTTCTAATTTAGTTTTTTTAATTTTTTCAATATTTGTAAAATACTGATCATTATATTTAATTAATTTAGTATTTTTAGTTTTTTCAAAATTATTAAAATTTTCATCACCATACCTTTCTAATTTAGTTTTTTTTGATTTTTTAATAACTTCTTCATTAGATAATGGTGATATACTACCATATTTATCTAAACATGTTTCTTTAAATTTTTCAATATTATTAAAATTTTCATCTCCATATTTTTCTAATTTGGTTTTTTTGATTTTTAAATCTCTACTACACTTATAACAAGTATAAATATTTCTTTTTTTAAAATTTTTTAAATATAACCCATATGATAAATATCTAGTTTGTCCACAATTGTCACATTTAACTTCAACTTTTATTGTTGAATATATAGGTAAATCATTAACATCTATTGTTATAATATCTCCACTATTACCAATATAACCATATTTATCAATTAATCGTTTATTTAATTTAATATTGACAGTTTTTGTTAAAATCATCAATTAAAGTTATTTTTTATTTATATAGTAATTTTAATGGATTTGTTTTATATAAAAAAAATCAATGTATGACCATTGATTTAAATCTATATTTATTTTAAATATTTGTTTATAAAATTCTTTTATTTTTATTTTTTGGTTCATATATAGGTATTTTATTAAATCTATAATAAATTTTTGATAAATCTTCTGGATATTTTAATAAATCTAATCCATCTGATATTTTATGAGAATACGAATCAAATTTTTCAATATCAAAAAAGAATAGAAATGTCATTGGATCATTCACATTAATTCTATCATTAAAATCAGTATTCCATTTCCATCCCCAATCATATAATAATTGTTCAAACTCTATTGATTTTTCTGTTGTATTACACCATACTCTAAAATCTGATTCACCACTAAATAAACTCTCTATTATTCTTTTATTTGTTTTCTTTTTTGTATAATATGGTTTTTTAGTAACACTATTAATAGATATATAAATTGTAATATTATTTTCATCAGTAAGTTCTAAAAAAAGTTTATCAGTAAAAATATGTCGAGCAATTTCTTTAATTTTTAATTTTTTACCAATTTGTTTAGAAATTTTATCTATAGTATTTTGACTTTCTCCAGAAATACCATTAATATATTCTAAATGAATTTTTAATGCATCTGGTTTTAATATGACATATTCTCCTATACTAAATTTTAAATTCAAATCACTTATATCATCATTATTACGATAAAAATCAAATCTTTCATTTAATTTTTCAAATGTTCTTTTTATTTTTTTTGGTCTGTACGAAGGTGGCAATAATCCATTATTTCTAATAATAGTATAAATTTTATCCCATTCATTATAATCCAAAATTATATATTTACCAACATTTAAATATGAACTACACATCAGCTAAAGACTGATGTGTTTCTACGACACAAGCACAATGCAACCATTCACTTTTAGTGACGCTGGGTTGGTTCCTCAACCCAAAATTTCTTATATTTATTGCAGCGTTTATATCTCTATCATGTTGATAACCACATACTTGACATGTCCACTCTCTGTCATTTAATGTCAAATCTTTATTTATTGAACCACATTTTGAACATGTTTTACTCGAAGGATCGAATCTACCAATGATTGATAGGTTTTTCCCGTACCAGTCACACTTATACTCTAAAAATGATTTAAACATATACCAACCCACGTCACCAATTGCACGACTTAACTTTTTGTTTTTCATCATGTTAGATGTTGCAAGATTTTCAATACAAATTGTGTCATAATTATCTACAAGATATCTAGTGATTTTATGTAGATAGTCAAGTCTTTGGTTTTTAATGTGTTCGTGCAAAAGTGCAACTTTTAATTTTTGTTTTTTGTAGTGGTTTGATCCTTTTTGTTTTCTTGCTAAAGAACGCTGCTCGATCCTTAGCAACCTTAAATTAGATTTTAAGAAAC